>JBLHLU010000046.1:0-18390 GCA_047623385.1 Paraglaciecola psychrophila
GGGTGGTAGTAGGTCTTGGTACTCATAGTAGATCCAGTGCGGTAAATGAGGTGGTATTTTTATTATTGCTGCAGCGATCGGTGTAGCTCTGGGTTTAACTGTAGTGTAACTCTGGCGTAACTCTGGGCGTAACTTAAGGCGTAACGCTCGGTAAAGCTTTGGCTATAGCTCTCAGTGTCGCTTTGGATACTGCTAGTGATTGCTACCGACAGCGCCGCTGAGTCATCTATACAGCGGCAGCGCAAGGTTTATCTGGCTACAGGCAGTGTTCAGTGAATTACCCCACCGCTTCCAAATTGGCATACTGCAACACCAGCCACTTGCTGCCCTCGTCATCAAAATTGACCTGTATTCGGGCAGATGGGCCGCGACCCTCGAAATTAAGCACGGTGCCAACCCCAAAAATATTGTGAAATACCTGCTGACCGAGGCTAATCCCGGTTTCAGGAATGGCATAGCCGTCATTAAAATCGGGGCCGGCGTAAGTTGCTGGGCGGCTGATACTGGTATTGAGCCGCACCTCGCGCACCAGCTCTTTAGGAATTTCTCGAATAAAGCGTGACGGCGAATTCTGATTGACGTCGCCGTACATACGCCGCGATTCGGCATAAGTGATATAGAGTTGCTGCATGGCCCGGGTAATACCGACATAACACAGCCGTCGCTCCTCCTCTAGGCGCCCAGACTCATCCATCGACATTTTGTGCGGAAATAGATTTTCTTCCATGCCCACTAGAAAAACCAACGGAAACTCGAGGCCCTTGGCGGAGTGCAGGGTCATCAGCTGCACCGAATCTTCAAACTCCTCGGCCTGCTGTTCACCGGCATCTAGCGCGGCGCTGTCGAGAAACTCCTGCAGCGGTGAAATCTCAACGTCTTCGGCATTAAACTGACGAGCCGCCACCACCAGTTCCTGCAGGTTTTCGACCCGGGCTTGACCTTTCTCGCCTTTTTCTTTCTGGTGAAATTCCAGCAGCCCCGAGTTGTTAACCACTTCGTCGCAAAGCTCGTGCAAGGTCAGCTCATTGGTGCCGCTATCCAGATTATCGATCAACTCAAGAAACTGCAGTAAGGCATTGGCGGCACGGGCTGGCAGCAGCTTTTGCTCAATAATTTTCTTGCCCGCCTGCCACAGCGACAACTCGTGCTCGCGGGCGTAGTTGCGCAGCGTTTCGATAGTTTTGTTGCCAATTCCCCGCGTTGGCGTATTGATCACCCGCTCCACCGCAGTATTGTCGTCGCGGTTATTAATCAGCCGCATATACGCTAGCGCATTTTTAATTTCTAACCGGTCGTAGAAGCGCTGGCCGCCGTAGATGCGGTAGGGCATACCGATGCGAATCAGCGCCTCCTCCAGCACTCGCGACTGGGCGTTAGAGCGGTATAAAATAGCGCTGTCGCTGCGATTATTGCCGTCTTTAAACCATTCTTCAATGCGCTCGACCACAAAGCGAGCCTCATCCTGCTCGTTGAAACCGGCGTACAGGGCAATCGGCTCACCCTCTTGACCCTCGGTCCACAGCTCTTTGCCAAGGCGACCCTGATTGTGCTCAATCACCGCGTTGGCGGCCTGCAAAATAGTGGCGGTGGAGCGGTAATTTTGCTCAAGTTTAATGATTTTGGTAAGCGGGAAATCCTTCGAGTACTGCTGAATATTTTCGATTTTGGCACCGCGCCAACCGTAGATAGACTGGTCGTCGTCACCGACCGCAACCACCGCCAGCTTTTGCCCAGCCAGTACCCGCAGCCAAGCGTATTGAATGGTGTTGGTATCTTGAAACTCGTCCACCAAAATATGCCCAAAGCGCTCTTGGTAATGTTTGAGTATGGCCGGGTTTTTCAACCACAGCTCATGGGCTCGCAGCAACAGTTCGGCAAAGTCGACCACGCCCTGGCGGTCACAGGCCTGCTCGTAGGCCCGATACACCTGCAACATGGTGGTGTGGTTGATATCCTTACCGTAGTCTTCGATATGGGCGGCGCGCAAACCCTCGTCTTTTTGACCGTTAATAAACCACTGCGATTGACGCGGTGGCCAGCGGCTATCATCTAGCTCCATCTCCCGGTGAATACGTTTGACAATGCGCAGCTGATCATCGCTGTCGAGAATTTGGAAGTTTTGTGGCAACCCCACTGCATCCCAGTGAGCCTTTAACAGCCGGTGGGCAATACCGTGAAAGGTACCCACCCACATGCCTCGCGGGTTGCCCATACAGCCACTGGCAGTACCTAGCAAATCGTCGATGCGCGAGCGCATTTCTCGCGCCGCCTTATTGGTAAATGTCACCGACAGTATGCTATTGGGGGAGGCGCCCTCGGCCTGTATCAGCCAGGCGATACGGTGAACCAGCACCCGGGTCTTGCCACTGCCAGCACCGGCCAAAATCAGCAAATTGCCGGCGGGAGCCGCAACGGCTTCGCGCTGAGCATCGTTTAAATCATTGAGTATATGTGAGACATCCATAGCGCAGCAGTTTACCAGAAGCCAGCGGCAGAGTTAACGCCCGAGTCGGTGTATTTGCAGCTTGGCTGGCCTGTTGGTGACATTAGACTATTTTGACTGGGGCAATAGCGAGCACGTTACTGTTGGCAGCCAGTTTTGTACTAGCCCTGTGCAGCTGGCCGCAGGTACGCTTTCCCCGAAACGGGTTTTTCGAGGGCAGCCGGTTATGCTTGTTAGCGCTCAGTGATTAATTCATCAACACACTAGGTGAGCCTCTTTACCAGCGCCGCTCAGTTAAACTTACCGGTAACTTACTCTGGCTGTATTGAGCCGAACTGCGGTATTAGCACAGCGCTGCACGGTGTCTCTATAGCTAGCGTACATAGCTAAAGGCGCCGGCTATTCATTTTTTCTGTGTTAGGACTCAGCCAGATGCAATAGCTCGGCGCCGCTTGACCGATAGCCAATCCATTCATCTTTTGGTTTAGCGCCTAGTGACTTATAAAATTCAATAGCCGGCTGATTCCAGTCGAGTACATTCCATTCAAATCTACCGCAGTCTTTATCTACGGCAATTCTGGCCAAATGTTTCAGCAGCAACTTGCCGGCACCACGGCCTCGCTCTGTTTGGCTTACATACAAATCTTCGAGGTATAGGCCGTGTTTTGCCAGCCAGGTTGAATAATTAAAAAAGTAAACGGCAAAACCAATAGCTTCGCCTTCACTCTCGCAAATAACCGCTTTGGTCGCCGACTCACCGCCGAAAATCGAATTTTCAATAGATGATTCAGTCGCCAATACTTCATGCTCAGCTTTTTCATAAATGGCCAACTCTTTAACAAATTTCAGAATTAAAGCTGAATCACTTTTATTGGCTTCACGTACTATCATTGCCCCTCCACGGAGAAAATAACGACAACAAGCGTCTGTTTGCTGTTCGCCTGTCTGTTGTTTTATTGATCGTTTTATTGAATGTTTTATTGAATGCTTTATCTGTTATTTTATCTATTGCCTTACAGCGCCAATGCAGCGCCAGCAGCGCGTCACCTAACATCGCAAAAAAGTGAGGCCGACGACGCTGAGCGGCGGCTCTCTTTCTGTGGCCAAAGATTAGTTGATAACACTTAACTGATGGCCGGCACTTGCCCACTGTTGACCGCTGAGCAATAGTGCCAGATAGCAATAAATCTCAGCGCTATAGGCCCCATCGACGTTTAAAAACTAAGCGTATAACGGTTAGGTTACACCGTGCAGATAAGTCAAACACCGGCTGGCCCGGTCCTCAAGCACGGTGTTGCTCAGGCTTACAGCGCCGCCATAACCGCGCCGTAAATACCACCGAGCAGTAGCGCTACTGTGGCGAGTAAACCGATAAGAAATCCGGGGCCGCGGCGGCTGGGATCGCTCATATAAGCCTGGGCATAGAGCGCCCGGCCGACAATAAAGACCAAACCGAGACCGGCACCCCAAGTAGCGCTAATATAAGTGCCGAACAGCCACAGTCCCGGTAATACAATGATCAGTTGTTCTAGGGTATTGAGCTGCACTCGCAGTGCCCGCTCCAGTCCGGGATCGCCGGTCATAGCCGGTGCCTCAATACCGGATTTGCCCCGGGCCCTACCGACCAACATGGTCAAAATAAAGTATTCCAATACTATCAATCCGCTGACAACGGCGATAAGCTCCATAGCACTCTCCTCAATTATTGTTTTATACCGCAGTTAGCTGCGGCCCCGGCATTAAAGCATGGACCGGCGCCGTTCTACAATCGCCGTTTCACCATTGGCCTAGTGCCGAATACAGCGGGCAAGCTCGGCGATAGTAAGCCCGGTGTGAGCAGTGCTACTGCGCTTCCCAGCCACTAACACCCCTGCTCTCACCATCGAACTACCGCCAACAAAAACACTGCACTTAGCAACAGCCTATTGAGTAACAAGGGGTCTAACAACAAAGCGAGTGCAGCACCGCACTAGCAAAGACGACCGCTAGCATCACCACTTTGGAGTTTTTATGGAATTGCACAACAACCCCAGTGATCAGCGCCTCAGAAATCATATTCGCAACCTCGGCGAATTGCTCGGAGAAGCCTTCAGTCGAGACCACGGGCCGTCATTTTTACAAACGGTGGAGGATATCCGGCTACTGGCTAAAAACAGCCGCTCCCTCGCCAGCTCAGACGGAGCAGCCAATGTTGCACCCATTTTAGAACGTCTCAAAACACTGCCAGACGATGAGCTACTGGCGGTATGCCGGGCTTTTTCTCAGTTTTTAAGCCTTGCCAATATCGCTGAGCAAATTGCTTCGCTGCCGTCACCCGGCGAGCCCAGCGCCGACCATTTAGCCACTGTGTTCGATAAACTTGAGGCGGCGGCTAGCACTGATATCGCCGCTGCCAGCAGCGCTGCAAGCGCTGATCTGACTGAGCAATTACAGGCTATTCGCTGCGAATTAGTGCTCACCGCGCACCCCACAGAGATTTCTCGGCGCACCCTCATTCACAAGCTGGACAGTATTGCCGCTATTTTGCAGCACAGTAACAGCGACGGCGATATTGCCACTGCACCGCGCCAACAACTGAGCCGGCTGATCACTGAAATCTGGTATACCGACGAGATTCGCCAGACCCGGCCCACCCCCCAAGACGAAGCTAAGTGGGGCTTTGCGGTAATCGAAAACTCTCTGTGGCAAGCCATTCCGCTGGTGCAGCGGCGCTTTGATCAGCTGCTGGAGCAAGCCACCGGCAATACTCGGGTGCCGGGGCACTGTAATATTCGCATCGCCTCTTGGATGGGCGGCGACCGCGATGGCAACCCCAATGTCACCGCTGCGGTCACTCGAGAGGTGCTCAGCCTGGCCCGCTGGATGGCGGCAGACTTGTATATTCGCGATATGGATGAATTGTTGTCCCAGCTATCCATGGGCAAGGCCAGCAATGCACTGATAGCTCAGGTCGGCGCCGAGGCGCGCGAACCCTACCGGGCATTAATTCGCCCGCTGCGGGCCCGGCTGGCCGCCACTCGGGACTGGGCCGAAGGTAACGACCGAGCTGACGGGCCTGCAATTATGCTCGAACGAGAGGCCTTAGAGCAGCCGCTGCGGCTGTGTTACCAGTCCCTTTGCGAAAGTGGCATGGCCATTATCGCCGACGGTTTGCTGCGCGATGTATTGATCAGACTAGACTGCTTTGGCCTCACCCTCGGGCAGCTGGATATCCGCCAGAGCTCGGACAAACACCAAGCGCTGTTAGCCGAGATCACTAGTAATCTGGGGCTGGGCGATTACTCGCAGTGGCCGGAGCAGCGCCGCTGCGAGTTTTTAGTAGCGGAGCTAAACAACCCGCGCCCACTGGTGGCCCACAGCTGGCAGTGCAGTGCCGAGCTAGCCGAGGTGCTGGCTTGTGTGCGTCTGGTCGGCGAGGTACAGGCCGACGGTATCGGCTGTTATATTATTTCCATGGCACGCTACGCCTCGGATATTTTGGCGGTCAAAGTCCTGCTGAAAAAAAGCGGGCTGCTGCTGTCGCTGCCGGTGGTACCACTGTTTGAAACGCTGGCAGATCTAGATCGCTCGCTGGAAACCTTGGAGACGTTGTTCCAAGTGCCGGGCTATCTGGAGTCAGTAGACCATCAGCAGCAAATAATGATTGGTTACTCCGACTCGGCCAAAGACGCCGGTCAGCTCGCCGCGTCCTGGGCCCAGTACCGATCTCAGGAAAAAATTGTCGAATTGTGTCAGCGCTACGAGGTCGACTTTACCCTATTTCACGGCCGCGGTGGCACTGTCGGTCGCGGCGGCGGCCCCGCCAGAGACGCCATTTTGTCGCAGCCACCGGGCAGTGTTAACAGCCATATGCGGGTGACCGAGCAGGGCGAGATGATACGTTTTAAATACGGCTCGGTTGATCTGGCGGTGCAAAATATCGACCTGATGCTCAGCGCCACCATCGAAGCTTCGCTGCTGCCGCTGGCCAAGCCCAAACCCCAGTGGTGCGATTTTCTCGATCGGCTGTCGGCCCAGTCCTGTGCCTCCTACTCGGCGCTAGTCAAAGAAAACAGTGATTTTGTGCGCTACTTTTATCAGGGCACGCCACTGGAAGAACTGGCGCTACTGGCCTTGGGCAGCAGGCCCGCTAGGCGCGGTTCCTCCGATCCCAACGCAGTGCCCAGCGTCGATGACCTGCGAGCAATTCCCTGGGTATTTGCCTGGATGCAAAAACGCTTAATGGTACCGGCCTGGCTGGGTACCGATCGCGCTTTCGAGCAGTCGATCGACGACGGCGAGCTGGCCTTGCTCCAAGATATGTTTCACCACTGGCCCTATTTTACCGCCCAGATTAACTTGTTAGAAATGGTCTTGGCCAAGGCCGACAGCGATCTCTCGGCCTACTACGACCGGGTGTTAGTCAACGCCGAACTGCAACCTATTGGGGTAGAGTTACGTACTCGTCTAGGGCTGATGATTGCCAGTGTTAACCGTATTAAAAACCAGGACACGCTGCTGCAGAGCGAGGCGGAAATTGCCCACAGCCTAGCGCTACGAGACCCCTATAGCGATCCGCTGCACCTGCTGCAAGTGGAGTTGCTAAAGCGCTATCGCGACGCCGGTGATAACCAACCCCCCGCTCTCGCCAAGGCGTTGCTAGTGACTATTACCGGCATTGCCGCAGCGATGCGCAATACTGGCTAGTCCTTCATATCATCGTAGGCACTTTGCTGGGGTAGCTCGATGGCGTTAGTCATGCCGGCGATCTTCAGCTGCTTGCGGTCGATAGTAATATCGTCGTCGGCAATCATGTTTTCGCCAAAGCGGTAAATCGGCGCGTAATCACCTCGGTCGGCGCCCTCAAAATAGGCGGCAGCGGCAGCTAAGCGCGACTCCCGGCGCTGGCGATAATCAGCCATCGCCTGCTCGCCGTGACGTTTTTCTAGCATCGCCTCGGTGCGGGTTGGTGACAACACCACTGCCGACGCGTTGTTGCCGCCAAAGCCCTTAGAATTAAGAATGGCCACCTCCAGCGAGGCGGGATCGCGCAGCTGGTGCGCAGGCCCCATCTTAAGACGGTCCTGCACCACGTCGTCGGCAACCTTATCGATGGTGGTAATGCCCGGCAGGTAACCGTATTGAAAGGCCCCTAAGGCCACGGCCATCTGGTCGCCGCTGGCCGGTGCAATGGAGTGACCTAAATAGGCTTTAACCGCCAGCACCGGCCACTGCTCAATATCAAAGGCCTGCGCCACTTGATCAAAAATCTGCGATTCAGTCACCCGATTTTGCGGCGTGCTAGAACCGTGGGCCAGAACAAAACTCTTGTCTCGCAGCGCCTCTTCCCCCGCCACCGCTACCGCCGCCGCCGCCGCTTTAGCCATGGTGATGTAATTGCCTGGCCCCGGGGCAGTAATCGACTTTTTAACGCCATCAGCATCGACAAAAACATCGCTGACCGCGCCTAGACAGCGGGCACCGAGTTGCAGTGCCAACTCGTCGTCCATCAAAATAAAGTACTGACTAGACTCGCCGATGGTGAAACCACAATTGTCACCAAAGGGGCGACTAGCACGGCGGTGGTCGACCTCATCAACGCCGTATAGCTTGCGCATATTGTCCTCTGTGGCCAGTGCGCCCATGGTGCCAAAACCGTCCATCAGCTCTGGTCCTATCGGCGCCTCGCTATTGCCCACCATTGCCACCCGCACTTTGCCGGCCTGCAAATCAGAGACCGCATGGCGCAAATTGGATAAGAAACTGGCGCAGGCCGCCACCGAACTGCTGGCAATACCCACATTGCCCAGCACATAAGCGTTGATAAAATCGGTGGGCATGGAGTTAACCCCCATCGCCAGTGCCTTGGTGGTCACTCGATCGCCGCGCAGCCTAGACTGCATCATGCCGCCGTAGGCATTGGCGTCCATCTGCCCAAAACCGCTGCTGGAATAAACCCCTACTTGGTCCGGCTGAATATGGTCCAGCACTTCGCTCCATTCAATGCCCAACGAGCGCACTGCGTCGGTGGCGCCAAACAGCGCCATCTGCAAGCCTCTGGGCTGAAAGCGTGACTTGTACAGCACGCTGATATCAAAGCCGCTGGGCAACTGCCCCGCCGCCTTTACCGGAAAGTCTCGCAGGCCGTCGAATTTGACGTTGAGCTCACCGCTAACCGTGACTTTAAGCTGTTTGTCTGCCGCCGGCTCAACCGCCCAGTTGTCGGGGACCGGGCTGGGCAGCTGATTACTGGCCAGTAAAAACGTTATTGGCTGCTCTGGGTCGGCACTTAGGCTGCCATTGCTTTGCCAGTGCAGCGCGTCGACATCGAAGTGATCGGTTTCTACCCGCCGCACCAAGGTGCCGGCAAGTACCTGCGCCCCGCAACGCTCCGCCACCTGGGCGGCACTCAGTGATTCTTCGCCAAGGCTATAAGTGCCGGACTCTTCAGCGTTAACCAGCCCCATCATTACCGCCAGCCCTACTAGCGTGCGCTCGCGCTCAGCGGCGGGTAATAGCTCGATCACCATACGGCGGTAATTCTGAAAATCCGAGCTGCGGCCAGCGGCATTAACACCGCCCATACCGACTATTACGGGTAAACGCATGACTGTTCCTTGAGGGCAAAAACATAGAAGTATATATAGTAGCGCTAAACTTTGCACAGCCGATTAGCGGCAGCGCGTTAGCAGAGCAGCTGCAGCGTAGGGATAATAGCCGCAAAGGTTTGAAACGAGCAGCCCCGGATAGCGGGCTCAGTCCTGGTTGGCACCAAAAAATCCTGACAACAGGGCGCGCTCCTCAACACTGACCGCAAACTCAGATTTCAGCTCTTCAGCCTTGCCGTGGCAAACCCGGTTGCGACCAGACTGTTTGGCCCGATACAGTTGTTGATCGGTACGCGCGACAAACTGCTCGAGATTGTCGCCCTGGCGATAGCTGTAAATGTCGACGCCTAGACTCGCTGTTAGCGCAATGCGCTGCTGCTTCACCATCACCCGGCGGTTTTCAATAGCGACCCGGATACGCTCGGCAACGTGCATTGCCAGCAACAATTCTGTCGCCGGCAGTATCAACGCAAATTCCTCACCACCGTAGCGACACAAAATATCCAAGCCGCGGGTCGCCTCTTGCAGCGCCTCGGCGGTGGCAATCAGCGCGAGGTTGCCTACTTCGTGGCCCCACTGGTCGTTAACGGCCTTGAAATGGTCAAGATCTACCATGATCAGCGCTGTGGGCTTTTCGCTGCGCCGGCTGCGCTTCATTTCCTGTTCCAGACTAATCCGAAAATGTCGGAAATTGTAAAGTCCGGTTAGCACATCGGTGCGCACCTGCTCAGTCAAACAGGCAAGTTCGAGGCGCAGATCGGATGCTACATCGATAACAGCGCAGCTGCTTTCACCGACCGGAAAGAGCAGTGGTGCTGACTCCGAGGCTATTAGGGGGTCCTGATTTTCCACGTTACAACCTGCTTGTTATTGTCCCAGGCAATCGTCTTTATCACCTGTTCAATCGCGCAATCAGTGCTGACTTGGTTACCAGTGTTTTACTGAACCTTGCCAACCCTGCTGTTATCGCTATGCCAGCTAGATCCCTTTTGCAGCTGTTCTGCCTTGATTATTCTGTGCTACCTTGATTACTCTATCTTCATTGATAAGTCTTACCTAGGTTATTTTATCCTACCTTAAGCGCCGGCCGAAGATTTTTGTCATTCTTTTATTTTTGCCCTGAATCGATACCCTGTAACTGCCCGATGATCGCCATTATTAATGCGCTAGCGCAGCGCTTGCGCCGGTTTTTCGATCTCATAAATAGCCTCTTTAAACGAATCTAGACGCTCTTCTAATATCGCCTGAGCATCGTATAACCCGCGGTTATAAAAGTAGCCGCCTATTTCCTCAGCAAAAAAATCGAGCAAAAAGCCGGCGTCAAACTGACCGATATCCTGATCCAGCTGCTCGCTAAAATAGCGCTTTATCTTACTCACAATGACATCCTTCTCGGCATTGGAAAACGTAATTTCTGACATAGTCTCTCCGGGTTGTTAGCATTTGCTAGACGATTAACGCCAGTGTTTATAGCGCTGAACCTTTTAACGCAATATTGTTGCTAAAGGCCAGCGGATTTTCGATAGCAGCCAATTGCTCGGCGTCGGGTAGACAGTCACTATCGGCAAAGGCCAGCAACTCGGGATCGGCGTCGCAGAAAATGCAGTCGAAGGCGAAGCGGTCCATGCCGTACAAGCCGCGATGAATCATATTAGCTGAGAAAATCAACAGATCGCCAGCATCGAGTGCAATCGCTCTGCCTTGGGCTAAATCGTCGCTGGGGTGATGTCCCTCGGCGCCGCTTCGCACTGCGTATTCTGCCGGCGTGTCCCAGCGCAGATGGGTACCCGGCACTAACTCCAAGCCACGCTCGGGCTTTAGCGCTATGCGAAAATGCATAACATTGCTACTGCGTAGCTGTTGCTGCTGCTGTTTGATGGATATTGGGTTGAATTGAATATCTCGGTGCCAGTAGTTTTTCTGCTCGGCGTTAAAGGGGTCGAAGAATAATTGCGTATTCATAAACGCTGCGCCCTCGGGCAATAGCTGCAGCAGTGGCTCGCTTAGCTGGTTGCTGCCGATAAAAGCAAACAATTGCCCGCGCTGGGCAGCGCCTAGTACCTTTGACTGGGTAATATAAGCACTGTTAATTGCATGCTTTTGGTAAGCTTCACTATTATCGGCAAGCCACTGTAGGTGAAAGTCTCGCAGTACCCGGTGCAGTGGCTGCAATTGCAATGGACTATAAAAATTGCGCAGCACTGCATAACCGCTTTGCCGGTAGTTTTTTTGCAACTCACTCATACACTGGCCACTCCGGTTTAGGTCGTCGTTTTAGTGGGCGCTTTAATAGTCGATTAAATAGTTGGCTAAAAATAGTCGGCTGAACAGTCATTTAAGTGATCGTTTGACTGCAGGGACTAACACTGGCTCTGTCCCATCCCAATAAGCCTGCCATTAGCGGCAACTGTACTCATATAATTGCTCGGGGCCATCAAGTATTGCAAGGGCGATAGGCCCATTTTAGCCAGTGATTGCAACACCCGGTATAGCCTTGCTCGATCGTGCCCTCGATCTCACCGCTGGGTACTGAGCCATCTAAATAGACGCTGTTCCAGTGTCTTTTATTGATCGGGTAGCGCGGTTTTAGCGCGGCAAAAATATTGCGCAGAATAAAAGCCTGACTCGGATCACATTTACGATTAACAAAGCACACCGTCTTATTGCGGCGCAGCAGGGCAACCATCTTTTTATCAATTTTGACTACTAGCCCGTCATCGCCAAAGGGCATATCTTGCTAGGCTTCGGGTTTACTCAGTAAATAGCGTCGCAGGGCCTCTAGGTGCATAACGTTAATCTCTATTATTTTCAGCAAAGTGTTCGCAATTGCAGACTATATTGGCGCAGCAATAACCCGCGGCGCTAGCCTTATGCTAATCTGCCGATGTCTGTTAGCATAGCTTTTAGCGGTTTAGTTGCCCATACTGGCCCTGCCTCTACACACGGCAAGTCTGTCACATCGATCACCACAGCTGCTGTAATCAGACACCTCTGCACACTAACAATAAGCGCTACCCTGTAATTTATGCCACTCAACTGCCGACACTATGTATCTTAACTATTTTGCCCTGAGCGAGCTGCCCTTTTCTATCGCCGTCGATCCGCGCTTTTTGTTTATGAGTGCACGTCATCGTGACGCGTTGGCGCACCTGCTATACGGAGTGGGCGCCGGCGGCGGCTTCATTTTGCTCAGTGGAGAGGTGGGTACTGGCAAGACTACCGTGGTGCGCTCACTACTGCAGCAAATGCCCGAGCGCACCGATATCGCCATTATTCTAAATCCCGCCCTTAACACGCTGGAACTGCTAGCGAGTATCTGTGACGAACTGGGAATCGACTACAGTGGCAACGAGCACAGCTTGAAGATGCTCAGCGACAAGTTGCACCAGTTTTTATTACAAAATTACGGCCGCGGCCGCAAAACCGTACTGCTGATTGATGAAGCCCAGCACCTGCAATTTGAAGTACTCGAACAGATTCGCCTGCTGACCAACCTGGAGACTAATACCGAGAAGCTGTTGCAGATTATTCTGGTGGGGCAGCCAGAGTTGCGCACCTTGCTAAACCGCCCAGAACTGCGTCAACTGGCCCAGCGTATTACCGCCCGCTACCAGTTAAAACCGCTCGATCTGGCTGAAACCACCGCCTATATTGCCCACCGCCTAACCATAGCCGGGTTGGGAGCGACCGCGCTGCCGATCTTTCCCGCGGCCATTATCAAGCGCCTGCACCACAGCAGTCGCGGTATTCCCCGAGTGATCAATGTACTGTGCGATCGGATGTTACTGGGGGCCTACGGCAACGAGATGACCGTGGTAAACCGCGCCATTCTCAAGCAGGCCACTGTCGAGGTAATGGGCGAAGAAGAACTGCCCCAGCGCCCGCGCTTCGGACTAGCGGCGACAGCATGGCTGGCCCTCGCCATAGCCGCGGTATTAGTGGCCGCACTAGCGGCAGCACGCTACCAACCCAGTGCGCCGGCACCTGCCACTACTACTGCGGCGCCAGTACCGACGCTGCCGATTTTACCCCGGCAACAGCCAGTGCTACCAATAGCGGCCTCACCAACAGTGCCACTCGCCAACTCCTTGGCACTGACACCGGCGATTGCGGCTTCAGCTACAATCGCAGCGGCAACCCACGCTGAAGCCTTAGCTGATTTGGCAGTGGTATTAGACCAGGCCATTGACTGCGGCGACAATAGTGCGGCTGCGCTGCGCTGCGAGACCCTGCAGGGGAAGACTTGGCAGGACTTAATCGCAGTTAATCGACCAGCGGTGATCACCTTAACCAGCACCACCCGGCTAAAACGCTACGCGTTATTGCTGGGGCTGACCGAGGACGGTGCCGTGTTGTACCGCGACGGTAGCCGGCAAAAACTCAGTTTATTAACCTTGGGCCAGCAGTGGACCGGGGATTTCAGCTTTGTCTGGCGAGCGCCCAGCGGTTACCGCGGCGCCGTTGCCGAGGGCGAGAGCGGTGCACTGGTGCAGTGGCTGGGCCGCCAATTCGCCCAACTCGATGGCCAGCAGCAGCCACTGACTGACAACCTTTTTAATGCAGCGCTGGCCCAGCGGGTTACCCTATTTCAACGCAGTAGCGGCCTGCGGGCCGACGGCGTGGTGGGTTTACAGACCTTGCTGGCGCTCAATAAACGCCTCGGCTTGGCCCCGGCGCTACTGCTGACAAGCGATTCCCCGGCAACTGCCGCCAGCGAGCTCTAGCCCATGTCTTTAATACTCGATGCACTCAACCGCGCCGACCGCGAGCGCGGTAATCAACAGAGCCCCGCGAGCGGCGTCGGCAGTACCCAAGCCAGTGGCCCTGGCGCCCTGCCACTGCGGCGCTGGGCACTAGAAGCCTTGGTAGTAGTGGCAGTGCTGGTGGTTATCTATCAACAGAGCAGGCCCGCCACCGAACCGGCCACCGCAGTGGCAATAGCGCCTATTACCCAAAGCACAGAGCCCAACACTGCTAGCAGAGAACCGGCTGCAGTGAGACCGGTGCCAGCCGAGCAGCAATCCATTGCCGGGTTACCACCAGCCGGGACTGGCCCGCTAAACGCCACCCTAGATATTGCTGCAATAGCACCTATGCAAAGCAATTCGGCGAATACTTTAGCAACCGCTGTCACCGCAACAGGGCCAGACCCCGAGGCAGACTCTGTCCCCACCGCCGTCTCCAACACAGCCCCCAGTAAAGTAGCCATTAACGCGCTCTATCAGCAGACGGCACCACCAACACCGGTAGCACCGGCAGCACCGGCACTACCGGCGCCGCAGCCGGCGGCAATTTCACCACAGGCTGCTAGCGACCGCAGTCTCGCCATTCTCAACAGTATTCCGCTGCTGGCACAAATGCCCCGGCGACTGCAGCGCGCGGTGCCAACCATCAACTACACCTTGCACATATATGCGCAGGCCGGAGGCTTAGTAGAATTAAACGGTCAACGGTTGAAAACCGGGGCCCAGCTATCGCCACAATTGCGCGTTACCGCTATCTTGAAGGACAGCTTAGTATTGGAGTTCGAGGGCGTGCAATTTCGTTTGGCGGCCCTCAACAGCTGGATGAATTTCAACTGATAGTGGGCACCGAGTCAGAAAGTAAGTGAGCATTCACAAGCCTCACCACCGCCATCTTACCTGCGTACTAAAAACTCTCACTGGCAAACAGGCCAGCCGGTAACGTGCTTGTGCTGAACCGCACTAGTGATGATGGCACTCTTAGCGACGGCCAAAAAAGCGTCTCTCTGGCAGATTCTTTCACCGCCACCTTTGACTAAATTCGGCGGGATGATCTTACCCTGATAAGGCGCGGCAAAAGCCACTCGTGCTTTATCACCACCAGCTGGGCGCTAGCAACGGCTTACCGTGTTGCACTAGCCCAATCTGGCACCACTGACAACTGCAAATCAAACACCTGAGTAGCGAGAAAATAGCAGGCGATGGCCAGCAGCGGAATGGCGATAATATTGAGTATCAGCCCAGCCCTAGCCATCTGCGGAATACTTAACAAGTTGCTGCCAAAAACAATCGCATTGGGGGGTGTTGCTACCGGCAACATAAAGGCGCAGCTGGCAGCAAAGGCCGCCGGCAGTGCCAGTAGCAGTGGGTTTTCACCAAAGCCGAGAGCCACCGCGACAATAACCGGTAAAAAGGCGGTGAGGGTGGCGACGTTGCTCATCAGCTCCGACAAAAAGATAATCAGGGTGACCGTAGCGACTATCAACAGCACAATCGGCAGCTCATCAAAAGCGCTGATGTTGGCGCCGATCCAACTCGCTACGCCAAAGTTGTTTAGTGCTCCAGCTAACGCTAGGCCGCCGCCGAGTAGTATCAAAATACCCCAGGGCAGTTCCCGAGTGTCGCTCCAGCTCAACAGAAATTGTCCCCGGCGCCAGTCGGCGGGAATAACAAACAATAACAGTGCCCCAAACATGGCGATCGAGGCGTCGTTGAGTTTGATGTCGCCGAGCAGCGGTTGCAGCCAAGACTTTCCCACCCACAGTCCGGCGGTGAGTAAAAACACAAACAGCGTGCGCCGCTCGGGGCTACTCATCGGCCCCAGCTCAGCAAGCTTGGCATCGATGGCCACAGTAATTGCTCGCTGTTCACCCCCGACGCAGCGAAACAGCACTCGGGTTAACAGCAACCAGGCAATCAGTAGCAGCGACAAACCGATCGGCACAGCCACCATCATCCAGTCTAAGAAGTCGATCTCGAGACCGTAATTGTCCTCAAAAAAGCCCTTAAACATGACATTGGTGGAGGTTCCCACCAGCGTCATCATGCCACCGATACTGGCGCTGTAGGCTAGTCCCAACATCAGCGCCGTGCCAAATTTCGCTCGGCGCTGAGCATTATCTTCGCCTTCATCATCACTACCGGCCAGCAATAGCGCCACCGATGAGGCAATCGGCAGCATCATCACGGTGGTGGCCGTATTGGTAATCCACATCGATAAAAAAGCGCTGGCCAGCATAAAACCACCGACCACGCGCTGCGGTTGGCTGCCCACAGCTTTTACCGTTAGCAAGGCGATGCGAATATGCAGTTTCCAGCGCTGCAGCGCGAGGCCAATAATAAAGCCGCCGAGAGTCAGATACACCGCCTTGCTGGCATAACTGGCACCGACGGTTTTCAGGCTACCTAAATCTAACAGTGGAAAGAGTATCAGCGGGATAAATGCGGTTACCGCCATCGGCACCGCTTCACTGGTCCACCAGATGGCCATCCACAGCGCTGCTGCCAATACCATCAGTCCCTGTGCACTGAGACCTGCCGGTGGTACCAGCGCGCTGGTGCCAATAAAAACCAAGGGGCCGGCGATAAGGCCTATTTGTCGAATGCGCAACATCGGCGACTCAAAGCTATGCGACAACAGCTGCGGCGTTAGCCCAGCGCGTTGTCGGCGACAAAATACTGGGGATCTTCAATAACATTCACTTCCACCAGTGAACCGGCCCGATTTAACAACTTGCGGCACTCGCTACTGAGGTGGACCAAGTGCAGGGTTTTACCCGCGCTGAGGTAGCGGTCGGCCAGCGTGTCGATCGCCTCTAACCCAGAGTGATCAGCTACTCGGGAGCGGGCGAAGTCAATGATCACGTCATCGTTGTCTTGGCTGGGATCAAAGCGATCTAAAAAGGCCGTTACCGAGCCAAAAAACAGCGGGCCAGTGACCGCGTAAACGGTGGAGCCTTTATGGTCTTCCCGCGTTTCAATAAGTATGTGCTTGGCGTGTTCCCAGGCAAAAACCAAGGCCGATACGATCACCCCTACGACCACCGCCACTGCCAGATCAGTAGCTACAGTAACTGCCGATACCAGCACCAAAACCATGGCATCGCTACGCGGTACCTTGCCGACTATGCGAAAGCTACTCCACTCAAAGGTACCAATGACGACGATAAACATAACCCCGATCAGTGCCGCCAAAGGAATGGCTTCGATCAGCGATGAGGCCACTAAAATAAATAACAGTAAACACAGCGCGGCGGTAATACCCGACAGCCGCCCTCGACCTCCGGAGTTAACATTAATCATGCTCTGACCAATCATCGCACAGCCGCCCATGCCGCCAAACATACCGGTAACAGTATTAGCCACGCCCTGGCCAATACACTCCCGGTTACCCTGCCCTCGGGTTTCGGTAATTTCATCGACTAGGCGCAGTGTTAACAAGGATTCAATTAAGCCAATAGCCGCGAGGATGATTGAATAGGGAAGAATAATGAAAAAGGTTTCCATCGACAGCGGCACTTGAGGAATATGTAGCGTTGGAAATCCACCTGCAATCGAAGCAATGTCACCGACTACCCGGGTATCCAAATCAAAGCCAAAGACCAGAAAACTGACCACCAAAATGGCCACCAGTGATGAGGGAATGGCGGTGGTAAAGCGCGGTAGGAAATGAATAATAGCCATTGTCAGTGCAACTAAACCCAGCAACATGCCGAGCTGGCCACTCTCCAGCCAGGCGATATCGATAATAGTGCCTTCCATAAAGGACCCGGCTAACCAGCCGGCTTCACCGGGGGTACCAAACTGACTGAGTTGCGCCAGAAAGATAACAATCGCCAAACCGTTAACAAAACCCAGCATCACTGGGTGTGGCACCATACGGATAAATTTTCCCAGTTTTAGCAGCCCCGCGGTAACCTGTAACAGCCCCATTAATACCACCGTGGCAAAGAGGTACTCCACCCCGTGATCGGCGACCAGCGCCACCATCACCACTGCCAGCGCGCCGGTGGCACCGGAGATCATACCCGGGCGCCCACCAATACAGGCTGTTATCAAACCCACCATAAAGGCGGCGTAAAGCCCTACCAGCGGTTCTACCCCGGCCACAAAAGCAAAGGCAACGGCCTCTGGCACTAGCGCCAGCGCCACGGTCAGTCCCGACAACACGTCATTTTTGACCGTCGCCACTTTGCTGGGATGAAATTCAAACATGGTTTACTCTCGGGTTTAGGCGCTGCGCCGTCGCCATTGCGTTCAACTAACGCAACTCAACAGGCAATCACCGAGCAAGCGTAGGGGCATTGCTCATAAAATGGGCGGGTATTTTATCGGATCTGTGCAGTCAACACAACGAGGGCAGTAAGCAGCAGTAGCGACAAAGTCGCTAACAACCCAATACAATCGCGCGTTCAAGGTATAAGCCAAGGCTCAAATCGGCTTGATTCTAGCTGCTGGCCACCGGTCGCCGGCACAGCTCCAGCCATTTTTTAATACCCTCACTGAGGTATTTGTCGCGCCGCAAAATAAAATAAAAGGCCCGGGACAAATCCCGCTGCGGCACCGCCAGAGGCACCAATGTACCCCGGGCAAAGGAGTCCTGCAGGGCGATACGAGA
>JBLHLU010000047.1:0-18138 GCA_047623385.1 Paraglaciecola psychrophila
CAGGGTTGATTTACCGCAGCCGGATTCACCGACTAAACCCAATGTCTGACCGGGCATGATCGAAAGAGAAACACCGTCGACCGCTCGATTGACTTGGCGGTTACCCGGTAGTAGCCCTGTTTTCACCGGGAAGTGCATTTTTAAGTCGCGCACCTCTAACAACGGGTTGCCATCGTCGCTGTGGCAGGGCTCGGTGCTCATAGCTCGCTCCAGCGAAAACAGCTAACAGTGTGGCCGTTGGCGATAATGTCGATGTCGGGTTGGCGCTGTTCACAGGCTGCTTGGCGGTGGTGGCAACGGTTGCTAAAACGGCATCCAGCGGGCAGTTCACGCAATCCAGGCACCATCCCTTCAATAGTTGGCAATCTCGATTTTGGGGGTGTATCTAAGGTTGGCATCGAGGCCAGCAAACCCTGGGTATAGGGATGTTTCGGCTGGTCGAACAAATCGTATACGCTGGCTTGTTCCACTACTTTGCCGGCATACATGACCACTACCGTGTCACACATTTCCGCAATAACGCCGAGATCGTGGGTGATTAACAGCAGTGCTGTGCCGCGCTGTTGCTGCAACTCTTTGAGCAGTGCCAGAATTTGCGCCTGAATGGTGACATCTAGCGCCGTAGTCGGCTCATCGGCAATCAGCAGGGCCGGGTTGCAGGCCAGCGCCATGGCAATTACCACCCGTTGGCGCATCCCCCCAGAGAGCTGGTGCGGATACTCGCCCAAGCGGATCGCGGGGGAGGGAATACCGACTCGTTCCAGTAAGTTGCTGGCCTCCAGTAAGGCTTGCTGGCTAGAACTGTCGCTGTGTAATAACAACACCTCTGTCAGCTGCTTGCCGATGGTGTGGACTGGGTTGAGAGCGGTCATCGGTTCTTGAAAGACCATGCCGATCTGAGCGCCGCGGATCGCTGCTAATCGCCGGCTCGAAGCCAAGGTTAAGTCTTCACCATTAAGCTTGATATGACCGCTGCTGATGGTTCCTGCCGGTTGTGGCAACAGCCCCATAATTGAAAGGGCGGTGACACTTTTGCCACAGCCTGATTCACCGACAATACCCAAGGTAGTACCTGCTGTTAGACAAAAACTAATGTCCTCGACTGCTCGCACGGTGCCCTCGTCGGTAGCGAAGTCGACGCTGACTTCTTCGATCTCTAACAGTGGCGGATTCATAACAGGGCTCTACTTAAATTGCTCAAAGAGAATAATTTGTGGGTCAAAGGCGGTGCCTTCTTTTCTCGCTTGTAAGGTTTCCTGTTTGATCGCCTGATCAATCCAGTGCACGTTGTAATGATTGCTGGCGCTGGAGTACTTGTAATTAAATCCCTCGGGGTAGCGCACCCAGCGCCAGTGGCCAATCCGGTAGAAGGGCTGGTAGAAGCCGGGTACAAAACTGGCGTAGTGGTGGTGCATCGCTATCATTTCATGCGCCAATGTCTGCATTTCACCTATGTCGGAAGAGGCGCGGTAGGCGGTTATTTTTTTGTCCATAACGCTATCGGCAAACAGTTCCAGATTATTGGTCTGCGGCATAGCGGTGCGCTCAGGGTTGATCGTACCATCACTTAAAAAGGCTTGATTGTAGGCGTTGTCGGAGTGATAAAAATCCCAAAATCGTGGGTACATTTCGAGTCCGACATTAAAGGCGACAAAATGAATCTCATGTTGCTTTTCGCTGGCTTTTTTAAAGCCAGCAGTACTGTCCAGAATTTCGATCTTGAGGTCCAGCCCGGCTTTTAAAGCTTCTTCTTTGAGTAGGGTAAACACGTCTCGGTAGCGCTCAGAGCCGGAAGATAGGGTGAAACTGAGCCGCTGGCCGGCACTGTTGACCAGAATGCCATCGCCACCGCGGGTGTCAAAGCCAGCCTTGGCAAAGTGGCTTTGGGCCTGTTCAATATCAAAGCTGCGGGCGCGTAGCCGCGGATGTGAAAAGGCACCGTAGCCTTCCTGAGCGCTATGCAGCCGTGAGTAATCACCGCGAAAGAACTTGGCGATAACGAGATCCCAATTGCTGGCGTAATTAATACCGATGCGAATATCGCGATTGTCCAGCAGGGGTTTTGAACTATTTATCCACAGGCCCCAAGTGGGCCGAGGTCGCTGATTGTAAAACTGGGTTTTGTGAATATACCCCGCGGCGACATCGGGGTCGCTATCGGCTAGTTTGTCATACCAATATTGGGCTAAGTCGAGACTGAAACGGTCAACATCACCGCGTTTGAAGGTTTCAAAGTGCTTGGCGGTATCGCGCACCACCGCCAGGTGGACCCGGTCAACATTAAAGCGGTTCTTCCAGAATTTCAAATCTTTGGCCCACCAGTCTTGCTGGCGAGTGAAGGCGATAGAGCTGCCTTTTTTAATATCACTGGGCTTGATGATATAAGCACCGGAGGTCGGTTGAAAGCGCCACTGATAGCGGTCGACAAAGTCTTCACCCAACTCGCGATAAAAGTGCTGTGGCACCGGTGTGAGTTCCAGCACCCGGGAATCTAAATCGGGTTTTGCCTCCGGCACGCTGATGGCAAAGGTCAGCTCATCAAAACGAGCGATATGACTATACTTGGTTTTATAAAAGTTGTTATACCAAGGCGCCACAATATAGGGCGACTGGTAAAAGAAAAACATAAATAGAAAATCGTCGCTGCGAATCGGTTGGCCATCGGACCAGCGTGCCGCGGGATTGAGCTTGACGTAGACGGTGCGGGTGTCGGTATCTATCGCCCACTGTTGCGCTAGGCCGGGGTAAAAGTCGAACTGGTTCGGGTGGCGGTGAGCTAAAGAAAGGCTTACGTTGTCTTGTAAATGGCCTCTGAACGAGCCGTTAGAGTCTGGGCCTACCAGCCGTAAGGTACGTGGAAAATCGGCGATGCGCCCGTATTCGGTAGCGCCTTTAACGGCTTTATCAGAGCCTATCTCGAGCAGTTGCGAGCCGTCCTGCCAAAGTAGGTCAGCGGGTAGATCGGCGGCGGTTTTGAACCGGAAAAAGTCCGGATTTGCGGCGTAATAATCGAGCACCTCTTGACGGTTGTCTAGCACCTCTGCGGGGGTGTCAGGCTCGCTGTCTTCGCCACAGGCTGTGAGCAGTAGTGTTAGGCTCAACAGCAGCAGTGCGAAGCGCGAGTAGCGGTGTTTGTTTAGAGTGTGTAAGGGGTAACGCATAACATATCTCTGTAGTGGCCGAGCTGCTAAAGCTCTATTTGTAGACTGTAAATTGTTTGGGATCGAAAGCTTCTCGCACTGCCTCGCCAATAAAAGTAACCAGCGTCAACAATATCACCAGGGTGGCGAAGGCCGAGGTGACAATCCACTCGGCGGTGCGTAAATTGGCGGTGCCCTGTTTGAGTAACTCACCGAGGCTAGGCGTTGGTGGCGGCAGCCCAAAGCCGAGGAAATCTAAGGCGGTAATAGCGCTAATAGCACTGACGATAGTAAAGGGCATAAAGGTCACTAGGGTAGAGACCACATTGGGTAGAATGTGTTTGAAAATAATACGTCGGTTGGAGGCGCCAATAATGCGTGCAGCGGCGACATAATCGCGAGATTTTTCTTTGTAAGTTTCGGTGCGCATGTAGTAGGTCATACCGGTCCAAGAAAATAGCACCATAACGCCCAGTAACAAGCCGATGCGAGCGCCGGTATCGAAGCTTGCGGGGACCACTGAAAAGACGATGATGACCATATATAAAAACGGAATATTGGACCAGATTTCGATTAGCCTTTGAAACACCAGATCGAACACCCCGCCAAAAAATCCCATAGCGCAACCGATGGCGATGCCGATCAGGTATACCGCCAGCATAAAGGCGATGGCGAATAGCAGCGCTATGCGGGTGCCATAGACTAACCGTGCCAGAATGTCGCGACTGGTGGTGTCAGTACCGAGCAGGTGCCGGGTGCTGAGACTGGGCGCCTCGGGTTGATAGTAATCGCCACTGCTGTGACTCTCGAAGGGATTGTAGGGTATTGGTGGCAGCAGCAGCCAGTTGTCACCGCCTTGCTCGGCAAAGGCCTTTTTTAGCGTGCGGTAATTGGTTTCGTAGCGGTAGTCGAGGCCGAAATCGGTGCCCGGGTGAAAAGCGCTGTAGGTGGGAAAGTACAGCTGCCCCTCGTAACTGACGATCAGCGCTCGACTGTTAACCCACAGCTCGGCTAAAGACAGCGCCAGCAGCAGCGTGATCAACAGCAGAAAACTGTAATAACCGCGCTTGATATCGGCAAAGCGGCGCAGCTTTTTTAAGGTTTGAGGATTAAGTGAAAGCATTTACTGAAATCGAATCCTCGGGTCTACCAGGGCGACCAGTAGGTCTGAAATAATATTACCCAGCAACAGCAAGAGGCTGGCTAATAACACTACGCCCATAACCACGGGATAGTCGCGATCAAGTATCGAGGTCAGCCCCAGCAAACCAAAACCGTTAATATCGAAGATGCTCTCGATCAAAAAGGAACCCGACACCAGCAATACGACATTTTGACCGAAAGTGGTAGCAATGGGGATCAGCGAGTTTCTCATTGCATGGCGGGTCACCGCGCGGTTAAACGATAGCCCCTTGGCCACAGCGGTACGCATATAGTCCGCCGCCAGATTGTCCATTAAATGATTTTTAAGCAGTAGAGTTAGAAAGGCAAAACTACCCACTAAATAGCAAATCAGGGGCAGCACCGAATGTTTAATAACGTCTAAAGTTTGATCAAGGGGCCCCAGTTCGTCAAAGCGCATACTGACAAAACCACCCATCGGGAACCACTCAAGTCGCACTGAAAAGTACAGTAATAGCAGCGCGCCCAATACATAGCCTGGAATTGCATAGCCGATAAAAATCAGCAGCGATGAGATATTGTCAACGGCGGTGCGGTGGCGAATTGCTTTGACTACCCCCAACGGAATACATACTGCGTAGGTAATGATCAGAGTTGCCAAGCCGTAGTATAGCGACACTGGGAAACGACTTTTGATGACATCCCAGACCGGTTCGTTGTAGCGGTAGGATGAACCCAAATCGCCCCGCGCTACCTTACCCAACCAGTCGAAATAACTGGTTAGTAGTGGCTTGTCGAAACCGTAGTACTTTTTGAGTTGATCGAGCTGGCCTGCAGATAGCGCCATACCTTGGCCGACCTGCGCTCCGGCGGCTTGGCTAAACTGCTGGGATTCCATAATGGCCCGCTCCAGCGGACCACCGGGTACCAGCCGGGTAATGGCAAAAACAATAATAGTGACCCCGATCAGCGTCGGCGGAATCAACAGTAATCGTCTGAAAAAATACTCGCGCATAGTGGCCGTGTAAAACCTTTGGCTAGGGCCGCTGGCAGCGGCTTATTTGAGCGCGAAGAATAGAGGTGAATGTGTTAGTTGTCCACTGTAACCGGGTGTTAGGCCGCGGCACCGGGAGGCTACTAGTGCTGGCTTATGGTGACCATCAGCCAGCGCCCGAATAACCACAGAGGATGGATTTGGGCCTTGGCCCAATGTTGTTGTGGCAGCGTTAGGCGCTATTGATAACTTGCTTGACGGCGGTGTGCCAGCCCGCTAACAGATGCTCGCGTTGGTCAGTGTCCATACTTGGTTCAAAGGCGGCTTGGCAGTGCCAACGGGCAGCAAGGTCTTCCAAAGAGGTGAAAATACCGGTTTGGTAACCCGCTAGGTAGGCAGCACCTAGGGCTGTGGTTTCGGTAATAGCCGGGCGTTGCACGGTCAAATCCAGTACATCGGCGAGATATTGTAGCAACCAGTTATTTTGACTCATGCCGCCATCGACACGAATTGAGGCCGGGGCAATACCGTCGGCGGCCATAGCGGCAAACAAGTCGGCACTGAGATAGCAGACCGCCTCCAGAGCCGCTCTGGCGATATCGGCGGGGCCGGTGTCGCGAGTGAGTCCAAAAATGGCACCTCTGGCCGTGGGCTTCCAATAGGGCGCCCCCAAACCGGTTAGCGCCGGCACGAAGTAGACACCGCGGTTGTCGGTTAAACTCTCAGCTAAGCGCGCAGACTCTTGCGCAGAGCTGATAATACCGAGACCGTCTCGCAGCCACTGCATGGCGGCGCCGGCGATAAAAATAGAACCCTCGATAGCGTAGTAGGGCTTGCCATGTAAACGATAGGCAACCGTGGTCAGTAACTTATTAGCCGAAGCTACCGCTTTTTCACCGGTGTTCATCATTACAAAACAACCCGTGCCGTAAGTGCTTTTTATAGCTCCGGCCTCGAAGCAACACTGGCCAAAGGCCGCGGCCTGTTGATCGCCGGCGACTCCGGTAATGGGGATGCAGCGGCCTAATAGCGATGCCTCGGTGTTGCCAAAGTCGTCGGCGCTGTCCTTTACCTCTGGCATCATTATCGCTGGAATATTGTACAGCTGCAGTAGCGTTGGATCCCACTGCTGGCTGTGAATATTGAACAGACCGGTGCGACTGGCGTTGGTGGCGTCGGTGTTGTGGCTAGCCCCCGCGGTTAGTCGCCAAATAAGAAAACAGTCGACGGTGCCAAAGCGCAGTTCGCCGCGCTCAGCGCGCTGACGTGCGCCCTCGACATGCTCGAGAATCCAGGCCAGTTTGCTGGCGGAGAAATAGGGATCGATCAGCAGTCCGGTGCGGGCGTGAATATCGGCTTCCAGACCGCGGGCTTGCAGTGATTCACAAAAAAGATGGGTGCGTCGGTCCTGCCACACAATGGCGTTGTAAACCGGCTCGCCGCTGACGCTGTCCCATACCAGCGTGGTCTCTCGCTGATTGGTAATGCCAATGCAGTTGACCTCAATGCCACTGTCCGCGGCGCTAGCCAGCGCTTCTCGGGCGGTGGCCAGGGTGGTTTGCCAGATTGCCTCGGGGTCGTGCTCGACCCAACCGTCTTCGGGGAACAGCTGCTCAAACTCTTGTTGGGCGGTGGCAATAATGCTGGACTGAGCGTCGAACACAATCGCTCGGCTGCTAGTGGTGCCCTGATCGATCGCCAATATACCCGGTGCTGTCGCCATGATCTTGTTCCTGTGCTGTGACATTGCAGTTGCTGGTGTGTGATTTAACGGACTAAATCTGCGTTATAAGATCTGTTGGCACTGCCCTGTGGCTAGACATTGCCACTGCCATCGCGTCCGCGGCGTTGGCTAAGGGTTTTAGGTGTGCTGTGAGTGGTCACGCAGTTAAGTGTTATTAACAAGCTTGCTTGCCGTGTTGCTGACAATTTTGTCTGCGGCAGGGGCTCGCTGCGAAGACGAGCAGCAAAGTTGCGCTGTCCGGTCTCGGTGGTTGAAAGGGTACTCTATTTTGCTGCTGAAGTGCCAAGTTAGCGCAATCGCCGGTAAAACCGGGTTGCCAGTAGATCGGTTGCTGCTATCATTCCCGCTGGCAACATCTCTATTAAACATTTACACCGTTTAGGAAAGACCCTCAGTGGATATAACGATAGCGCATATAACGGTATTACTGGTCACAGGTTTTGCCGCTGGAATTATTAATACCTTGGCCGGTGGCGGCTCCAATTTGACCCTGCCGGCGCTGATTATTATGGGTATGCCGGCGGACATCGCCAATGCCACCAATCGAGTGGGGGTGGTATTGCAGTCACTGGTGGCATCGCTGGGGTTTAAAAAGCACGGTAAATTGCCAACCCATGACCTAGTGCCGATTCTGCTACCCACACTTATTGGCAGTGCCATTGGCGCTGCCTTTGCCTCAGTGGCACCGGTGGCGCTGTTAAAACCGATGCTGCTGAGTTCGATGATTGCGATGACCCTGGTGATGATTATCAAACCCGAGATTATAGTGGTGCCAACCGGCACCGTTTCACTGACCATGCGGGAAAAACCCTCGGCTTGGCTGTGGCTCACCATAGCGGGATTTTATGGCGGCTTTGTCCAGGCTGGGGTCGGCTTTATTTTGATCACTGCACTGGCGGGAACATTGCGCTACGACTTAGTGCGAACTAACGCGCTGAAGGTGGTCTGCGCTTTTTTCTTTACCAGTATCGCGCTGGCGATATTTGCCTGGCAGGGACAGGTACTATGGATACCGGGGTTAATCTTAGCCTGTGGCACTATGGCCGGCGCTCACTGTGCCGTGCGTTTTGCCATTAGTGCTAAGCCATCAACGTTAAAATGGTTTCTGTTGGTGATGACGGTTTGTGGCAGTGTTGCAGCGATGTTTTTCTGATGCGTTGTTGATAAATTAAACACGGCGGCTTTTTTTTAATTGGGGCGAACGTTTTTAGTGCCCAGAGCTGTTATTTTGTGCTTTTATAGGGGGGTGAAAGAGTTTAATTGCTGGTTGCCAGCACGGTGGTGGAGCAGCGCCCCATCACTAAAGGCGATACTTAATTATATAATAATGACAAAGAAGGAAGTGTTATGACCTTTAATACCGAGTTGATCGGAGAATTGAATATTCTCGCGCGCTACAATCTCAATACCACCCAGGAGGGGATTAAGGTTCACAGTCACGATGCTTCCGATGACGTGATTGCGGCGGTAAGCCGTTTGCACAGCAAGGGCCTAGTAACCCAGTCCGACGGTGGTTATTTAACCAGTTTAGGGCGCGAAGCTGCGCAGCACAGTCAATCAGTTCTGTCTATGCTGCAAGGCTGATAGCGCATTGCTCAGCTAGTGGGTCCATTTAGCACTGCAGTAGTGCGCGGTAGGTGTTCACGGATGAATGTTAAAAGCATCGGTTTGAAGCGCCCGCAGTGAAGTCACAATAACAAAACATCGGTGATGGTACCCGCTCAGTGGGGATGCACAATTAGATTTACGCTATGGCTTGCGGTAGAATACCGCTCCATTATCCAGTCTAACCCGCGAACCCCACAGAGCTTGTTACCATGCTAGAAGTCGCCTCCCTTAAACAATTGATTAAGAATTTGTCTGAGCGCACTGATGTGCTCAGGGGGTATCTTTGACTACGCTGCGAAGAAAGACAAATTAGCGGAAGTTGAGTTGGAACTGGGTGAGCCTAAGGTGTGGGACAATCCGGACAAAGCACAGGAATTGGGCCGAGAGCGCTCGGCGTTGGACGCGGTGGTCAACACTATTGACACCTTGGACCGCGGTCTCGAAGACGTACAAGAACTGCTGGAGCTAGCCCTAGAAGAAGACGATGAAGACACTGTTGCCGAGGTTGAGGCAGAGCTTGCGACGCTGCAGGAAAATCTCGCTACGCTGGAATTTCGACGCATGTTCGGCGGTGAGATGGATCCGAATAATGCATTCCTCGAGATTCAGTCCGGCTCTGGTGGCACCGAAGCGCAAGATTGGGCGGAGATGATCTGCCGTATGTATTTGCGTTGGGGAGAGGCCAAGGGCTTTAAAACTGAGCTGTTGGAGGCCTCTGGTGGCGATGTTGCGGGTATTAAAAGTGCCACTATTCAGTTCAGCGGTGACTATGCCTTTGGCTGGCTGCGAACTGAAACGGGAGTGCACCGGTTGGTGCGAAAGTCCCCCTTTGACTCCGGCAGTCGCCGCCACACCTCTTTTGCCTCGGTTTTTGTTACCCCGGAAGTCAACAACGACATCGATATTGATATCAATCCAGCCGATCTGCGAGTTGATACCTATCGGGCCAGTGGCGCTGGTGGCCAGCATGTTAACAAAACAGATTCCGCTATTCGTATTACCCACGAGCCCAGTGGGGTGGTGGTGCAGTGTCAGAGCCAGCGCTCGCAACACAAGAATCGCGACTCGGCGATGAAACAGCTGAAGTCAAAGCTCTATGAGTTGGAGATGTTAAAGCGCAGCGAGGCCTCCCAAGCACTGGAAGACACCAAGTCCGATATCGGCTGGGGCAGCCAGATTCGCTCCTATGTATTGGACGACCAGCGCATTAAGGATTTGCGCACCCATGTGCAAACCGGCAACTGTAATGCGGTATTAGACGGTGACTTGGATCAATTTATCGAGGCCTCATTAAAAATGGGGTTGTAAGGCGCGCTGGCTGCGCAAACATGTACGACGTAAGCTGATTAACCGGCACAGATTTACCCACACTGATTGAACCCAATCGACCAAAGTTTTACTGCTAGCCGCAGTGAGACATGAACAGCTGGAGTTCGCTCCAGGACTTAGCAGAGAATGACCGCCCCTATGAACGATCATACCGAAACAGAAAATAAGTTAATTACCGAGCGCCGTGCCAAGCTGGCACTGATCAGAACCCAGCGCAACGCCTTTCCCAATAGCTTTCGACGCAGCGATTACGCTGAGGCACTGCAAGTCGAGTTGGGCGAGCAGGGCAAAGAACATTTGGAACAGCTGGATCGCCGGGCGGCGGTGGCGGGGCGCATCATGGCCAAGCGCGGGCCGTTTTTGGTATTGCAGGATATGAGTGGTCGCATTCAGGCCTACATTGACAAAAAGCGGCTACCCGAAGAGCAGTTGCCAGAAATCAAAAGTTGGGATATCGGCGATATCATCGGTTGTGAGGGCCCAGTGCACAAATCTGGCAAGGGCGACTTGTATGTCAACATGGATTGGGTTGAGCTGCTGACTAAATCGCTGCGACCCTTACCGGACAAATTTCACGGACTGCAGGACCAAGAGCTGCGCTATCGGCAGCGCTATGTCGACTTGATTATGAGTGAGTCTTCGCGCAACGTTTTCAAACTGCGCTCAAAAATGGTTAGTTTTATTCGCGACTATTTTATCGAGGCTGATTTTATGGAAGTGGAGACGCCGATGATGCAACTTATTCCCGGCGGCGGCACCGCCCGTCCCTTTGTGACGCACCACAATGCGTTGGATATGGACTTGTTTCTGCGTATTGCGCCAGAGCTGTATCTAAAGCGATTGGTAGTGGGTGGCTTTGAGCGCGTGTTTGAAATCAATCGCAGTTTTCGCAATGAGGGTTTGTCGACCCGGCACAATCCTGAATTTACCATGTTGGAATTTTATCAGTCTTATGCCGACTACAAGGATCTGATGACGTTAACCGAAGACCTGCTACGCAAAATGGCGCAGTCGGTACTCGGTACCACCACGGTGATCAATACCCGTAAAGACGAGCACGGTGAGCTACTGGAAACCTTCGAATACGACTTAGCTCAGCCCTTTATTCGGATGAGTGTAGTTGACTCGATTTTGCATTTTAATCCCGAGTTGACTGCGCCGATGATTGCAACGCCAGAGGCCGCTAGAGAGGTGGCGAATGCGCTACACATCCCGCTAAAAGACGGTTATGGTCTGGGTAAAGTACAGATCGAGATCTTTGAAAAAACCGTTGAGCACCGCCTGCAACAACCCACTTTTATTACCGAGTACCCGACCGAAGTATCGCCTCTGGCGAGACGCAATGACGACAATCCCTTTGTCACTGACCGCTTTGAATTTTTTGTCGGCGGCCGCGAAATTGCCAATGGCTTCTCCGAACTGAACGATGCAGAGGATCAAGCTGAGCGTTTTCATGCCCAAGTAGCGGAAAAAGAAGCGGGGGATGATGAGGCCATGCATTTTGATGCGGACTATATTGCGGCGCTGGAATACGGGCTGCCACCGACTGCGGGGCAGGGTATTGGTATCGATCGGCTAGTGATGTTGTTTAGCGATTCACCCTCTATTCGTGATGTATTGCTGTTTCCTCATATGCGTCGGCAGCAATAGCGGGGATAGCCTATCTCAGCACTGCCTTGGGTAGTGCTGAACTGCAAGGCCGCGATGTTGCTGTTGTATGCTCACGCTAGTTACACCGGGTTTTAGCATGCTCGCACTACAATAGTTGACCCTGACTTGGTTCGCCGACAATGCGTTCAACCGTCGATTCGACAGTGCCATTAGCCAGCCGGGTAAAAAGTGATTGCCCCGGGCTGATTTGATCGACAGCACTCACCACTCGTTGCTTGTTGTCACTGACGATAGCATAGCCGCGGTCGAGGGTAGCTAGTGGGCTGACGGCATTGAGAAGCTGCACGCTGTTGGCTAGCTGAGATTTTTGCTGGGCTAATTGCTGTAACATTTGCTGCTGCAGGCGCCGCACTAATTCCGCTGCGTTTATTTTTTTCTGTCCGATATCTTTACCGGGATTTTGCTGACGCAATCGCGCCGCCAGCAGTACTAGCCGGTGATCGCTAAGGCGCGCTCTGTTAGCTCTGGCTAGGGTCAATCGTATTTCTAATTCATCGAGGCGTTGGGCCTGTTCTCGCAGCCGGCTACCTGGGTGGCGAAGCTGACTTCGCAGTGACTGTACCTGCGTTTTACCGCCGCTGATACGCTGGGTAATTGATCGCAGCAGCTGTTGTTCGAAGCCGGCTAGAGTGGCGGCTAATTCGTCGGCGTCCGGGCTCAGTAGCTCGGCTGCAGCGGAGGGGGTCGGCGCCCTCACATCGGCGACAAAATCGGCAATAGTAAAATCCACCTCGTGTCCGACCGCACTGACCACCGGCAGTTCGCTGGCGACGATGGCGCGGGCGACGATTTCTTCGTTAAAAGCCCATAGGTCTTCTATTGAGCCGCCGCCGCGGCTGACTAATAATACGTCAAATCCATAATCGTCAGCTGCCCGATTGGCGAGCGCAATGGCGGCACTAATTTGTGCACCAGCACTTTGGCCCTGCACTACGGTGGGCACGATAGTGACCTGCGTTTGGGCAAAACGGCGTGCCAGTACACTCAGAATATCGTGGATAGCGGCGCCGGTGGCTGAAGTCACCACCGCGATATGGCGCGGTAAGCTCGGTAGACTGCGTTTTAATGAGGCTTCAAATAAACCTTCGACCTGCAACTTGGCTTTTAAGGCCTCAAAATCTCTGGCCAGAGCACCATCGCCGGTGGGCTCCATATATTCGGCGATCAGTTGGTAGTCACCACGGGCTTCGTAGAGGCTGAGTTTTGCTCTAATCACTACCTGTTGGCCCGCTTCCGGCTGAAAACGCAGCCGCGCATTTTGCGTTCGAAACATCGCGCAGCGCACCTGAGCCGCACTGTCTTTGAGGGTAAAGTACCAGTGGCCGGAGGAGGGCTTGGAAAAGTTTGACAGTTCGCCTTCGATCCAAACCGAGGCAAAGGTGCCCTCTAACAGACGCTTGGCCTGGCGGTTGAGTTGGCTAATGGTGAGTGTTTCGCGCTTTGCGGGGGGTTTAATAGGCATATGATCATTGTAACGCATCTAGCCGCTGGCTTATAACACTAAGACAAAATTGGTTATTTTGTCCGGTACTAGGACAAAATCAGTTGCTTGCCCGGTACTAGGACAAAATCATTTGCTTGTCCGGTACTGGGGCAAAATCAGTCAGTTGTCCGGTACTAGGACAAAAATCATTTGCTTGTCCGGTACTAGGACAAAATCAGTTAGTTGTCCGCTACTAGGACAAAATCAATTACTTGTCCGTTACTAGGACCAAGCCTTACGGCTGATTTGGCCGCAGGGTAGAGGCGTAGAGAATGCTAAAACCCAGAGCCAGTGCGTTATTGTCCTCCGAGGCGCGGTTGTATGGTTGATCTGATGATGATGCCAGCGGGTTGCTTGCTAGACAAAAGCTGACCGCAGGGCTTCGAGGCGCAATCAGCGGGGGGTGCAATTGACCATCATTTACCAGAATCCAAGCATATTGGGGTAACAATCGATTTACTGAGTTCAGACAATCGATTAAAATATTCGGTTTACAAGCGTTCGGGCCGATCTCGCAATCGACCCTGACTGCCGCTATTTCCCACCTGCCAATGGAAGCAACCTATGCTGCGAATAGCCGAACAAGCCCTTACCTTTGATGACGTACTGCTTTTGCCGGGTTACTCCGAGGTAACCGCTAAAGACGTTAGTTTGAAAACCCAGCTGACCCGAGGGATTAGCCTTAATATACCGCTAGTATCGGCGGCCATGGACACCGTTACTGAATCTCGTCTGGCGGTGGCTATCGCGCAGGAGGGAGGTATCGGGATTATTCATAAAAGTATGTCAATAGAAGCACAGGCGCAGCTAGTGCGCTCGGTTAAGAAGCACGAGAGTGGAGTAGTTAAAGATCCTATTACCATCGATGCCTCTGCGCCGATTAGCCGGTTGCACGAAATTAAGGCCGAACACAATATTTCCGGTCTGCCGGTGCTGGATAACGGCCTGCTAGTGGGTATTGTTACCAGTCGCGATATGCGTTTTGAAACCCAGATGGACCGCCCGGTGTCCAGTATTATGACCCCGAAAGATAAGTTGGTGACGGTCAAAGAGGGCGAAGACCTGGCCCTTGTACAAGAGCTGTTGCATCGTCATCGCATCGAAAAAGTGTTGGTAGTCAACGATAACTTTGACCTATGCGGGATGATTACGGTCAAGGATATGAACAAGGCGCAGATTTATCCCAATGCCTGTAAAGACAGCTTCGGTCAATTACTGGTGGGTGCTTCGGTGGGCACTAGCGCCGATACTGACGCCCGCGTAGCCGCGTTGATCGATGCCGGCGTCGATGTATTGGTGGTTGATACCGCTCACGGGCACTCAAAAAACGTGATCGACCGGGTGCGCTGGATTAAAGAAAACTACCCTGATATACAAGTGATCGGCGGCAATATAGCCACTGCGGATGCTGCTATTGCGCTGGCTGATGCCGGCGCCGATGCTGTCAAAGTGGGTATCGGCCCGGGTTCGATCTGTACCACACGCATCGTCACCGGTATCGGGGTACCGCAGATTAGCGCTATTGCCAATGTGGCCGCGGCGTTAAAAGAACGCGGTATTCCACTGATTGCCGATGGCGGGGTACGCTACTCTGGCGATCTGGCCAAGGCAGTGGCGGCGGGTGCCAGTTCGGTTATGGTCGGCAGCATGTTTGCCGGTACCGAGGAGGCACCGGGAGAAGTTGAGTTGTACCAGGGGCGCACCTATAAGTCTTACCGCGGCATGGGCTCACTGGGCGCGATGTCTCAGACTCAAGGTTCCAGCGATCGCTATTTTCAGAGTGTGGAAGACGGCGCCGAAAAGTTGGTGCCCGAGGGTATCGAGGGACGGGTACCTTATAAGGGAGCACTGGCGGCCATTGTACACCAGCTAATGGGCGGTCTGCGCTCGGCCATGGGTTATACCGGCAGTATCGATATGGCGCAGATGCGCAGCCGGCCAGAATTTATTCAGGTCACTTCAGCGGGTATGAATGAGAGCCACGTGCACGATGTTAGTATTACCAAAGAGCCGCCTAATTATCCGCGCACGTAATTGTAATATGCCTAGCCCCCGGCGCATGTGATCAAGTTTTTTGATTAAATGCCCTTGATTTAACGCACCATTGCGGCCGCTTAAGTCAGGGTTACCAGCGGAGGTCGGGTAAACCATACTATCGCCAGCCCAGCAGGGCTGGTATCGCCATCAACAATTTTACCGAGACTTACAATGGCCATTGATATCCATGCAGAGCGAATACTGATTCTCGATTTTGGTTCGCAATATACCCAGCTGATTGCCAGACGCGTTCGCGAGATAGGTGTTTTCTCCGAAATTCGCGCCTTCGACATGACCCTCGAGGAAATTGTCGCTCAGCAACCCCGCGGTATTATCCTCGCCGGTGGTCCAGAGTCGGTTACCGATGGCGAGTCACCGCGTGCCCCGGAAGGATTATTTTAGCTGGGTATTCCGGTTTTGGGGATCTGCTATGGCATGCAGACGATGGCTCAACAGTTAGGGGGTGAAGTACAAACTTCCGATCAGCGCGAGTTCGGTTATGCGCAAATCAAAGTACATGGGTCATCAGCCCTGCTGCATGACATAAAGGATCATATCGATGCTAGCGATGGCGCTTCGCTGTTAGACGTGTGGATGAGTCACGGTGATAAAGTGGCAAAAATGCCGCCGGGATTTGAGTTGATGGCGTCGACCGACAGCTGTGCCATTGCTGGCATGTATCATAGTGAAAAAAATCTATACGGCATTCAGTTTCACCCAGAGGTGACCCACACGCTACAGGGTGAGCGTATATTCGAGCATTTTATTAGTGAGCTCTGTGGCTGCCAAGCGCTGTGGACGGCAAAACATATCGTCGACGATGCGATCGCCAATGTCAAAGCGCTAGTGGGTACTGATAAAGTGCTATTGGGTCTGTCTGGCGGCGTTGACTCTTCAGTGGTAGCAGCGCTGTTACACCGCGCCATTGGCGATCAGCTGACCTGTATTTTTGTCGACAATGGTTTGCTGCGCAAAGACGAGGGCGACCAAGTAATGAAAATGTTTGCCCATGGTGGCACGGGCATGAATATCAATGTTATTCGAGTCAATGCGGAGGACGAATTTCTTGGCAAGTTGGCGGGGGAGGCTGATCCTGAGGCCAAACGGAAAATCATCGGCAACAGCTTCATCGAAATTTTCGATCGTCAGGCCGAGCAATTGCGTGATGTCAACTGGTTAGCGCAGGGCACTATCTACCCCGACGTGATCGAATCTGCTGCGGCTAAAACCGGCAAGGCCCATGTCATCAAATCGCACCACAACGTGGGCGGGCTGCCAGAAGATATGAAACTGTCGCTGGTAGAGCCGCTGCGTGAACTGTTTAAAGACGAGGTACGCAAGATAGGTCTGGAGTTGGGTTTACCCTACGATATGGTTTACCGTCACCCATTTCCCGGTCCGGGCTTGGGTGTTAGAATTCTTGGCGAGGTTAAAAAACAGTATGCCGAACTGCTGCGCGAAGCTGACGCGATATTTCTGGAAGAGCTGCACCGCGCCGACTGGTACCACAAAACTAGCCAGGCATTTGCGGTGTTTTTACCCGTTAAGTCGGTAGGCGTGGTGGGTGACGCGCGTCGCTATGAGTATGTTATCGCTTTGCGCGCCGTTGAAACGGTTGATTTTATGACCGCTCGCTGGGCTCATTTACCCTATGAATTGTTAGAGACAGTATCCAATCGCATTATCAATGAAATAAGTGGTGTCTCCCGGGTTGCCTATGATGTGTCTAGCAAACCGCCAGCAACCATAGAATGGGAGTGACCAGCACCTGTAAGAAAAACACACAACACTGAGTGATTGAAGGCTTCTCTTATTTTCCGATAATGCTAGGCACTCGCTAGCATGGCCAAATAGAACGCTCTGCATGGTATTTTTCATGGTGCCATCCAGTTTAATATTGTGGCTCTGGATAAATACCATGGCATGCTTTTTTAGTTCATCATAGTGTCGATAATAGCTAATTAGCTGATGCCAAGGGATATTTGTACGAGAAAATCCCCGAATTGACCATCGTATTTAGAGTCTGAAGGAAACGTTAGCATGCTAATGATTCCGCGTTTAGCAACGCTTTGATGCCATTGGCACTAACCGACAATGGTCAATTTCGGAATTGATATAGAGTTTGATTTTTTTTAACCCGCCCAAAATCAAACACCATGCCTTGATTATCGAGATTGCCAGTCAATTCAATGTCGACAATCCATGACTCACCAACGACACCTCGTTCAAAGTCGAGATAAGAGAAATCGGTGACGGTAAGATGGTCGACAAATAATCGGGTCACGGTTTAGGTCTAGAGTGATTGTTCAGGCATTGCTGAGGAGTGGTGTTCAATAATTTTCCATCCCTGACCATTCCAGCGATATACATAAGTAAAGCGTGCTTGTACAAAAATACCATCACTAAAAGTAAGCGTATATACACCTGAGTTGATGGCTACATCGCCAAAAGTACGTATATTGGATTCATCAATTTTTCCCTCTTGGCATCTAGCAAGAAAATCGACGAAATAATCTTCGAGCTCTTCATGGTTGTGACGAACTTTATTGGAAATAGTTGGCAATAAAATGGCATTGGTTTCATAAAGTGAGGCGACTTGATGCGGGTCGCCGGTTTTTAATGCGCTATTCCATTTGTCAAATAATGCCATGATTTCAGTGTTAGCCATAGTATTACCTCTCTTTGGCTTATCAATAAATGAGATAGTTAAAGTGGTTGTTGTGCCTGTTGAAACCAGTTCAGCCTTTCCTCAATGTGTTTATTGATGCCTGTAGCGCTAGCGATTGATCTGAAACATCGGGTGGTCTGCAGGCATCTTGTAAATAGGATAACGCGCTTTCTATATCATCAAAATTGAGTTGTTCACCACTGCACGAGCGTAAGTTCACTTGGCCTGTCTCAGCTTCATTAGCTCCGATTACCATCATGTAGGGTACTTTCTTCAAGGTTTGTTGACGGATTTTATAACCGATTTTTTCTTTAGAGTTGTCCAGCTCAATTCGCAAACCGG
>JBLHLU010000048.1:0-17762 GCA_047623385.1 Paraglaciecola psychrophila
TACTTTATGCCCATTGATAATGTTCGCAGGCAACGGTATCGACTGATGGGTGATCAGTATCGTTGCCGACAAGTTGCTGTTGTTGCAAATAAAAAACCCAATCTGCCCGCTCTAAGCCAATCTCTGCTATTGACGGGTATATGATAAGCCTAATTAATTCTACAACCTTGGAGCCATGATGAGCGACGTAAACGCCGAAAAACCGACCGCGAGTATAGAGTCAGAACGTATGCAGTCTGAGAATGCCGATGCAAAGAGTGAAGGCGCTCAGAAAGTGGGTTCTGAAGGAGAGGTACAAAAGCAATCGCTACCTGACAGGCAACGTTTAAAGCTAAATGCTATTTATCATGGCAAAAGAATACTAGCCTATTTAGCAGCCTTCGCGGCGATGGATGCTTGGGTGGTATCAACGGCGCTGCCCTTGGCATATGTTCTCAGTGCCGTTACTGCGTTAGTAGTCGGTCATTATTTAGCTGAAAAATTTCACGAATGGGGGCATTTCGTCGGCGCCCGGGTGGCCAATTCCCACTCGCCGATGGTACCTAAACCCAATGAGGAATTTGTTTTTGGGTTCAACATGGAAAAAAATAATGCATCGCAGTTTTTGTCGATGAGTGTTGGTGGTGCTGCGGGCAATTTTTTACTGGTTTTGCTGGTGTTGTCATTACTTCCTCTTGATAACTTGGCAAGAGCAGCACTGTTTGCGATGGTCCTAGGTAAGGCAATTGGCGTCGTTATATTTGAGGGGCCGGTTATCTATAAAGTACTAAAGGGCGGCGATCAAAAACAAGAGCTAGACCTACAGTTGGAAAACGGTTCTCTCAACAGAGGACAGTTGTATGGTTACATAGCCACCGCACTTATTTGGTTGGCAATTTACTAAATCGGCGAAATGTAGCCCATATCGGTTCACAGCGCTACAGGCTAAATTTTGGCTATTATTTTTTTAACAGCCAAAAACGTATAGTCTTGCGACTGCGCCGGTGATTTAACAGCTTTGATGTTGTGGTTTTTGGTCATTGTAAAAAGGCAAAATCCAGCGTGCGTTTTGAGGGGGAATTAATGAGATTAGCAAAAAAAGTTGCTGTGGTGGTGGGTGCGGGACAAACGCCGGGCGAAACGATCGGCAATGGCAGAGCCGTTGCCGTTTTATTTGCCCGTGAAGGGGCTAAAGTTTTGCTGGTTGATCGCGACGAGAACTCTGTGCGCGAAACACAGGACATAATTGTCAGCAGTGGTGGTGAAGCGCGCTATATGGTTGCCGATATAGTCGAAGAAAACGACTGTAAGAGAATTGCCGAGACGGCGATCTCTGCATTCGGCCGCATTGATATATTACACAACAATGTGGGTATCGGAACAGCCGATGAAGGCCCCACATCAATAACCGCAGAGGCCTGGGACACCATCATGGAAGTCAATGTAAAAGGCGCCTTTATGACCTGCAAGTATGTATTGCCCATAATGAGAAAGCAGGGCTCGGGGTCTATTATTAATATCTCTTCGGTAGCGGCTCTTTGTTCGGTCGGTATTGTTGCTTATAAAACTTCGAAGGCAGCGCTTAATGCTTTTACTCATGCAGTGGCCATGGGTAACGCAAAGTTTGGGGTGCGGGCAAATGTTATTATGCCGGGTCTTATGGACACGCCGATGGCGATCGAAGGTATTGCCGATGCGCGAAAAATCTCCAAAGACGAACTGCGAAAACAACGAGACTCAGCTGTACCGCTGCGGGGAAAAATGGGCACTGCATGGGATATCGCCTATGCATCACTTTTTTTAGCATCGGATGAAGCGGCGTTTATAACCGGCATTGAGCTGCCAGTTGATGGTGGTCAACGTGCCCGTATAGGTTAGCTGCTATTGGGTTTTTCTTTAGCTGCGCACTTTACTGACTTTGTAGGCCTGTTAAGTGGCCGCCCATAGCAGCGGCAGTGGTTGGAGAGCCAGCCACTGTGACTGGTTCTCCAACGATGCGCTGCGCTGGTCAGCGAAGTAATCAAGTAAACTGTCGCCGTATTAGCCGAGCTCTAGTCCTGCCATGCTACCTTCTTCACGCCACTGTTTTATCTTGGCAAAAAAAGCATCAGAGCCTGCGCCGTAACTACCGTTTTGAACCGTCTTGGGGTTGGGTTGCCCTTCGTTATTGTAATAACCCGGTGTGCAGGATTCGAGAAAATCCTGGTTAAAGGTAGAAAGGCCAACGACTTCTGCCACCCAGGCGTTTTCTGCCTCTTGGCTAACTTCTACTGTATTGATGTTTCTCGACATGCACTTTTCGACGATATAGCTGATATGTTTGGCCTGCTCGTCCATGGCGTGAGGAAAGTTAACGGTAAACCCCGATTGCGCGTGACTAATAACAAACAGATTGGGAAATCCGTTTGTGTGCAAACCGTGCAAGGTACTAACACCTTCTGACCATTTTTCACTCAACTTTTGACCACCTTTGCCGATCAAGTCGTAGCCGGCGCGGCGGGTATATTCGGTACCTACTTCAAAGCCGGTGGCAAAAATAATACAGTCCAGTTCGACCTCAACACCGTTGGCAATAATGCCTTTTTCTGTGATCGCATCAATGCCTTTGCCCTGAGTATCGATCAAGTGCACGCTGTCGCGATTAAAAGTGGGCAGGTAGTCGTCATGAAAACAAGGACGTTTGCAAAACTGTCGGTAATAGGGCTTTAACGATTCTGCGGTGGCGGGGTCGTCGACAACGGCTTGCGCTCTAGCTCTTATTTGTTCCATTTTTTGAAAGTCGGCAACTTCCATTAATTTTGGCACTTCTGCCCAGTCGATATTTTTGTCTTTGAAATTGACCATTGAGGCAAGGTTGCGAATAATCTCGGTCCAGCCATCATTGACCAAATCTTTGTCGGCGAGGCCGCCGGATGTCAGCGTATTGAAATTTTCCATACGTTCTTTCTGCCAGCCCGGTTTTAAACTCTTGGCCCATTCCGGATCGGTCTGACGGTTGTTGCGTACATCGATAGAGGAGGGGGTGCGCTGAAAGACAAACAACTCTTTGGCAGCAGCGCCTAAGTGTGGCACACACTGCACCGCGGTTGCGCCGGTGCCAATAATACCGACACGTTTGTCGGCCAAGTTTTTCAGCTCGCCAGCGGGGTCGCCACCGGTGTAGTCGTAGTCCCAGCGGCTAGTATGAAAGGTATGGCCTTGGTAGTCGTCTATGCCTGCTATGCCGGGTAGCTTGGGTCTATTAAGCGGGCCGTTAGACATGGTCACGAACTTAGCCTTCATTGCATCGCCACGATTGGTTGTTACTGTCCACAGCGCGCTGCTCTCGTCCCACTCCATACCCGTGACTTCGGTCTGAAAACAGGCATTGTCGTAGAGGTCGTATTTTTCACCGATATTGCGACTGTGTTGTAAAATTTCGGGAGCGTGGGTGTACTTTTCTTTGGGCACAAAGCCTAGTTCTTCACACAGCGGTAAATAAATATAGGATTCTACGTCGCAGGCTGCCCCAGGGTAGCGGTTCCAATACCAAGTGCCACCGAAGTCGCCGCCTTTTTCGATAATACGAATATTTTTAACCCCGGCTTCGCGCAGGCGGGCGCCGGTAATCAGTCCGCCAAAGCCGCCGCCAACAATAATAACATCGACTGTATCTTCGAGTGGCTCACGTATAATAGCCTTGTCAATATAGGGGTCATCCACATAGTGGGTAAAGTCGCCAACCACTTCTTGATACTGTGCATTACCGTCGTTACGAACGCGTTTGTCACGCTCGCTGCGGTATTTTTCACGCAGGGCATCGGGGTTGAAATCTAACTTCATTTCCTGTGGTGACATGATCTGCTCCAAGTCTTTTATGAACCGTGTATCGGCTGCGCTTATTAGCAACGATTACTATTGTTACTGTTTTGTCATTTGTGCTGTGAATTATATGCGCAAGTAGTATAGCGGCTATTAGCTAGTACAAAGCTTGCGATTACATTAACAAATGGATTTTTCTACTGAAAGTCAGCGTTTATTGCAACATGAGTGGCTTAAAATACCGATACGACTCTTTGCTATAAAGATAAAATATCCACTGGCTACAAGTGTTTGCGGCCATTTGTGGCTGTCGCTCAAGCTAGCGTGGTTACTGCGGTTATCGCGTAGGTGCACAATGCTATGGGTACAACACAACTACCGATCTGCGCGCTAATCTTCTAAAAAGGGAGCTATCAGCGCAGCGCGAATAGCGTTCTGTGGCGATGGCTCTAACGGGCCCGATGACTTTCATTATCTAGCCAGATACTTTAATCTTTAAAACGCAACAGCATCTCGACGACACTGGCGACGCCTGCCGGCTCGCCGTCTAAGCCGGGCAATAACAACAATGTATCGACAGCTAATAAAAAGGGCACGATATGACTGCAGCAACGACTAAGATACCGGTAGCGACTAAAATAGCTTATGGCTTTGGCGCGATCGCCTACGGGGTCAAAAACAACGGTTTTGACTATTTCTTCTTGTTTTTTTATTCCTCTGTTATTGGTGTGGACGCAGCCTTAGTCGGTTTGGCGTTGCTGTGTGCATTGATGTTTGACGCCCTTAGTGATCCGCTGATTGGGTATTTCTCTGACAATACCCACTCTCGCTTGGGACGACGACACCCCTTTATGTACTTCGCTGCGGTGCCGGTCGCCATTTCCTATTATTTTGTTTGGAATCCGCCGGTGGTTAGCAATCCCAATGATTTGTTCTGGTATTTGGTATTTATTTCTATTGCTGTGCGCACCCTGATCACCTTATACGAAGTGCCCAGTTCTGCGCTGTCTGCGGAGATGACCCAAGACTACGACGAGCGAACCAGCGTGCTCAGTTATCGCGCTTTTTTCGGTTGGACCGGTGGCACATTGATGGCTGCCGGTGCTGCTAAGTTTCTACTGGTACCGACCGACACTATCAGCAACGGTATGTTTAACCCGGCGGGTTATTCGCAAATGGGCCTGTTCGCTGCCCTATTTATTTTTGTGTCGATTATGGTGTCGGCGCTAGGGACGCATAATTTAATTCCTCATCTGCAATCCGCGCCGCCAAAAACCCGTACTACTGTGCGCAAAATTTATTCAGAACTGTGGGAGACGCTGGCTAACAAATCGTTTGCGGCGCTATTTTTAGCGGCGCTGTTCGGCGCCATAAGCACCGGTTTGGCGGCGGGTCTTAATTATTATATATCGACCTTCTTCTGGGGCTTTGACAACAGCCAAATCAGTATCATTTCTATCTCGGTGATTGTGTCGGCGGTATTAGGATTTATCTTGTCACCGATTGTTTCGCGATCACTGGGTAAAAAACGCGGTTGTATAGCGGTCGGCGTGCTGGCTTTCACTGTGGCGCCACTGCTGGTTGCTCTGCGGTTGTTGGGCCTGATGCCGGAGAACGGTGACCCCATGCTATTTCCGCTGGTACTAGTAGTCACTGTTATCGACGTAGCGCTGATCATCACCTATCAGACGCTAATGGCCTCGATGATTGCCGACTTGGTTGAGCAGAGTGAATTGAAAACAGCACGGCGCTCCGAAGGTGTGTTTTTTGCCGCCATTACCTTTACCCGCAAAATGGTGCAGGGTTTGGGTGTGGTCGCAGCCGGTGCCGCGCTCACTTTTGTTAACTTCCCCCGCGAGGCGCTGCCCAAGGATGTACCCCCAGAATCGGTTTACAGCTTGGGCTTGATGTATGCGCCGGCATTGTTTTGCCTGTGGATGATCATGATCGCTTTTATTTCCATGTATGAAATTGACCGCTCAAAACACCAAGAGAATTTGCAGGCTTTGGGGCGGGTATAAAGACATTGGCGATCGCTGGCAGCGGTGCCTGCTGCCAGTCACTAATACTAAAGCGTGCTCGGCTATAACAGAATCAATCTGTCTGATGATAGCTCAGCGCATAACAACGCAATCGTTGGCTATTTATTGTGCGGCACTTTGGCGTATCAACCGGTAATTGCACCCCAGGTAATAATCCTGTTGGAGAAGCGCGCGGTGGTATCGAGGAAAATAGCTAGCTGTTGGCAATGCGAATAGTTTGCAGGCTCAAGTAAGTGGTTATCACCTTGAGGGTTATAGGGGCAATAGTTGCAGGTTCATTGTTTACAGGGTCAATGCTTACAGGGTCAATATCTGCAGGTTCATTGCCTACAGGCTCAGTCGCGTTATGACAACAGTTACCGGCTCAGTACTTACAGTGGCTATGCTTGCAGGATGATGCTTACCGGATGATGCTGGTAGGGTGGTGCTGATAGGATGATGCGGATTGGATGAAGCTCACAAGGCCATGCCTACAAGGCGCTAGCTGTTATCACATTGCGACGAAGGGACAGCTGCCGAGCAGAATTATGCACCGTGCTTAAGCATAGCCCCGGCGAATAAACGGATTCAAGAGGCGGCTAAAAATTCCAGTGAATTGCACTGGCCCTTCGGTGACTGCAAGACAAATACACGGTCTATCCTGAGTTGCCACCGGTGTATGTTTGTCGTAGGGGTCTCTGACTAGAAAATCTCCTTGGCGATATACTCCGCTCTCATCGGAGAAGCTTCCCTCCAAAATAACGGTATACTCGTCTCCTAAATGGGTATGCGTACCAGCGGATCCGTTGGGCTGTATCTTAAGCAGTTCGACCTTGGCGCCATTTTCGTCGCGGCACAATTCTACCCGGTGGATGTCGGTTGATATTCGCTTCCATTCAAGATCTTGGTAGCTTTTATTGACGAACTGGCGAAGACAATGTGGCAGTGATTGCGGCTGCTCAGTGTTTATCTCTGGCGTTTCTTCTATCAATGTATCGAGCCGGTCCATCACGCTGAGCTTGAGTGAGTGAGAAACTCTGGCCGGTTTGAGCTGCTGCATCAGTTCACTACCGAGCTGATTGAGGCTTCGCAGTTTTGTGCTGCAGCTCTGGCAGTGTTCCAGATGCGTAGAAATACACAGCGCTCGGCTCAGCGGTAAGCTTCCGGCCGAAAATGAGGATAACAGCTCATCTAGCGGGTGATGTTGTGAATCTTTCATAGTGAATTCTCTACCAAAAGCTCAAGTTTTTTTAATGCCAATCGCACCCGTGATTTAACGGTGCCAAGGGGTAGCTTTAAATCCTGGCTGGCTTGTTGGTGACTTTTTCCTTCGATATAAACTTTTCTAAGTACTTCTGTTTGCTGCTGCGGCAGTTGCTCAAGGCCCGCGCGGATGTTCTGTGCACTGCGATTTTGCTGCATTTGTTGAAACGGACCCAAAGCGTGGTCTTCGAGGGTATCAAAAACATAATTCGGGTCGATATCACTGACATGTCGACTGTTGCGCCGCAGATAGTCTATTCGGCAATTTCTAGCCAGCGTGAATATCCACGTATTAAGGTTGGCCAACTCAACATTGTATTTGGCCGCCTTGAGCCATACTCGACTCATCACCTCCTGCACTAGCTCGTCGGCCACTAGGTCGCCACCGGGCTCTCTGGCCAGGCTATACGCCCTTAACAACGGCGCGTAGTGATCAAACAGACGGGCGAAGGCCACTCTGTCTTTGTCCTCAGCGACTGCGGTCATACAATTCGTCAGGTCGGCAAGGCTATCATCGATTCTTCTGCTACTACTCATACCCGGCATTATAACGACTTTTCGTGCCCCAGTGGGTATATATACGGCACTACTAGGCTTTCAGATCACCAAATGATCCAAAATCCAGCACAAACCGTATCAATATAAGATAATAATTAATCGGCAGCAGCCATCGAGTACCTCGAATGAACAGCAGTACAGATTTAATTAAAGAATTTAAGGACTATTACAAGGTCCTTCATAACTCAGACCTCAGTCAATTGAGAAACATCTACAGCAGTGATGTGTTATTTAAAGATCCGGTGCATGAAATATGTGGCTTAGTTGAGTTAGAGGACTACTTTACTTCGATGTGTGATGATCTCACCGACTGTCGATTTGAGTACTTGGACGAATTGGTCAGCGACCACAGTGCCTATATCAAATGGATTATGCATTTTAAGCATCCCAAATTGCGCAATCGGCTGGTCAGCGTGCGCGGCGTTAGCCATATAAAAATTGGCGAAAAGATTGAATTGCAGGAAGATTTCTACGATATGGGCGCGATGTTATATGAGCAATTGCCTCTGTTAGGTAATGTCACCCGCTGGCTGCGCCAGCGCTTGACCAATTAGCGCGTTGATTTCAGCCACCACTGTTGCCTGCTTTACCCTAGCTGATAGCGAGTTAGACTGCGGCCCGCTGTTATCGATCACTACTGAGTGCCTGCCACGGTGACCGGCCCTCGACTAGCCAGAGTCTCGCGGTTGATAAAATTCTCCGCAGCACAGCAAGCAGCCATGCTATGCAGGCTTCTAACTAACCACTATCCAGCAGTGTACTAACGCCAGCTTTTTCTCCACAATCCACAGCGACACTGTTACAGAATCTGCTAAACGAGATACCAACTAATGAACATTGCTATTATCGGGGCCGGAATTTCCGGTTTGACCTCCGCCTATTACCTGCATAAAACCCACAATGTCACCCTCTACGAAGCGGGGTCTGGTATCGGTGGCCATACCGCAACTGTTGACGTCAATCACCAGGGACGCGACTACGCCATCGACACCGGATTTATTGTTTACAATGATTGGACTTACCCCAATTTTATTGCCCTTATGGAAGAGTTGGGGGTCGAGACACAGCCAACCGAGATGGGTTTTAGCGTTCGCAGCGACAGCACTGGCCTTGAGTACAGCGGTAATAGCCTCAATACGCTGTTTGCACAGCGCCGCAATCTGCTGCGTCCAGGATTTTATAAAATGCTGCGGGACATTGTGCGGTTTAATCGGGAGGCGGTTCGCGACCTCGACAACGGCAAGTGCTCACCTGAGGCTACCTTGGGTGACTATTTGGCAGCCAACGGTTACTGCGACGCGTTTATCTATCAATACCTGTTGCCGATGGGCTGTGCCATTTGGTCGGCCTCGACTCAGCGTATGGTCGACTTCCCGCTACTATTTTTTACCCGATTTTTTAAGAATCACGGTCTGCTTAGTGTCAATGACAGGCCGCAGTGGCACGTGGTAAAAGGCGGCTCGCGTAGCTACCTAGAGCCGATGACCCGGGGTTTTGAATCCTCTATACGCCTGAACGCCGATATTAAGTCGGTGCAGCGCAACGCAGATTCAGTGCTGATAGTTATGGCAGATGGCAGTAGCGCGGTCTATGACCAAGTTGTGTTTGCCTGCCACAGCGATCAAGCGTTGGCTTTGTTGGCCGATCCTAGCAGCGCAGAAAGCAGCGCATTACTGGCCATTCCCTATCAGTCTAACGAGGTGGTTTTACACTGGGACGAAAGTATTTTACCGCAGCGGCGCCGGGCTTGGTCTAGCTGGAATTACTGGCAGCGAGAACGCTACCAAGAGCGAGCGGTATTGACTTATAATATGAATATTCTGCAGGGCATTGAATCGCCAACCACGTTCTGCGTTACCCTCAATGCCACTGAATCAATAGCCGCGGATAAAATCATCAGAACTTTTAATTATAGCCATCCGGTTTTCTCGCTAGAGTCAGTGGCTGGCGCTGCCAAAATTATAGCCGCTAATGGTGATAATCGCAGTTGGTTTGCCGGCGCTTATTTAGGCAATGGTTTCCACGAAGACGGTGTTGCCAGTGGCAAAGCCGTGGCCGAGGGTATTAACCGTTTGTCTCAGACGGGGCCACAAGTTAGCGATTCTGTCGGGCTTGGCGCTCATGCATAGCGCCATTTATCGAGGAGTGGTGCGCCATCGGCGGTTTGTACCAACCCAGCATCAATTTCGCTACCAAGTTTTTATGATGTATCTGGACCTTGACGAATTGGACGCGGTGTTGGCATTGACTTCCTTGTGGTCGAAAAAGCGCTGGCGTCCGGTGCGTTTTGAGCGCTCTGACTTCCTCGGCGATGCCGCCGTGCCGCTCAAAGAGTCGGTGCAACAGCGTATTTACCAAGAGACGGGTCGCCGCTACAACGGCCCTATTCGGATGTTGGCTAATCTTCGCTACTTTGGTTTTAATATTAACCCTATCTGTTGTTATTACTGTTTTGACGAACAGCAGGTACTGCAAGATATCGTGGTGGAGGTAACCAATACGCCCTGGGACGAACGCCAAAGCTATGTTTTACGGTGTGATCCAGAAAAGCCTTATCAGCGTATTAATTTTGAGAAGAAAATGCATGTATCGCCCTTCAATCCTATGGATATGTGTTATTTGTGGACCAGTAATACGCCGGCGCAGATGTTGAGTCTCAATCTGGAAACGCAACAGCACGGCGATACCCACGTCGACGCCACCTTAACGTTAAAACGCAGTGAAATAGATGCCGGCAGCTTGCGCCTTATTTTGCTGCAACACCCGTGGATGACGGCAAAGGTCGCTGCAGCAATTTACTGGCAAGCCATTAAATTGTGGATTAAGCGAACTCCTTTTTACCACCACCCTAAACCTCAAGTCTAAATAGATCGTTATTTGCGGCAGCAAAGACACTAATAAAGAAGAATACAATATGACTTATATTACTCCCGCCACCACTAGTAGTAGCCAAAGTAGCGGGCTACTCGGTTCACTTGCTAAGCGGCAATTGTTGAAACGACTTAAGGCGCTACCCCGAGGTCATTTAATTATTGACGACGGCGGCGAACACTACAGTTTCGGTGATGCGAATGATAAAAACGGCCCCACTGCCCGTGTCGTGATTGAGCATCAGGGGGCCTATCGCGATATTGCTTTTGGTGGTTCTATCGGTGCGTCTGAGTCCTATATGCTTGGAAAATGGACATCGCCTAGCTTGGTTGATGTGATCCGGTTGATGTCTGCAAATATTGATTTCCTTAACCAAATGGACGGCTCTAAACAGGTTTTTCAACGTGTTTCTGACAAGCTGTTCCACTGGCTAAACCGCAATACTGAAAAGCAGGCACAGCAAAACATTTCTCGGCACTATGACTTGAGTAATGACTTTTTTCGTTTGTTTCTCGATCCTGAAATGATGTACTCAGCGGCGGTGTTTCCCCGCGCCGATGCCGGCCTAGATGAGGCGGCGGTATACAAACTTGAGCTTATCTGCCAAAAACTGGAGCTGCAGCCCAGCGATCACCTATTGGAGATTGGCACCGGTTGGGGTGGGTTGGCTATTTATGCGGCTAAAAACTATGGCTGCAAAGTGACTACTACCACTATTTCGAAGGAGCAGTACGATGCTGCCAAAACGCGCGTTGTGGCTGAGGGGCTGTCTGACAAAGTGACTGTTTTGTTCGAAGACTACAGAAAGCTGGAAGGTCGCTATGACAAACTGGTATCGATAGAAATGATCGAGGCTGTCGGCCATGCTTATTACAGTCAGTATTTTTCTGTTTGTTCTGGGTTACTTAAAGAACAGGGTTTAATGTTACTGCAGGCTATTACCATAGCCGACCAACGCTATGACCATGCCAGGCGCTCAGTTGACTTTATTCAACGTTATATTTTTCCAGGTGGCTCGCTTCCCAGTCACGAAATTATTCTGTCGTCAGTAAAAAACAACACTGACATGTTGATGGTGGGGATGCAGGAAATCGGCGAAGATTACGCAAAAACACTGAATATTTGGCAGCAGCGCTTTAATGAAAAACTCGCTGATGTTAAAGCGCTTGGCTTTGACGAGTACTTTATTCGGATGTGGCATTATTACCTGAGCTACTGTGAGGGCGCCTTTGACGAGCGAGTGATCGGTGCTTCACAGATACTTATGGCCAAGCCGGGCTGGCGTAGGTCCTATGCGATAACTGCTGGCTAGTTAGCGCACCTATTAACTAATACTAAGCGGAGCAGTACTTGATTGCAGCACTTGATTGCAGTACAGGGAAAACAGATTTTTCAGAGTCTGAGATTGTTGAACACACAGCGGCTGTTGATCGCGCTAATATTGCTGGTGGTAGCCGACACGCAGGCCAGCATACTGACCGGTCAGATAATCGGCAAAGCCTACCCCTTTGAAAGTGAAACGTTACTGTATAGCGAAACACACTGTCTTGATGAAACCGGTACTAGACGCGACATCTATTACCGCGATTACCAGGGCGCGTTGTTGGCCTATAAAACCTTGGATTATTTGTCTGGTAAGGCCACTCCCAGTTTTGTGCAGCACAACTATTATTCTGCTGAGAAGATAGAAGTTTCATTGAACAACAACCGTTTAGCTATGACGACAACACTGAATGCTATGGCGGGCAAGGCGAAAACACTGTCAATAAAAGCGAAAGCGAAAGTGCCGCTAGTTATTGATGCCGGTTTTGACGCATTTGTTGTTCGGCACTGGGATGCGCTAGTGGCGGGTCAGCGCAAGCGTTTTCTATTTCCGGTCACCGATCAACGTCGACTCGTTCAGCTACGATTGACCGCGGCCAACTGTAGTTATGCCAGTGACAACGAGCAATGTTTTAGTTTGGAAGTCGATAATTTTTTCCTCCGAATTTTAGTGCAGCCTATTGAATTAGGTTACCAGCGTGAGCGCAAAAGACTCAGCCGATATCGAGGTCTTTCGAATATTGGTAATGGCGAGGGTGCTGGGCAGGAAGTTGATATTCGTTATAACTACCAGCCGTTGCCGGCAACGGCCTGTACTACAGCAGGTTAAAACTGCAGGTTAAGTTTGTTGGTAAGACAGTGGTCAATGGCGCTGCCTTACGTCGCTTTTTATACCAAGCAAATACGTTTGTTCTGAATATAAAATTTTCTCGAGGCTGCGATGTGAATCATAGCGACTCATCGGGTAATCAGCCGCAGGCCGCACAGGTTTTTAGCAGATCTATCCCCAGCTATATCCATTTAATGGGCAAAAAAAACGGCAGCTTCAGCTGCCGTTTTGTTAAGCCAAAAACACCCAGTCACTAGCTACTTTTTTGGCGCCGACGGCTAACAGCGAGTCCCAGCGCAAGCAGCGCAATGGAACCCGGCTCGGGTACTGCTACTGCGCCATAGCCATTAACATACAAGTCGTTTAATTCATTGACGTCTAACGCCCGATCATAGATGAAAACATTGTCCACTTTGCCGTTAATTTCGTGACCGCTGTACTGGCTCAGGCCTCCGACCGAAAATTCTGCTCTGCCCATATCGGTTGACATACCGCCGCTTTAGTGAAAAAGGCCGTGCTACTGCCGCAGGTGGCTGTATTGAGTGATTGCCCGGCGTAGCCAAATCATCGATACTTACGCTTTTGTTGGTAAATTGACGGGCTGTCACTGTCAATGTGGCCATTAGCTGTCGCGATTGAGTTGGGCGCTGCAATGATGGTAAAGAGTGAGCCAAACAGGTGATGTTTCGCCCATGAGTATTACTGTGTTTTGTCTATAAATTGAGGTACTAAAGTGAAGTTGCTACTTTTAATGACGACTATTTTAACCGGGTTGTTAATCAATCCCCTGGCCGGTCAGGCGGGTACACAGCCGGCGGTATTAGTTACCGGTGCCAGCTCAGGTATTGGTCGAACTATCGCCACCACACTCGCCGCTCAGGGCTATTATGTTTATGCCGGGGCGCGTAAACAAAAAGACTTGGACGCACTTAACAAGCTGGACAATGTCAGCGCTATTGCGCTTGATGTGACTAAGCAAACCGATATAGATGCCGCAGTGAAAACGATTGCTGAGGCCGGTAGAGGTCTCTATGGCTTAGTCAACAATGCCGGGGTTTCGAACTACGAAGCACTGGTTGAAGTTGAGGTAGATACTCTGCAGTTTGTTTTTGATGTTAACGTGTTTGGCGTATACCGAGTAACCAAGGCCTTTATGCCGCTTATTATAGAAGCCAAAGGGCGAGTGACCAGTATTAGCTCGATGGCCGGTGTTGTCTCGTCACCTATTATGGGCGTGTACAGTATGAGCAAACACGCTGTTGAGGCCTATACCGATACGTTAGCAGTAGAAGTGGCTCGCCTCGGAGTAAAAGTGAGTGTGATTGAGCCCGGCCGCTTTCGCTCACAGATCAACCAAAGTGCGATTAAGCGAATGGCTGCGGCCGACCCGATGTCACCTTGGGCCAAAGAAAAATCGGCGATGCTAAATAGAGACCGCTCCGCTGACAAAGACCCTCAGCCAGTAGCTGACGCGGTGGTGCATGCACTGTTTAGCGATGCGCCAAAGCGGCGCTATTTAGTTGTGCCAGACCCTATGTCTGCAGCGTATACAGTGAGGTGGGCTATGCAGGAGATGCTACAGCTTAACGAGGGCCACGCTTATTCGTTAGACCGTGCGGCACTGCTTAAAATGCTGGCAGAGTCGCTTGCAGAATAGCCTGAAAGATTCCGTTGTTTACTAAGCTGGCGCTAGGTCGATGAGTGAGAGTAATAAACGCCTATGTTGTGCGCGTTGCAGTAAACCGGAACCGGTTTGCCTATGTGCCCATGTTGAGCCTATCGATAACCGCATTGCCGTTTCGATTTACCGGCATCCCAGTGAGGTCAAAAAGGCGGTGGGCACGGCAGCGCTCGCGGCACTGTGTTTAAACCATTGCCGTATTGATGATGGCGAATTAGTGTCGCTGCCAAGCCTCGGTTCCCCGGGTTTTGAGCGACAACGGTTGCTGCTATTTCCACCGCTGGAATCGGCATCGATGGGCCCTGCCAATGGCGGCCTTATCGATGCTGAAAGCGTGCGCAACCATTACAATCTCGACCAGTTGGAGCTTGTTGTTATTGATGGCAGTTGGAAAAAAGCGCGCAAAATGTATTATCAATCGCCCGACTTGCAGAGCCTTACCAAGGTTGTATTGTCTACCGATAAGCAGCAGGCGCTGTACACCATACGAAAAGCCGAAAAGCCTGGGCAGTTTTCAACGCTTGAGGCGATTGCGGCGGCACTGAGTCAAATTGAACAAGACTGGGATAAATATCAGCCTTTACTGGTATTGCAGCAGGCCATGGTAGCGAAGCAACTGGCGTTAATGGACGAGGGTGTGCGGCAACGTTATAGCTAAGTTACACCGGTTTACCCTATTGCGAAGCTGTACCAAAGTAAACGTGGCTAGGTGAATGTAGTTAGGTAAATGTAGCTAGGTAAATATAGTCAGGTAAATGTACCAAGATAAGCTGTAATTAGCAGCTGCAGCGTTAGGGCGCTGCCCGAGCTACCATCGAGTAGAGCTAGCAATGACTTGGTATCATCGAAGGTTGCTAGCGGTCTTATAGTTTGAGTAGACAGTCAATACCGTTCCAGCGGGTGGGCTTTCAACCGTTAGGGGCTGTTGGTTGTCCGTTAGCGATTTTAGAATGACGGCTCAACACCGCGAGCGATTTTAGCTGTTGCAGCCATACCGGGTATCTCCGTTATGGCCTATCCATACTCCGCTGGTAAAGCCCAGACCGATGTAAAGCCCCGTCCTAGTACCGCAGTGCCATCAGTGACTCCTTCTATTACCTAACATCGAACCCCTGCCTGCGAAAGTGGCTGCACTATGCACTAATTCTCACAGTTAGCGCATAGCTGCATAGCTCAGCCAAAGTTCGGAGTGAACAGGTTTTTCTCTTCGCTTGAGGATACCATGCCGCCGGTGCCGAGCATTTCTGTGTCCATCATTTGAGCCAAAGTTTTTGCGTCGCTGGGAGTTTCAGCCATAAAGCGGGTGCCGTCGGCGAGTAGCCCAATCACTAATCCACGCTCTACCCCCTTGCGACCGTGGATCACCGTATAGGTTTCGATAGTGGCCTCGCCATTGGGATGTTCGGTGAACGGCGGGTGTTTATGGTCCAGTATTTGCTGTTGGTAGTCGGCGGGTTTGACGCGCTGCCAGCTGCCCTCAACGGGGGTGGTAGAATAGATACCTAGGGAGTGTTTGGTGATAATCCAGCCGTTGGCATTGAGCAGGCCAAATTTTCCAGGGTTGGCGCGCAGAGTATCCATCATGCTAGCGATTGAGTGCATAACGTAGTTGTTACCGGGGCCACCGAAGTAGGGCAGGCCGCCGGTGAGGGTGAGACCGCGGGGGTCGTCCTGGTCGATGCCCAGTTCATCGCAGGCAATTTGCACGGCTGAGGGAAAGCAGCTGTAGATATCGAAATAGTCCATTTCGTCGATGGTTTTTCCCGACATCGCAAAGGCTTGCTCACCCATAGTGCGAATAGCCGGCGAGCTATGATAGTTCACGCGCTCGCTGACATTCCAAATCTCGCTGGCATCGGCGCAGCCGTGTAAATACACTAGCCGGTCTTCGCTAATACCCAACTCCCGGGCTTTCGCCAGAGAGGTTAATATCACCGCAGCCCCCATATTAACCTGAATCACCGAGTTCAAATATTTGGTATAGGGAAAGCCCACATAGCGATTGCTGTCACTGACGGTGGCGATCTCCGCGCCGCTGCGAGGGGTTGGGAACCACGATAGTGGGTTGCTGGTGGCGACTGCGTTAAAGCGCTGATAGAGGTCGCCTAATTTTTTGCGGTGCTGGTCAAGGCTCAAACCGTATTTTCCCCGCAGCGCGTTTTCGAACAGCGGATAGCTCACCGAAGGCGTATCAATGCCGTAGCTTGCCTCGTGCTCGGTTGCCGGCGCCCTAGGGTCGCCCAGCCACTGTGGGTCGCCACCGCTGTCGTCGGTCCAGGCGTCTAGGTCCAGGCCCAGCTTAAGTCGAGCGATCATGGTGCTCAGTGCTTCGGAGCCGGCTAACAGCACGCAAGTGCTTTCGCCCTGAGCTATTTTTTCGGCATAGCGATTCACTAACATTTGTGGTGTATTGCCACCGGTATGGGTATAGGCCTGCTCGGCGGGATTAATATCGAGGGCCTTGCATAGGTTGTGGGGGATATTTCGCATCATACCGCGAGCACTGCTGCCGCTGGAAACACTGTCTACCGTTAGTCCTACCGCTACTAAGGTGTCCAGTGCTTTTAACAATGCCTCTCCTGGACCGGCGTCGGCCGCCGCCATTCTGGCAACTGAGGCCATCAGTTCGACGGGGGTAGCGGCCTCGGTTGCTGCGGTTTTATCGGTTATTTGTCCACAGCCAACTAGTACAGGTATTAATGCTTCGTTCATGGTGCAAGCCTCGATTGATTTTTTTGGTAACGTTTACGGGTGACAGCATATCAAGTTTGTGGCTACTTGGGATAAGTATGTGCTGGCGCTGTAGAGCTTTTCCGTTATTGCCACAGTGACGGCTATTAAATCTAATCAGGCTATTGCCCTATTAATGGTTGTTATCAGTTGTGGCGCAGGGGCTGTTAAGCATCACTGCTAAGCAATAGGGGCATCAACAAGTAATAAAGACCTGTTTTATCAGACTTGCTGGTATAGCAGCAGACAGCGTTGACGCCAGTGTTGATGCCTATTTGCAGGCAACGCTGGTTGCCACTAGCACAGCGTTTGCCGCGTTAGTCTGCGCAGTGGCTAAGTGTTAGATCTCTCTATTCGAAGTGGCGTTAGCGCAGTTACCGCCTGCGGTGAGCAAGGTAGCTGTGTTGCAGAAGGTGACTGTGTTAAGAATGGTGGCTGTGTTAGGCAAGGTGACTGTTTTAAGACAAGTGGCTATGTTAAGAAAGGGGACTGCGTTAAGAAAGGTGACTGTGGTAAGAAAAGTGGCTGTGTTAAGAAAAATGACTATGTTCAGAAAGGTGACTATAGCGAGCAAGGTGACTGTGCTGTTAACAGCAGTGGCAACGCAGTAAAAATGGCATCAGCGGGCATCGTTTACTGCGCCGGGCTGCCAATCGCCGAAATGAGAGTTACAGACTGCATTTGCTAACTGTAGCTCTCAGCGCCC
>JBLHLU010000049.1:0-17700 GCA_047623385.1 Paraglaciecola psychrophila
ATAACCACTAGAGCCACCATTATTAGACTTGTTATGGATTGAAGGCTGGTTATACAGACGGCACCGCCTAGGTAATAGTATAAACACTCACTTTTCTGGTCTGGCTGCAGTGCTATTGTTCAACCTCCAAGTCAATCTGATCTGTTATCTCCGCGTGTTAACGCCAAACCGGTAGCTGAGGCACCGGCGCAAAAAGATCGCCTGTGTGCCAAGGGTGGTAAGCAGCACTGTCATCAAATAGCTTTTTGGCTATCCTTGTAGGCTTTGCGGCCTTTCTCGGACTGCCCAATAGGTGGGCTTCACGTCAAAAAGCTAAGACTTATCCGGAAACAAGTGTCTGCACTACCGCCGAAAAATGATGAGTCTCCATCGAAACCAGTTTCAATTATTCTTTTATACGTCAGTAACCGATGCCATTACTATTAATATCAGTGGGTTAACGAAAATCAGAAATATAGACTTATTTCAGCTCTAACGCAAAGCTAGTGTAGTTCGTTCTCTGCACCGCTCAAGCACCGACTAACTCACCCTTAAAGTCGTTGACCAGCTGAGCAAATAGACCGGGGCGAAACATTAGCGAGCCATGGCCGGTCATTTCCATCAATTTAAAGTGACTACTTGGAATAGCCTGGGCAATTCGCTGGGCCTCAGCCAAGTTCATATCCTGACGACCACAGACCACCAGTACCGGTACCTGTAAATGACCCAGCATCTCCGAGGTATCGGGCTCGTGCTGATGCGCAGTGTGAGCCTTTAGCGCGGCGTCTCGATTTTCATAGAAACGCCAAGATTTGCGCGGCGTCAGCACCGCCTGCCCCGCTTCGAGCAGTAGCCTACGAGCCTCCTGGGCCAACTCGCGCTGCCCGCTTTGCGCTACCGGCGGCGTTAGCGCAACATCAAACAGGGCCAGCCCCAACAGCCGCTGCGGGTGGCGCAGGGCACACTGAGCCGCCGTTCTGGCGCCGTAAGCAACACCTAACACTAGGGCTTTATCGATGTCTAGGCTGTCCATGATCGCTATCAGGTCGTCGGCATATTGAGCAAAGGTGAACTGATCGTCAGCGCCCCAGCCGCTTTTACCGGTACCGCGAATATCAAAACGTAGCACTCGGTAGTGCCTTAGCAAGTCTGCTAGCACCGGCTCCCAGGTGGTCAGATTAGCACTGGCCATATTAATCAGAGCCAGCACCGGGTTGCCCTCCTCGCCCTCTAACTGGCAGTGAAAGTCGATACCGTTAGCGCTGACAAAACGATTGCTGAGCTCGTAGGCTTCGGGTTCAGCCATGATGATTTCTCTTTATAGTATTAATAATGGCCAGTATCCTAGAACAAAACCCCAGCCAACAACAGTGTTATTGACCCTGGAGCCGACGTTGACAAGCCCTAACGCAATGCCCGCATAGCCAAACTACTCATTTTTTGTAGCCCTGCTAGCGCTGTGTTAACGCTGTGTGTCAGCCCGATGATTTAATTTTGGAACTGGGCGTCGGCAATATATGGGTGATCTGGGTTAATCAGCTAACGCACTGGCTACAACCCGCAGATACTGGGCCCTGCCAATGCTGCCAGCAACAGCGGCACTGCAATAAAGGAGGCTATTAATAACCTATTACCCGACTTTTGGACCTCCCCACTACCGCACCGGTAGAGGTGGAAATTCACCGGGAATAGCTCAAGGTGGCAATAAGCGGTTTATAATCGACTCCGGGGAGTTGTAATAATGTGTTTCTTTTCCCATAATCCACCCTCCTACCGCAATTTAATTCTGAGCCCCCGGCGCAGTATAAGGAAACAATGAAAACCCCTAAGCGAATCCAGCCGCTAGTAGACGACGGATTGGTCGACGAAGTACTCAGTCAGCTGATGAGTGGCAAAGAGGCCACGGTATACGTGGTTAGAAGTGGTACCGATATTCGCTGCGCAAAAGTGTACAAGGAAGCCGCTAAGCGCAGCTTTAAGCAGGCAGTCAAATATCAAGAAGGGCGCAAGCAGCGCAACAGTCGCCGTGCCAGAGCTATTGAAAAAGGCAGTAAATACGGCCGTAAGCAGCAGGAGGACACTTGGCAAAATGCCGAGGTAGACGCCCTATACTTGTTGGCGGCGGCCGGCGTGCGAGTGCCAGAACCCTATGGCTGTTTCGACGGTGTGCTGCTGATGGAATTAGTAACCGACGATGAGGGCGCGGTAGCACCGCGGCTAAACGATGTGTCGATGACCCCGGAGCAGGCTCGGGAAGATCACGTCATCATGATGAACTATGTCAAACTGATGTTAATTGCCGGCGTGGTACACGGCGACCTGTCGGAATTTAATGTGCTAGTAGACGACTATGGCCCAGTCATTATCGACCTGCCCCAGGCGGTTGATGCTGCAGCCAATAATAACGCCTATGAAATGTTCGAACGCGACGTCAACAATATGACCCAGTACTACGGCCAGTATGTGCCGGCGTTGTTAGAGAGTCAGTACGCTAAAGAAATGTGGGGGCTGTATGAAGATGGCGAGTTACTGGTCGACACAGTACTGACCGGCCACTTTGAAGATACTGCGGAAACGGCAGATGTCGACGCGGTGCTGCTGGAAATCAAAGCCGCCTTTGCCGAAGAGCAAGAGCGATTGGAGCGTATTCGCGAAGCCGAAGAGGGCTAGAGCACTCTAGCCCGGGATAGTTGCACTTATAGCCTACCGCGATTATTGATCAAAATGTCGCCGTTAGCAGCCTGCTTTCCAAACCATAAAACAGACTCTGCCACCTCCGGCGCCAAATCTTCTCGGGTTTGCAAGGTGGCGGTAAAATGATAATGACCACTCGGGTCAAGCACAATAGAACCGTCGACGCCCAGACTGGCACTAAAGTCATCTATGTCGATCACCATTTGCGGCCCACGCATCGACAAATGCGCTAGGTAGCTGCCCAAAGCCATAGCGCGATCACCCCCCAGCCAGTCCAAGGTCTCAAAGTTGAGTACGCCGCTGAGATCGACTAACTTATTGTTTTTAAACACCCAGTTATCGATTACAAAGGCCAATTTGCCATCTATTAGTAGGGGTATCCAGGGCTCTAGCAGTGCCACCTGCAAATGGCCCTCGGCACTTTTAATAATAACGGTACCGTGTTCATCGGCAACAACATGCGCCTGCAACTGTTGATCAAGAGTATTTGTCTGCAATTGAATCGACAGTGAACGTTGCCAGAGAGCCATCGCATCTAACTGCCACTCAAAGGTGCCCAGATCAACAGTGCCCCCATCTATCGTCAAAACAGCCTGCTCCGAACGACCGTTCCAAAGTGTGCCCGACAACTGATCCAGCGCAATGGTGGCACTGTTATCGGCAATCAATCCCTGTTCGCTGGCGTAATCTATCGCCAGCGGAACTACCTTGGCTGGCAGCAATAGCAAGCCAATGGCGAGTGACAACAACAGCAGTAAAATCAGCGCTAAAAACCACTTCAAACTAGCTGCCAGCATCTAGGCACCGCCACTTAGACGCACCGAAATATCAACCAAACCGATAGCACTGCCAGGGCTAATAGACAGGTCTTTAATAGCAATAGCGTTATCTGTTTCCAGCTGATGTAACAACATCACGATATTGTTAAACACGGCGTTCTCAAAACGCAGCTGCACGTCGCCAGAGGAGGAAGGCTGAAATCGTTTCATCTGCAAACCGTTAGCCTTAACCAAGCGATCAATTAAACTGGTTAAGTTCTTTTTACCAGTACTGTTGGTTTTTTTCGCGCTACCACCTTGCAACGCCTGATATTGCTGAGCTAGGGCTTCAACATTGCGCAGGCTGACGCCGGCCTGTTGATTTTGCAACACTAACGATTGCTGCTGTTGGCTCAGTGGGCTCCACAATAGTACGATTAATATGTACAAGCCCACTGCCACCGCGCCAGCCAGCACGCTCAATTGATCGCGGCTGTTGAGGGTGTCAAACCACTGCCGTTGTTTTTGTAAGAATTGCATCGCCTTAACCTCCAATCTTCAGTCGCGCTCGGGTCTTATTACCCTGGGTGCTGCTGCCGCTCAACTCGGCGCTAAGCCCGCGGGCCTCCAGTGCGGCGCGCGCCTTCTCGACGCTGACAAAATCGTCCGCTAGCAAGGTAATACGCACCTCACTTTGGCCGCCGCTGTAGTTCAAGCTTTGCAGCGTTAGCCCCTTGCTCGCCGCTAGCACTGCACCAATTTGATCGAGCAGGACAATGAAGCCACTGCCGCTATCGCCCTGCAGTGCAGACACTTTACGCTGTAGCTGTTTTTCTGCATCCAGCACTGCCCCACGGGGAATCGCCCGGCGATAAACCGCCTCAATTTGCTGACGCAGCTCAATATTGCGCTGCTCTAATACTGCCACCTTACTGTAGCTGCTACCCAACCCAACCACTATTGCCGCCAGCAGCAGCCACAGGGTAATACGCCAGCTAGACCACCACTTTGCCCAGGGCAGACGCGGTGCATAATCGCCCTGTAGTAGATTGATTGGCGCAAATACATCCACTGGCGCAGAACGAGCTGTGCCAACCGCTGCCTGTGCGGCCATAGCCCAGTAGTCCTCATCGCGAAAGTGACTGATGCCGCGCAGTAGTTCTGGCAGTTTGATGAGTACCGCTTGCTGATCGTCACCGGCACCAAAAATATCCAGTGCTTCAGGCAACTGCTGCGACTCGTCTAGCAACAGTTGTAGCGCTAGTGGTGCGGTGGTTGCAGCCACAGTTAGCCCCTGCTGCGGGCCACTGCGCACAGTCCAATGATCGCCGGTCAGCAACAAACTCCAACACTCGGCGCGGCGCGGGATAACATACAATTCGGGAATAAGTTGCTGCAGCTCCAGCGGTTCATCCGCCAGACAGGACAGCCAGTGGTCGACATGGTCTCTGGCGACAATAGCAACGTCCACCGTATTATCCGCCGCTGGCGCCAGCGCAAAGTGCAGCGAATCGACGTTATCGATCAACTCATCTTCCAGCGCATAGGGAACAGTTTGAGCCAAAATCTTGCGCTCTGCGGTGTCGAAATCCAGCTGTCGAAAACTGATACCCTTGCCGGGTGCTAGCAGCATACTGCGCTGCCCGCTCGCCAGCGCTTCGGCCAGGCGCTCGCCGTCGCCCACCACCGGCGTCGAAGTCGCTGCCCCGATGGACTGCCATTCAAAATTGCCTATACCGCAGGCCTTAATCATTAACGTTGTGGTCACAGCACTCTCTTTTTCGTTAAAACAACCCTTCATCGCAGCGCCGCTCTGGCCTGCCCGCCTGCAGCCTACTGCAATACTCTAGCGGCGTCACTATTGTTGCCACTAACCTTGCCACTCTTCTTGCCACTACTTTTTTTACTACTGTTGTTCATACTGTTGTTCATACTGTTGTTCATACTGTTGTTCATACTGTTGTCACTGCATTGAGAGCCACATCAACAATACTGTTCTACTGCTGGGGTGGCGGCACTTCGCATTCGCCCAGCCCACTGGGAGCCCGGGCAATAGTGCGAATACGACCGTTGTTCGGATCCCGGTGGAGTACGCTGAACAGACGAAACTGCCGCTCCATAAACACTATTGCCGAGTCCAATAAAAAGTAATCACTACTCACCACCAGAGTATCAATATCCAGCGACTCCGCCGGGTGTAGCGCGATAAAATCTGCGACCTCGGCAAAGCCCTCGGTCCCAGCGCCCGGCAAAATGACCGCAGTATTGTCGCTGCGTTGACCGTCGCGCTGTTGCAGGATCGACTCTGCCTCTTGTGGGCTGATCGGCTGTAAATTGTCGGCTTCGTTAATGCTTTGAATAACATTGCGTGTGGCGCTGTTGATATTGATCAAAGTGCCCGCTGGCAACACCGTTACATGGGGTGCCAGTGCCGCCAGCAGCGCGGCGTCCAGCCCTTTTATCCAGCGCAACTCCGAGCTACTGAGCAGCGGTTTATTGGCAACCCGGTAGGGTAAATCTAACCCTGAGTAATAACCATTTTCAGCGCCGCCGTTAGCCGTCACCTGTTCGTCACTATCAATCCAGTCGGCTATGGCGTTGGTTATTTGCTCCGCCTGTGACTGCGCTATCGGCTGTTCTAACTCCTCATCTAGGGTCTGCAACAGCCGAATAAACTGCGCCTGATTAGCGCTGTATTCTCGCTGACCATCAGCCGATACCGCCGCACCGATCAGTGAATTGAGGTTAAAACGCCCCTGTAAGTCGCACACCGTGCCACTGATAACACCCTGATCGAGGGGGAATTCCTGGCGGTTATCCAGCCAGCCCTCGCTGCGATGATCGAGCTCTGGTGACTGTTCAAAATCTGCCTGCAACGCTGAGCGAGCCAAACCCTCACTACCACGCAAATAGGCATGAGCCTGCTGGCTTAGCAGCTGATTTTCAACCCGCCGCAAGGTCACTAAAAAGTCACCGGCTAAGCTAGTAGCCAACGCCGTTACCATCACCACCACCAACAGCGCCAAAATTAATGCCGCGCCGGTCTGGGCTCGGTTATTGGGCTGGTATGGCAAAAACACGTCTGACCTCCCCAAAACCTTCAATTTCCAGTAACAGCTCTAACGCCAGCGGCAATCTATCCTTAGCCTGCCACTGCTCACTCCACTGGCCACCCAACAGACTCTGACCGGCACCACTGGCGGTGGGGTCTAAAAAGGCGAGTTCAAAACGCAGCACGCCGGCCAGTAATTTGCTGTCTTGCTGTCCCGCCTCCAAGTTGAGACGATCCAACACCGGCCAACTCTCCCGCCACAATTGGTTATCTTCCAACCGATAGCGCACCCGCTGTAATTCACCTCGCGCCAGTTGGCGAGGGTTAGACCAACCCATGCGCGTTAATAGCAGCGGATAGTCGTCGAAACTGCCGCCGGCGAGAGCGGCGATCTCGTCGCCGTATTCGTCAACAATACCGCGGTTGACGATATGACGAATATCGCGTTCGATAATAGTCAGTGGCAATTGAATAGCAGCGATTTGCTGAGCCTGTAACTCGTGCCGCTCAGCGGCGGTGATAGCGGTACTGAGCCCGCTATAGGCCAGTGTCGCGATAAAAGTTGTGATGACCATAGCCAACATCACTTCGATCAGGGTAAAACCACCGACAGCGCCTCTGGCAACACCGCATGCCATTATCCACACCCCGCTTTGGCACAGTGGAATTGATCGATCAGCCCCATAATGGTGACTACCGGCGCGTCGTCATTTTCTGCGGTGCTAACACTCACCGCTATTTGCTCAAAGCCGGCTGCCAGCGACGGCAGCGGCTTGATCCGCCAATACCACTGACGATTTGCCATTTCCACTTTGCCGCTGCGCTCTCGGCCCACCAGTTTGTTGCCCTGGGCATTTTCTAAATACAGTAACTCGAGCTGATTAAGCGCCACCCACTGAGCGATGGTCTTGTCTCGCAGATAAGCGGTACCGTCGATATTACTCATCATCTGAGATAACAGCGCCGAAATAGCCACTGATACAATAAGCAGTGCCACCATGACCTCAACTAGGGTGAAGCCCTTGGACCGCTTAGCGCTTCGTTTCGCAATGGCGATAGGGTCAGAATTCATCGTCATCATCTTTTTCGTCGAGGGCTACTCTACCGAGTACGTCGCCGCGAATGTGAAGCCTGCGCTCAGGGTTTTCTGTCGCAAATATTTGCAGTGAAAACTCGGTTATCTCGCCGCTGGACATCAGCCACAGCTCCGGAATGACAGGCTCGGCCGAGCTGTCCTCGGCCGCGTTCGAGTCGCTCGCGGTGGCGGGATCAATAATGACCTGTTTGTATTCGATGTCCTGTTCCTGACCCGAGCGTTCCAGCTCCAGTAGCAGGCCGACGCCTTGCCCAAAGGAAAAATCATTTTTACGAATACTGTCATTGCCCGGCAGCCACAGACCCTGCTCATTGCGCACCAGCCAGCGATAGCCAAAGCGTTCGCCGCCGCCGGGGGCTTGGTCCTCGTAGCGATAAATATCAACGCCCCACTGGCGGTTAGCCAATACCGCCTCCTGCGCCATCAGCCCAGTTGCATTGGAAAACTGCTTGGCCTCATTGCGTAATTGATAGCCGTTGGAGCCCGATAAGTTAATTCCCAGCATGCTCATGCCCAGACCGATAATAAGCATGACCACCAGCAGCTCAATCAGGCTAAAGCCCGACTTATGAGGCTGGGTTGGCACCGTTACGGTCACGGTTTCACTGCTGCCTGTCACCGCGCCCCATCCAATTGCCGCGGTCGGAATTTTGGTCCTCGCCACCGGTCACGCCATCGGCACCGAGGGTAAACAAGTCGTATTCACCCTCGCCGTACTCGGCGGGGCTCAAATACAAATAGGGCTTGCCCCAAGGATCAATCGGCATCGTCTCCAGATAGCCATTTTTTTTCCAATTGGCAGGCAGCGGCTCTATGCTGGGCTTTTCCACCAGCGCTTCTAAACCCTGCTCGCCGCTGGGGTAATTGTAATTATCCAATCGATAAATTTTCAGCGTTGTTTCAATCGCTTTAAAATCAGCTCCGACTTTTTGCAGCCTAGCGTCGTCGGCCCGGTCCAGCATATTGGGGGCTACCACGCTGACCAACAGCCCCATAATAACCAGTACCACCATGATTTCAATTAAGCTAAAACCTGTTGCTCGATTCGTGTTTTGCATGTGCTGTCCATTAGTGAAAATAGAAGTTGAAAATAGAATTTAAAAGTAGAAGTTAAAACCCAGTAGCCAATACCTTCGATCATCGGCGCAGCGCGCTGCAACCTACCCCTGTGAAGCTAGGCTACCAAGTTGTTCATTTCAATAATCGGCAATAGTATCGCAAACACAATGCTACAGACGACCGCAGCCATCACGATAATCATTAATGGCTCGAAGATCGCCATTAAATTGCTGAGCGTCATATCCAGCTCACGCTGTTGATTGTCAGCGGAGCGGGCCAGCATTGTTTCCAGCTCGCCACTGGCCTCACCACTGGCCACCATATGCACCATCATCGGCGGAAACACCTCGGCCTGCGATAGCGCCCGGTGCAAACTAGACCCCTCCTGTACCGATTGCGCCACCTGCGCGCTGGCCGAACGCAGCTCCAGATTGGCCAGTACCGCGCCGGAAATATGCAGCCCCTCCAGCAGTGGCACCCCGCTAGTAGTTAAGATACTCAACGTTGAGGCGAAGCGGGCGGTGTCCATGGAGGTAATAAAACCCGATATCAGTGGCGTTTTTAACAGCAGTTTGTGCCAAAGAGCACGGCGTTTTGGCGACTTTAACAGCTGATGGAACAGCAACTGCAGCGACCCTGCTGCCAATAATAATAGCCACCAATAAACCTGTAGAAAGTCACTGGCGGCAATAACAAATTTCGTTAGGCCCGGCAATTCTTGATCGGTATGGCTAAACACCCCAACCAAGTCCGGTACAACATAGACCATCAATACGCCGATAACCGCCACCGATAACACCATCAGTACGATCGGGTAGATCATCGCCCCTTTTAATTTCTGCTGGGTGTACTGGTTATTTTCGGTGTACTGTGCCAACTGCTCCAATACCTGACCTAAAAAACCGGCGTGCTCACCCGCCTTAACCATTGAGCAGTACATCTCGCTAAACACCTGCGGGAAGTCACCGAGGGCATAGGCCAAACTGTAACCCTCTAACACTCGCCCCCGCACCTGCAACATCAAACTCTTAATACCCGGCCGGCGCGCCTGCTGAGCGGTGGCGGTAAGCACTTCATCCAAGGGCATATTCGACTGCACTAAGGTCGCCATCTGGCGGGTAATCAACGCTAGATCAGCTTGACTGACTCGGGCTTTGAAGAAACTGCCAAAACCGCCACTGGTACTCTTGGCGGCGGTATTTTCTGCGGCGATAGTGACAGTGACAGGCTTTAGCTGGCGCTGGCGCAACTGACCGCGGATTTGGCGTTCGGAATCGCCCTCCAGTAGGCCCTTGACCATCTTGCCTTCGGCGCTCAGGGCTTTGTAACTGTAGGCCGCCACTAGTAGCGTCCTGCCCATATTGCGATTGATAGCGCGGTACTATTACTGGTCATAATGTACACCGTATTATGCCGCGGTGACCCGCAGCACCTCCGCTACCGTGGTCTCACCCATAAGAATGCGATCGCGGCCACTGTCTTTAATGCCCTGTGACTGTTTGCGAGCCTCAACCATCAATTCCTGCTCGCCTCTGCCCTCGTGAATAAGGGTGCGCAGTTGATCGTTGACAAGAATCAGTTCATAAATACCGGTGCGGCCGCGATAGCCGCTGTTATTGCAGTAGTCGCAACCGCAGGCCCGATAGAGTTCAACCTCGCCCTGTTCAGCGAGTCCCAGCAGCGCGCGTTCACTAGCCACCGGCACATAGCTCTCCTTACAGTGCGTGCACAGCAGTCTCACCAGCCGCTGGGCCATCACCGCGATAATACTGGAGGACAATAAAAATGGCTCCACGCCCATATCCTGCAGTCGAGTAATCGCCCCCACCGCGGTATTAGTGTGCAGGGTCGACAGTACCAAGTGACCGGTCAAACTGGCCTGCACTGCAATTTCGGCGGTTTCGGTGTCGCGAATTTCTCCCACCATCACCACATCGGGATCTTGGCGCAGGATCGCCCGCAGCCCACGAGCAAAAGTCATCTCCACCTTGGGCGCCACTTGCGTTTGGCCAATGCCCGGCAGCAGATATTCCACCGGATCTTCAATCGTCAATATATTGCGGCTGCTGTCGTTGATATGACTGAGGCCGGCATACAGAGTGGTGGTCTTGCCCGAACCGGTGGGCCCGGTCACTAAAATAATACCGTGGGGTGCCTTTAGCGCCTTTTTGTAATCGCCACCAATCGCCGGGCCCATCTGCAGTTGCTCCAACTCCAGCTGCCCAGCTTGTTTGTCCAATAACCGCAACACCACTCGCTCGCCGTGGGTTGAGGGTATGGTCGATACCCGCAAATCAACCGCGTGACCGGCCAAGCGGATGGAGATACGACCGTCCTGAGGCACCCGTTTTTCAGCGATATCCAGCTTGGCCATAACCTTAAGTCGCGATACCAGCAAGGGCGCCAACATACGCTTGGGCGACAGCACCTCGGTGAGTACACCGTCAATGCGAAAGCGCACCACAAGCTTGTCTTCAAAGGTCTCAATATGAACATCCGAGGCCTGCTCACGCACCGCCTGCGACAAAATAGCGTTGATCAGCCGAATCACCGGCGCATCGTCCTCAGCGTCCATTAAGTCGCCGGTATCGGGAATCTCGTCGGCCAGTCGACTGAGGTCTATATCGGCCCCCATATCTTCAGCCACCTGCACCGCCTCGCGGTTATCTTTTTGATAGCTGCGACTTAACTGCCGCTGAAACTCAGCATCGGTTAACTCCTCGGTGCTAAAGGGCCGATCCAAGCCCCGGCTGAGTTCCGCCAATACCGCTAGACTCAACCCCCGTCGGTGAGAAATTTGCGGGCACTGGTCCTGCCAGCTCAACAACACACCGTGGTTTTGCGCGAAGGTAAAAGGCAGCCTGCTGCCGCTCTGACCACCGGGCTCTTCAGCAGTTATCTCAGTAGGGGCGCTCAGCGCTTGAGCGATGTCCTGGTCGTCGGTAGCGGTAGTCATACTATTGCGCGGCCTCAGCTCGGGCTTGGTCGCGCTGCAGCTGCTGCAATTGTTCGATCTGTTGCTGCCACTCGGGCAATAGCGGCAAGGTGCCGTCGTCGATCAAATCGACACCGCGGTTAATTTCTTCGATCTGCATTTTGCGAATATATTTGTACTTGCTAGCGGTGGCACGGTCCATGGTCCGATTGTCACGCACAATAGTGGGCTTTAAAAATACCAGCAGGTGTTTTTTACCGACATTAACCGCGGTACTCCTAAATAGCGCACCCAGTACCGGAATATCACCGAGTATCGGCACTTTTTGCACCTCTTCAGTGACGTTGTCTTCGATCAACCCTCCTAGCACGATGGTCTGGCCGTTGTCAGCCAGCACCTTGGTCTCAATTTTCCGCTCGCTAGTGATAAGATTACTATTGAGTGCAGCGGTGCCTTGAACATTGGACACCTCCTGAGAAATCGCCAGGATCACCGAATCTCCCTCGTTAATCTGTGGAGTAATTTTAAGCGTAATACCGACGTTCTCACGTTCCACCGTCTGGAAGGGATTGTCCGGATTAGAGGAGTTACCGGTAGAGGTAAAAGAACCGGTAACAAAAGGAATACTCTCGCCGACGACGATCGAGGCCTCTTCGTTGTCCAAGGTTAGTAACGACGGTGTCGACAGGATATTAGCCTTGGTATTTTTTTTCAGCGCGTTGATCACCACATTAAAACTCAGGTCGTCATCGAGACTACCAAAACCGAGTACCTGGCCGGGAATAGACGCTAGGGTTCCCGCCAAATTGCCCTTCGCCTCTGCGCTATTGTCTTCAGCGGCAAACACTGAGGCGGCAGTAGCGCCGGCCAACCCGGCCCGCGAGGAGCTACCGTATAACCCGCTGTCGTTGGTAAACAGCCATTCAATACCCAAATCTCGGTCATTACCGTCGTTCAGCTCAACAATAATCGCCTCGACCAACACCTGAGCGCGGCGAATATCCAGCCGTTCTACCACTGACAGCAGCGATTTCATAACATCGGCCTCGGCAGTAATAATCAGTGAGTTGGTGCCCTCGTCCGCTTCGACGGTGGCGCCGCTATTGTTCACTTTTTTGACCTTTGCCGAACCGCCCATGCGCTCCATATTGGCCACTACCTTGCTCAATACCGCGGCTAAATCGGTAGACACTGCGTACTTCAGGTAGACCACTTTGATATTGCCGTTTTGCACCAGCGGCGTATCCAAATGTACGATAAGTGACCTGACCCTTGCCCGTTCCAATTCGTCGCCGCTGACTAGTACACTATTAGTTCTCTTGTCCGCAACCAACATTAATTCTTTGCTTCGCGATTGTCCTTTGGCCTTTTCACTTTTTTGCAACTGACCTAACATACTAACAATTTCGTCGGCGGAGGCGTGTTCCAAAACAATAATTTCTGTTTTTTGTACCGCCGACAAATCAATACTCTCAATCACTCGACGAATACGGGCAATATTGGCGGAAGTATCGGAAATAATAATAGCGTTACTGGGCGCGTAAGCGGCCATATGTGCCTGCTGCGGTGCCAGTGGCCGCAATACCGGAATTAACTTGGCGGCTGAAATATTGTCCAGCTGGATAACCTGGGTTACCACTTCACTGCTGTCTTGATCTAGGGCTGTACTGTCACTACTAATGACATTGACCGGTGAAGTGCGGGCGTCTTTAGCGGGAATAATTCGCACCACATTACCTGACTCCACTGCGGCAAAGCCCTGTACTTCTAAAATAGATAAGAACAGTTTATATAACTGTTCGGCATTGACCGGTTCGGAGGAGATAACCTGAACCTTGCCCTTCACCTTGGGGTCAATAATCATGGTTTTTTCTAGGGTATTGGCGACAAAGCGAATAATTTCTTGGATCTCTGTCTCCTTGAAATTAACCGTCCATGTTTTCTCGCCGGCAACGGTATTTGCCGCGGTGCCGGAGGGCTGCTCATTCGCCTGCTGTGCCGCCAACGGCAGTGACCAGCTGCCAGCTACTACCACTAACAAAACGATCATGGTGGTAGTTAGTTGCGACCAGCAGCGATCAGCAGGCGCGCCGCTAAAAGCAGCAGCGGCTGCCGCAGGGAAAAGTCGGGGGGGAAAACTACTCATTAACAAATCTCTATTATCTAACCGTTGTATTTATGATCGCCAATCTAACTATTATTGTCTTCCAGTGACACAACTATATCCATGGCGGCGCCATTTCTATTAAGACTGAAACTTGCCTGTCGCGCCGATCGCATCAATTTATAGATCTCCAGCGCCTTGGAAGGTTCATCGAGAGAAATACCGTTGATACTTGTCACTACGTCATTGGGCTTAAAACCCAGTTGTTCAAACTGGCTTTTGTCTCTGCCAGGGCTGACTTTATAGCCTATCAGTTGTCCGTTTTCTTTGGCCGGTACGATGCGCAGTACCTCGGCCAACGAACCTGGGTTTTTATACAACCGCTGACGATAATCGTTGGCCAGCGCGGTGGCTTGCCTGTCGTTGCGTTTGTCGGCCACTTTCAGCGGTTTTTTGTTGGCGCTGATTCTTTTAGGGACTGCTGCAGAGGTTGCCGCTGGGGTATTGTTCTTTTTGTCGTATAACCACAGCGACTCATAGCGCCCACCGTTGTCGAGAATAACATGGTCAGCTAATACTTTGACCAACTTCACCCGAGTGCCCAGCGGTAGCTTATCGCCGCTGTAGTATTGCGCTTGCTTACCTTTATAAACGATAAACGCCAGCGCGTCCTGCTGTGCCGAGGCGGTGACTACGCCCTCTAACGACAGGTTTAACTGGGTTTTTTTGGCATCGAACATAACGTCGTCGGCAGCCGCTACCGGCTCCACATCGACCGCCACAGCGCCGGCTCGACCAAACAAATTCAGTGCTTGCAATGCGCTTGGGTCCGCAGCGGTGTTAGCAGTGCTCGGCACTGGCACAGCTATCTCGAGTCCCACATTGTCCTGCGGCTCTAGCCCGGGCATCAGCACCCTCGCCAGCGCGACTACCGAGACTAACATCCACAGTAAAAATAAGGCACACAATGCCCTGCGGACAGTGTGCCCCGGCAGTGAACTGAGCCAACTGCGGTACTTGGTCGCGGTGCTATGCCAGTAATCGGCGAAAGCTGTCACTCATTCATCCTCGGGCTAAAACATACATTGTTGAACTATTATATGGCGACTTGCTGGCTATAGAAAGCCTCAAAGCTGTCGCTTGTTAACTGCTGCCGGCGCTAGATACCGACTTAGTTAGATCGGACACTGGCAATAGACCACAATTCTACTAAACTGTTTCTCTACCTTGCCCTGTTATTACTGGCTGGGGTTAATCGCCGAAGCCGCTGTTCAAGCAATCACAGGCATTGCGCAGAGATTTTATCGAGACTCATAGCGCTGTGTATAAACAACATAACCGCCAATAGTTACAACGCTATGACAAATCGTATTTTTATCAATCGTCGCCGGGGCAGCGATCGTCGCTTTAGCCGGGAAAACCGACAAAACCCCAGACTAGACCTATTAACTAGAAGACGCCGAGTCATTCAAGAGAGAAGACACAGTAATCGTCAACTGGCGGTAGACTTCTATGCGGCGGAGCGGCGAATTCACCTTCCAGAGCCCACTTTTAGCAACCCCGACAAACACTGAAGCGCGACCAGCCTTCGACAGAGCTATTAAACGCCCCATCATCAACCCCTAAGACCCCACCAAACTGATCATAACACCGGCGGCGACCGCCGAACCAATAACCCCAGCAACATTGGGGCCCATCGCGTGCATCAGTAAAAAGTTGTGCGGATTGGCCTCCAGCCCTACCTTGTTAGAGACCCGGGCCGCCATCGGCACCGCGGAGACACCGGCGGAACCAATTAGCGGATTGATTGGCGTACTCGATAGTTTGTTCATCAATTTTGCCATCAACACCCCGCAGGCGGTGCCGATGCAAAAAGCGACCACCCCCAGCAGTAAGATACCCAGAGTATTGATGTCGAGAAATTTTTCAGCACTCAATTTAGACCCCACCGACAGGCCCAAGAAGATCGTCGTAATGTTGATCAGCGCGTTTTGTACGGTCTCGCTCAAGCGCTCAACCACACCACATTCTCGCATTAAATTACCCAAACAAAACATGCCCAGTAGTGGCGCTGCGGAGGGTAAAAACATCGCCACCAAGATCAGCAATACCAGCGGGAAAAATATCTTTTCCAGTTTTGGCACCGGTCGCAACTGCACCATTTCAATTTTGCGCTCAGCCTCGGTGGTCAGCGCCATCATAATAGGAGGCTGAATCAGCGGCACCAACGCCATATAAGAGTAGGCCGCTACCGCAATCGCACCGAGTAAGTCTGGCGCCAATATACTGGAGACATAAATAGCGGTGGGACCGTCGGCACCACCGATAATACCGATCGCGGCGGCATCGGCTAGGCTGAAGTCCATTAGTCCCAGCGATGTTAAGCCCACTGCACCTAGCACGGTGGCAAAGATGCCAAATTGTGCGGCGGCACCGAGAAATAGCGTTTTAGGATTGGCCAACAGTGGACCAAAGTCGGTCATCGCCCCGACCCCCATAAATATGATCAGTGGCGCTGCTCCACTGGCGATAGAGACCGTGTAAAAGTTGTATAACATACCATTGCTATAACCTAGGTCTGAAGCGGTCTGCGCCGCCAGAAGATGAGCGCTGGCACCGGCCTGCTGGTAGCTTTGGTAAATATCTTTGCCACTGTCCCAAGCCACCATACCCAGACTCTCCGCCAGCGCCACTAACGCCTCGGGGCCACCCTGATTAATCGCGTTTTCAACAGCAGAAAAAGCCAGCCCAGCACCGGGAATATTGGCCAAAATACCACCGAAGCCAATCGGCACTAATAACAGCGGCTCAAAGTTTCGAGCAATCGCTAAATAAAGTAGCAGCAGGCAAATGATTAACATCACCCCCTGCCCCACTTGCAATTGATAAATACCCGAGTCTAGCCACAGTAACTGCAGTTTTTCCATGAAAAAATCCTCTAACTAGGCGATGGTAATTAAGATGTCACCGACAGAAACCGTGTCACCTTCTTTAATATTGACCGATGCCACTGCGCCACTGCGCAGTGAGCGAACCTCGGTCTCCATCTTCATCGCCTCGAGGATAATAATGACGTCGCCCTGCTGCACCTGCTCACCAACAGCAACATTAACTTTAAAGATGTTACCTGCCAGCGGGGCCGTTAGCGGTTCACCCTGCAAGGGTGCAGGCTGCATTGGGGCCGCTGTTAGATTGACCTGTGGGGCGATGGTCTGAACGTCACCGCCCTCGCTGACCTCAACCACATAGCTGTGCCCAGCAACGGCTACGGTATACACCTGCGAGCCACTGGCAGCTACCGGCGCTGTCGGTGCCACCGATGAAACCACTGGCTCTGCACCGCTAGGCACCGGTTCAAAGGCATCGGGGTTACCGCGATTTTGAAGAAATTTAAGCCCTATTTCAGGAAACAGTGCATAGGTTAATATGTCGTCAATTTCATTATCACCGGCGGCTAATTGAATCGACTTTTCACTGGCGAGAGTTCGCAGCTGAGCGCTTAGTTTGTCGACCTCTGGCTCTAACAGATCGGCTGGGCGACAGGTGATCGGCTCAGCGCCCTCTAACACTCTGGCCTGTAGTTGCGCATTGACCGGTGCTGGAGTGAGGCCGTACTCTCCCTTCAATACGCCGGCAGTCTCTTTAGAAATAGACTTGTAGCGCTCGCCAAACATCACATTCATTACTGCCTGGGTACCGACAATTTGTGACGTCGGCGTCACCAAGGGAATAAACCCAAGATCTTCGCGCACCCGCGGGATCTCTTCTAACACTTGATCCATTTTGTCAGCGGCGCCCTGATCTTTTAACTGACTTTCCATATTGGTGAGCATGCCGCCAGGGACCTGCGCCACCAGAATACGCGAGTCAACACCACGCAGTGAACCTTCAAACTGCGCATATTTTTTCCGCACTTCACGAAAATAACCGGCTATCTCTTCTAACAAAACAATGTTCAGGCCAGTGTCGCGGTCAGTATCTTGCAGCATCGCCACTACCGACTCCGTTGGCGAGTGACCATAG
>JBLHLU010000050.1:0-17306 GCA_047623385.1 Paraglaciecola psychrophila
CGCTAAAAAATGGACTATGCCGATTAGGGATTGGAAACCTGCGCTAAATCGTTTTATGATTGAGTTTGAGGAGCAACTAGCTCCTCATGTTTAAACAGGGCAGTTACACAGCCTGTTTTACACCCTCACAATCTGGGTAAGCGCTCAGCGCGAACTACGTTCGAGCAAGTGTTTCAACAGTCAAATACTTTAGTATGGCGACGCTTTCTACTACGCTGTATTTGAAAATTTAGGTTACTCAGAGTCATCATACTTTGTGGTAACGACTATCCACTTTGTAAGGTTTTTATAGACTATATTCGCATATGAAGAGCATAAGAAATAATACTTTTTCCATTCACTAATCACTAACACTCTGTTGCTTTTCTAGTGCCATGCTATGGTCATAAACTTATAATTGAGAACCAATTGATTCAACACAAAATAGCTAGCGTGATAAAACAGGTGATCAGGATGTCTACTGCAACAAACTGTGCTGTCCTCGCGTAGAAAACCCGAAGACAATTGGCCGTTCATTACACCCGAAAGAATGAAAAATTAGACTGTCCACCGTCGAAAAAATCAAGGGCTTACTTGCGTAATTTATATTTTTAGCGCCTGCCCTACGTAAGCAGTGAATCGTTGCTACGTAAAATATCGGCGGAAAAAGGTAAACTAATGAATGGGCGCGGCGCTAGATAATTAGCCTTTTGTTGATAAAGATTTATTATTATTGAACAACTACCGTCTATAGGGGGTGGACTGTTTTAAACGTGAATGCTTATTTATAGCAACAACGACAGCTACTGTAAGCAAGGATATTGATAGTGATCAAAGGCAACTTGCTCGCCTGTGTTATAGTGTTTTTAACATCCAAACATCACAGCCGCTGTGAATTGTACCGGCTAATGGTCTATCTAGATGACTAAACCCTAGCTTGCGATAAAGCGCAATGGCCGAGTCCATGCTTTGTAAGGTGTCCAAGTAACATTTTTTGTAACCTTTGCTTTTGGCATACTCTAGGCAGTCTTCGGTGAGCTTTCTACCCAAGCCTAAACCACGGCTTTGCGGTAGCAAAAACAATTTTTTTAACTCGCACACTTCATCACTGCCATTAAAAGCGGCAATGCCACCTCCACCAATAACATGACCCCTTAGCGTTGCAACGAGATAGCGGCTAGAACTATCATCACTGTAGTATTGGCTCATGCTGTTTACTTCTAAATCAGCAGGGCCAAAACCTTCACCAATTGCCCCATACTCTGCACCAACCGCTGTTATTATCTCGCAAATCTTTTTATCGTGTTGTGGATCTATTATTTCAATTTTATAGCTCACAGATTATTCTCGTGTTATTACTAGGGCCATAGGTGAGAAATAGCATTTTGCCTCCAATCGTTAAGGCTACCGCGTCTGCCCACGGGTTACCGCATCGAGATATTTGAGATGATATGCCATGGTTAGCCACCATGCAGCGCGCTGCCAGCGTTAAAAGTTTGATAACAGTCTAGAAAAACCGCCAAAAGCCTCTGACTGACTGCCGATTAACCGCTGCTTAAATACCGCCGAAAACCCATAGGCCACGTTGACCTTGAAGTTCGCCATACAACTCCCGCCAGACATTGTTATGGACACAGCGCCTACTGCGGGCAGCGATCAAAACCGCTTAATAAGCAAGGGCTTGCGCTTGACGATTAGCCATAAAAGGTGAGCGGCCTTGCTCACAGCGCAAGCGCCAAAGCGGCTTTACAACGGGTTAAAGCATCACCACTTTAGCTAATAGTGCACAACAGCACTGAACGGCTAGGAAAAATCAATCCAGTGCTGGGGGATATTCTCTTCAACCAGTTGATTGATACTAATACTGACAATATCGTGCTCTGCGCCTACTTGATCGGCAAAGCGCGATTCCTTGCTACTACGTGCAATCACCATCGAGCGAGGGTGCTGGCGCTTGAGCCACAGTGAAGTCCGCAGATTGTCTTCTTCTCTGCCGGTACCCAGCACAAACACAACATTACTGCCATCAAGGTCAATATCACTGCTCAGCCGCTGCCATACCTCGGGGTGTGAAACATCACCTTCATAGACTTCCCGCCGATAATCTGGAGAAAAAGCCATCTGCTCTTCGGCGACCAAGACCCGACGATGGGCATCTATTTCAATAATCACCACAGTGGCCAGTTCACCAACGGCATGGGCTTGTAATTCTTCCAGTATGGTCTGCCCAAAACGCCCAAAACCAGCAATGATCACCACATCTTTTTCTGCGGTTTCACGGAAGCGGTGCAGCAATTTACTGCGCACCAAGCCGGTGGCCGCCAGATGATAGGTATTAAACGTTTCACAGGCCTTGGCAACTTCAGTGTTTTCCATTGCCCGCATAAACCGCAGCCTTGCACAGTGAATAATGATTTTCGACCCAATGCCGTCGACCAAGGTCATCAAGGTACTCGCGGCCTCGTAGCTACGCAGGCTATTGTCTGACATCAGTAGTATTTTACGGGCGCGGGCGGGCTGTAGCTGACACAAGAAAAACTCGTGAGTGATATCACCTAGGACAAAGTGGGCATTCAAACCTTGACGCAACTGGTCGACTATCGACGGCTCTGGCTCGCGCAGGGACACCACCACAACAGAGATGTGCGGATTATGGCGGCGCAGCACCCGCAAATAGCTCAGTGACAGCTCGCCGGCACCGACAATAATAATATGGTCTTTCAGCCGTCTGAGATACCAGCTCTGCGGTGAGAACGCTCGCAATAGCGCCTCCATAAGCGCTGTCGCGGCCAGTATCGGCGCACCGAAGTAGCTAAACCAAAGCAGTACCCGACCGTAGGTCGGCCCGCCCTGAGGTGTCCCTAGGTCAACTCCACCAACTACAAATAAGCTTAAACTGTAGTAAGCCTGTACCAGAAAACTGTCACTAACCACCCCCGGTCGTTCAGACACTGAAACACCTGAGCCGAAACCTATCAGCGCAGCGATAAAAATGGCTAAGGCGCCCATCGAGCGCCAGGGGATTTTTTTACTGTTAGGGCTAAAGTATCGATTCACTGGGTAGTCACTCCGCAGCAAAGCCAAGGTGATAGCTGCAATGCCTTCAACGAACAGCAGCCGTAAATTTTGCGGTCGATCAAACGATTCATAGATATTCCGAACAAACACGCCAAGTCTCGGTAGAGACCTGCGATTTTGAGTTCCATTAGTATTGTCGATATTGTACGTGCAAAGGTAGAGACTGCGCTAGCGGCATACTCAGGTTCAGCAGAGCACTCGCCAAGCCGGCAGCTATGGCGGCGGTTTTTCCCAGTAGACAATCTCGCATTGAGCACCACGGCGACTAATGATCAATCCACCACCACAATATATCCACGCGGTGACGCTTTCGCCTATTAGCTGTTAACAGCCGCTGCTGCAGACCGCTAAGAAAACAATGACCTTAGATAGCGCACTAGCGCTGGGTTATTCACATTGCTCATCCATTGTTCATCCATTGCTCTAGTGAGGCTTTTGCTAATATGGCTACGGAGCAACAGCGCAACTTCTATTGCTGCTTCTATTACTGCTACTATCACCACTACTATCACCATGCAGTTAATAGGGACAAGTAAACACCTAGTACTTCCCGCCCCCTTTCAATTCACTAGCCGAGAGCTGTTATCAGGGTATAGCTGGCCGAGTTGGATAATACACAGGAGAAAAGATAGGCCTTTCTCCAAGGCGAATGCGATGCTGCGGTTATATCCGATACAATTTTTAATCAAGGCATGACGCAGAGGCGAATTGCGCTGAAAACATTGCGCTTAACACCAACTATCCACGGGTATTACTGCCGACTAGGCCGGAGCCAAGTCAGCAGGAACAGGAACAGAAATAGAAACGGAAACAGCACCGAACCCCCCAAAGCTTTGCCCTCGTTAAAGGTCTAGGTCTGGCCGCTGATGCTTTTTCTGACATTGATTGCAAAGCCATAGGCTCAACCTAGCAGCAGCGCCTATAAGCCATGCCCGATGTTAATATTCACCCTACTTGGCAACTACTTGGCAACTACAAAACCACTCACTAAGTTTTATTACTTGCCACCATAAGCGCCTTGCTGACAGCTAGCACGTAAGTGCACCGGCTAGTGCTAAGCTATAGGATCAAAAGCTGGGCCACGACAGCTGCCAGCACACACTGCCTCGCTGACATTTGGCCACAGCAAGGCCAGAATAAGGCTTTAGGCCACTTTTCCCGGCAAGATCACACCGCGCTGGGCATCGGTATAGCCACTGGCTTTTTGGTAGCTAATTTCGCCGCCAATAATAACCGCTTCCACCCCGATGGCGTCACGTACATAACGGTGACCATCTCCCGGCACATCTTGTACAAAGTACTCCGGGCCCCGATCGATGGTCTCCTTGTCAAAAATGGTAATATCTGCCACATAGTTTTTTTGTAGCAAACCGCGCTCTTCAATACCCCATATTACTGCGGTCTCAAAGGTGATTTTTCTGATCGCCTGCTCCAGTGTTAACAGCCCCGCCTTGCGTACAAATTGTCCCAGTAGATGGCCGGTATCGCCGAAGGTGGCGAAAGACAATATATGCGCTCCGCCATCACTGGCACCGATCATGACATTGGGGTGAGCCAGTAACTCACCAACTTTTGCTACATCATTATGGCCCATATCGGCAGACAAGAAATGTGCCTGCAGGTCTTCTTCCAGCGACAAATCTATCATCACCTCCAGCGCTGTACTGCCGCGCTGCTGGGCAATTTCTGCTAGGGTCTTGCCCACCAAGTGTTGGTTGTTAGCGTGTTTTACTTGGCGCAGTATCAACGTTGCCCAAAGGCCGGCCATAAACGCCGCTTCCTCGGTCAGCTTTTTGCGGGTATCACTGTCGCTAAAAGCCGCTATTATCTCCTCTGGACTACCAAAGCGTATTATCCGGTACCAGCTGGGCAGCCGGATAAATAGTAAACTGGGCACCTCGAAACAAAAACTGATATCGATAGGTCGGGTCTGTACCTGCGCCCAAACTCTGGCGCCGCGGGCAAATTGTTCTTCGACCCTAGCCATGATGCGGTCGACATTATCAAAGTCGCCATTATTGATAAATAGCGGCGAGAAGGTGGTGGGAATATTGTATTTAAGCGACAACTCAGCCAACTGGTCAATTCGTGCTAACGTTAGATCGGCATCAAAAAACTCGTTGACGATTTGCACAATACGCCCAAATTCACCCAGTACGGCGCAAAGTCCATCCAGTTCAAGTGTATTGGCATAACGACAGGGTACCGCCAACAGCTTTTCGTCAACATCAACAAAACTGGTCGACATACCCACCGCGCCGGCCTGCAAGCATTCACGTAACAACTGCTGCATCTCGGTGATTTCATCCGCGGTTGCCACTCGCTCATTGGCCGCATCACCCATCACCCACAACCGCAGCGCGCTGTGACCAACCAGTGGCGCAACATTAATACTCAGGTTGGAGCGTATGCGCTCGACAAATTCCTCAAAGGTTTGCCAGTTCCATACCACACCTTTTTCAAAAGCGACTATCGGCATCTCTTCAATCTGGTTAAACATACCGACTAGTTTCATCCGGTGCTCGGCTTTTAATGGCGCCAGCGACAGCGAGCAATTACCCGGCACAATAGTGGTAATACCGTGTTCGATACTCGGCTTAGCGCGACCGTCCCACAGTAACTGCGCATCAAAATGGGTATGGGGGTCAATAAATCCCGGGGCGACCACTTTACCGGTGGCATCTAGTACGGTGGTGGCCGGCTCGGTTATTTGTCCTATCTGACGAATGCGGCCATCTTGAATACCAATGTCGCCGCGATAAGCGGGCATACCGGAACCATCGACAATGGATCCATTTTTTACGATAAGATCTAACACAGTGATTTTCCTTATTGATTGAATCGATTGTAAGAAGCGCTGAGCGCTTGCTGAACTTTTCTCCAGCTGTGCCCCGCTAACTGTTCCAGTGTTGTTGCCTCGCAGCTGTCCATCAAATGCGCGGTGGCTAGGGCATCAAGCGCGACATCAGTGCAGCCGCCATTACTGTAGCGAATCGAGACCACGAGTTCGGCATCACCTTCATGGGCAGCGGCCACTTTAGCCCGTTCAATAACAGCCATGTTGTCAGTGCGCCTGGGGGGGTTCTAAAAAAATAACGTCACAGGGCAAAATCGGATTAACACCATCGCTCGACGGCCGCATAAAGACATGCAAATTCCAGCTCTGCAACTGACTAACGGCCTCTTCTTCTGGTAGCGTACTCAGCTCTCTCGCTGCTATTGACAGCCAATTGTCGCCGTCGCTGGGAAACAATGATTTTCTTACTACGGACAAAGACATGGGGAATCTCCTATTTAAAACACCCGGCGCGCCAGCCAGTATAATGGCCAGCAGCTCACCCACAGTGTCATATTATTGCCACCTTTTGGCTTCGGAAAAAGGCAGCTTTGTTATTGCTTTATTGCACAATAACAGTAAATAGACTGCCTTCGCCAGTGTGTAGCATGACAACTCGGTAAGGAAAATAGTGCTGGGGCGCAGCTACTACAACGAGGCCGCTTCGCATCAATCGCCCTGATCGAGGCGGGCTCGTTATCACCAAGCAGGCAATGCTTGCGCGCCTATGCCTACTCAAATCCTTGCGCAACTGCACGCGGCACAACAGAGCATCGCGGTCAGCGGACCTTGCCGACAGATCGGCCGCTGTTTGCCCCACCTCAATAGCCGTATTAAGAGCTAACAGATGAGTCGGCGTGCAACAACTAGCATAAGGTCAACAAGTGTTGCATGGCTTTTGCTCTGATCGCATAACCCTTTTACCCTATTGCGGGCCCGATTAATCTTCGCTGTTAACGCCGCCAACGTATGCTGGGTTTTATCACTAGCTGCGGTGGCCAGTAATGCACTCTCGTCGACTTCGTTTAACGCTGCCACCACCTGTTTAGCATTGTTAGATACTGGGCTAGCGCGGCCGAGTTTTATTTAACGGACCATGTTGCTTAGTCATCGAGGGCTTTGAGATAATGAGATGACGCCGGTCAGCACAGGCTATACAAGCTAGCCGCCCAACGGCTAACAGCATTAGCAGATAACCATGGCGCGGCCTGTTAAAGCCTAGTGCCCGCAGTCGTATAGCCAATAACCGCACAGTGATAAAGTGTTATGTCACCGGGTATTATGCACTGCAAATTTCACCGGCAAGGTAATAACCCAACGCATCCGTTGATAGCACCACAGCGCCATTAAGCTATTCGCCGCCGTCGCGCCAGCCACCGGATAAACGGCGCGCCGACAGGCCAGCGTTATCGACCAAAGTCATTGATCAGAGTCATTGACCCGAGTCGTTATGCGGCACTACACAAACAGCGAATACCAGCGTATGCTCATTACCGACGTGATGAAAAACCTTACTAATTAAGATAATTATAATGCCGCGAGATTCCAGTAATAGTCACCACCGCCAGTTTTGGTTTATGCAGTGTGTTGGCTGGGTCGGTTACTCCCTGATTACCTTTTTTGCTATCACCGTTTGGGATGACAATGTAACACTGTCGCATGTCGGCCATATCGCGCTGCAGGCGCTGCTGGGCATTTTCACCTCGTGGCCGCTGCGCGCCATTTATCAACGCAGTTTTGCGCTCAACATCGCAGTGCGGGCTGCTACAGCCATTATCGCGGTCAGCGTACTGGCATTGCTTTGGACCGCCCTGCGCATGCAAACCTTTATGTGGATCTCCGGGGAACAGGGACTGTGGCGGGAATTTAATCTGTGGTATTTCGGCTCGCTATTCGTCTTTTTAAGCTGGACTGCACTGTATTTTGGCAGCCGCTACTATCAACTGCATGAATTAGAGCACCAGCAACTGCTGCGCGAAACTGCATTAAAACGCGAAGAGCAGCTAAAACGTCTACAGGCGGAGTCGGCGGCCCGAGACGCGCAATTGCAAATGCTGCGCTACCAATTAAATCCCCACTTTCTGTTTAACACCCTAAACTCGATCAATGCCCTCGTCACCCTGCAGGAAAACCACAAAGCGCAGACCATGATCCAACGCTTGAGCGAGTTTCTGCGCCACACCTTGGAACAGGACAATATCGACAACGTCACTTTGGAACAAGAACTTAACACTCTACACTCCTACCTCGATATCGAGAAAACGCGCTTCGAGGACCGATTAATGCTGACCTTTGACATCGAGCCGCAGGCTCTGCAGGCACTGGTACCCAGCTTTATCTTGCAACCTTTTTACGAAAATTCCCTAAAGTATGCGATTGGCGCTCGTGAAGCAGGTGGTACTATTGCCCTGCTCGCCCGTATTGTTGAACATGAGCTGCTGCTACAAGTCAGCGACGACGGCCCTGAGGTTAATGACAGTGACGATATTCTGGAGCGGGGCATAGGCCTTCGCAATACGGTTAAGCGATTAGAGGCAGCCTATGGCAGCCGTTATACCTTCGATGCTTCGGCCGCAGCCGAACAGGGGTTTTGTATTACCTTAGCTATCCCCTACCGATTGTCTGCTCACCAGGATCATTGAGATTATGCGCAGGTTGCGAACAATCATTGCCGACGACGAGCCGCTAGCGCGGAAGCTATTGCGAGCATTGCTGGAGCAAAACCCCGCTATTGAGCTTATCAAGGAATGCGCCAACGGCCGTGAAGCGCTGATCGCAGCTCGAGACTACCAGCCAGACCTACTGTTCCTCGACATCCAAATGCCCGGTATCAGCGGCTTTGAAGTGATCAAACAACTGCAAAGTGAACTGATGCCGATGGTGGTATTTTGCACGGCCTACCAGCGCTACGCCCTCGACGCCTTCGATCTGCACGCGGTGGACTACATCCTCAAGCCGGTCGACGAAAAACGTTTACTGCGGGCAGTGCAACGGGCCAGCAGTCGCCAGCAGCAAGACAACAATGACCATGAGCACAAGGCCGCGCTGATCGGCGCTATCGATGAGATTGCCAAAAAAGTGGGCAGTAGCTTTGGTCCCGAGGTGGGTGGCAGCACCGACCTTGCCGGCAACGAGCACAAGATCGCGATAAAAGATCAGGACAATACGGTGTTACTCGATATCGCAGATATCGATTGGGTCGATGCCGCTGGAGACTATATGTGTATCCACGCCAAGGGTGTGACTCATGTCATGCGCAGTACGCTGAAAATGCTAATGTCGCGCCTCGACCCGGATAAATTTAAGCGCATTCACCGCTCTACAGTGGTCAATCTTGATCGTATTGAAAAGGTTACCGCTCAAAAGAAGGGCGAATACACGCTGCATTTAGACTGCGATGAACTGCTCAAAGTAAGTCGGAATTATCGCGATGGCATCAAGGTTTTTCTAGCTCAACAATAAGCTTAACCGCGCCGATTTCTACTCTTCACTAGCGCCGCCGGCAGGTGCCTGGTGCCACAACGGCGGTTTTGTCGCGGGAGCGGCCACAGCGCTAGCCGAATTGGCGGTGAACTTTCGATGCCAGTGGCCCGCCATCCGGTTGCCAGCGCGTCCTCATCGGCAAGGTAGAATCCTCTTCACTTAGCGGCAATTTCCGTAATCTACAAAAAATTCTCGACGCTGACCATTTCATCGTAACTCAAGTCCCACTTGGCGCAAATGATAGCTGTATCACTGGGCAAATGATGTATAACCTGCGGTTAACAGTGCGGTGAGTATTGATTGAAGACTACGCTGTGACTATAAAAACAAACAGCCATATACGGGCCAAAAAACTCCTGTAAGGGAGGGGGATTCGATGATTCATAAGAAAAAGTTGTTCGCCAGTAAGTTAGCCATTGTACTGTTAGGTGCCGTGTCGCAAAGTTGGGCTCAAGACGCAGCGCCCATTGCCACTCCAGGGGCTGCTAGCACTGAGCCGGCAGTTGCAGAAAAAGTACTAGAGGAAGTGGTTGTGACCGGTATTCGGTCCAGTCTCACCAAGGCTGCCGACTACAAAAGAAACTACAACGGCATCGTCGACGCCATTGTTGCTGAAGATATGGGTAAATTCCCAGATGGCAACCTGGCAGAAGCGCTGTCTCGATTGGTGGGGGTTGCAATCGATCGCAGCAATATAGAAGGTTCCAAGGTTGCGGTGCGTGGTTTCGGACCGGAATTCAACCTAGTCACATTAAATGGCCGTCAAATGCCAACAGTGCCGGGCGTTTACAACGGTGGCCGATCGTTCGACTTTGGCGACATCTCCGCACATGGTTTTGAGTCGGTGCAGGTATTTAAAACACCGACCGCACAACTACCAACCGGCGGTATCGGTTCTACAATCAATATTATTACCGCTAAACCTTTGAATAACATAGGTTATAGCGCATCGTTTAGTGCCGGCGGCGTAGTTGATACCACCGATACTGACGATAGCATCACTCCTGAGATCGACTTTTTCGTCTCTAATACGTTCCTTGAAGACCGGCTCGGATTGTCGTTTTCTGGTTCTCATCAAAAAAGAAACAATCGTGAAGAGGGGCTTCAGGAAACTAGCTGGTTCAATACTACCGACATCCCCGGGCGAATCGACGGTGCTGATATTGATGCCTCCGCCAATACCCGCGCTGATGGCGCACTTTTCTTCCCTGAAAAAGTTGGTTTCCAAGTAAAAGACAATGACCGCACCCGCAATAATGCGCAGGCCACCTTACAATTTGATGTCTCCGACGATATCCGTGCAACACTCGACTATACCTATTCAGCGGTAGAGTTTAAGACCGAAGGCACGCAGTTTGGTAGCTACCTCGGTGGTTTTGACATGACATCGGGAGTGGCTAATAGCCATGGCGCCATTGTCGATTCTAACTACGCCAACGGTACTTACACTCACACCGGCACATGGGGCTTTGAAGACAGCACTAACAAGTCGCTGGGTTTTAATGTCGAATGGCAAGTGAACGATAGTTTGGGCCTTTCTTTCGACTACCATGATTCCTCGGCTGAGAAGATAGGCACCGGCTTAGATAACTCCATTTCCTTTATCAACGGTAACTGGCCCGGATGGGACGCCGTTTACGCGCCCGCCGCCACCGTTAATTCCAGAGCGGTCAATTTTGGCAGCAGAGGCATTCCTAGTTACGACTTTGCTGTTTCAAATTCCTTTCAAGGAACGCCCATTGAAGGCTACGACGAGATTCAAGCCAATGATTTAGGTTCTACCAACGGTACTTTTAATCTGCAGAAAAAGCGCAACGAGCTGCAGCAGTTCCAAGTAGACGGCCTTTGGGAAAATTTCGACGGGATGTTCTCCGAGTCTTTAAAATCGGTTGAATTTGGTATATCTAGAATGGAGCAAGAAATTAGAGACACCAGAGCCAGTAACTTCCTCGTTCAGGGCGCCGGCAATGACGGCACGTCTACGGTGCTGAACTATGCCCAGTACGACGATGCTATTTTTACCAGAACCTCACTGTCGGGCTTTATGGATGAGCTCAGTTCCGGTACCAACCCAGAAGATTATTACCTGGACATTGATGTTTCAGCCGCCGCCGCTGCCTTTTCTCGAGCAGGTTGGGGACCCGGTGCCCCACCCGAATTGTGGTGGGCACAAAACTACGCCGACTGTGACATTATTAGCGATGCCGCAGGCACTGGTTTTACTGACCTAGCAACCGGTGAGCGCGGTAATGACAGATGCTCATTAAGTGCCGGTCCGACTACGGTTGACGGCACCGTCGAAGAAGAATTGACTGCAGTTTATGCGCAGTTTAATTTCGAAACCGAGGTCAGTGGCATGCCGCTGAATGTGACCATGGGTTTGCGCTACGAAGATGCAAAAACAACGTCTACCGCTTTAAGCCAGATTGCCAGTGACATCCGTTGGAATGTAGACGGCTTCGACGTTCTCTATAACGGTACCGTACCTGTTCCAATCTCAGAGTCGCAATCTTATGTACTGCCTAATATCAGCGTCGGCTTGGGTATCAGTGAGACCGCAGTTGTGCGCGTATCAGCGAGCAAGAGTATTGCTCGAGCGGGCATTAACGACCTGCGTTCGGTATTGGCTTTTTCTCAACGACAGTTCGGTGAAAATGCTCAGGCTGATTCCGGCAATCCTAGTTTAGAGCCGCTAGAGGCTAACAACTTCGATATCGCTTATGAGAACTATTATGCAGAAGGCAGTTACTTTGCCATCGGATATTTCAGAAAAGAAATTTCGGGATTTTTGACTTCCAGTACCAAAACACAAACCTACGGCACGCTAACAGATCCTTTCTTCGGTGCTTATGCTAATGCCGCAAGAGCTGATATAGCTGCGGGCAATAGCCGTGGCGACGTACCATCTTGGGCTAACGAGCTGCAAACACTGTGGTGGAATGCCGCAGGGCAAGAAGGCAGTATTGGAATTTGTTATGGCGGCGGCTTTGTTTGCCCGCCGGAATATATCGTTGGCGAAGCCACTGATCCACTTGCGCAGATTGATATTACCCAACCCTCCAATGGCGAAAGCGGTACTGTCGATGGCTGGGAAATAGCCATTCAGCACCAGTTCGGCGGCACTGGTATTGGTGTTAATGCCAATGCCACCTTTGTTGGCGGCGATGTTAAAGCCGACATCGGCTCACTCGGTGAGCAGTTCGCTTTACCAGGATTTGGTGACTCGGCAAACTTGGCGGCATTTTATGAAGATGATAGCTGGCAGGCAACTCTTGCTTGGAACTATCGTGGCAAGACTTACGCCGGTGTTGAAGGCAGTAATAATCCGATCTTCTTAGAGTCACGCGGTCAGATCGATTTTACCGCTTCTTACAAAGTTAACGATAACTTTACGGTATTTGCTGAAGCGCGCAATATCACTGATGAGCCGGTGCGACTTTTTGTTCGCCACTCAGAGATGATCTTTTTAGCGCAAGACCATGGTCCAATGTACAAATTTGGACTGAGAGCTAACTTCTAGCTCCGCTCTGCTTTGACTATCTAAACGGTAGTCAGATCTGCAGAACAATAAAAATCCGCCGCCCTCTTGGGTAGCGGATTTTTTTTTGCCGCTCAATGTCAATAAACTCACATCAATACGCTATCAGCGCAGCTATTTGTGCGCAGAGTATCAGACTGACACTTTTATAAGGTAGTGATAGTAACGCAGCAGTTGCTGGCAGCTGGCAACCGAAGGAGCCAACAGCTGACATGCTTAACAAAGCAGGGTGCAACAGAAGAGTACAACAGAAAAGTACAACAGAGCGGTAGAACAAAAGGGTATAACAGAAGGGTACGACAGAAGACTACAGACTTTTTGAATGGTGTTGGACATTTCAATAGCGAGCAACACCCACACAGGCGCTTCGCTGATCAGCGCTAGCCGATTATTAGCTGGCGCCTAGACAGTCGCCAACAACCACCGTGATGTTTTGGCCGGGGCAAAAATGCCCCGCTGAGCCAACCCGCTATTGATCAGCAACAGCCCGATAGTGTCTACTCAACCAGCGTCAGTGCACCAAACAAACCGGCATCGATCCAGCCGCGATCTTTGCCTTGCCCCGGTGCAGTTTCAGAGCCAATAAAGTTCTCTCTTAGCTCACTACCGTCATTATCGCAGTAGGCTACCATCAGCCCCATTAACTTACCTGCAGCCAGCACCACCGGTTTGTTGTCAGTGGCATCATCGCGATAGTCATCGGCATAGATATCGATACTGAGTTCCCAATGCAGCTTGTCAGCGCTCTGCTTCCAGGCACTGTTAACATGGCTGGTGTAACTGCGAGCCTGTTTGTCAGTGCCAATATCGATAGCTTGGTTGTCCAGCGACATATGGTAGGCGAAGGCATTGTGATTGTACTGATGATCACCGCCGGAATAATCTTCGTCTAAAAATATTTCCAGACAGTCGTCATCCCAGTATTGGGTAAGCGGGTTGCGGTGTGAGTCGATGAGTATGTCATCAACAATTTCAGCCAGCACATAGAGTTTGTGTTCGCTCCAAACAACCTTGAAGCGGCCCTGAAAATCCTCCGCCGAATATTCCGGCCCGAGCCAGCGTTGGTCGAGCTGCTGCCACTGCGCTTTCGCCCATACCGCCTCGTCGGCAACGCCGTCTATTTGCAGAGCGTGCTGTGCCTTGGGAGCAAAATATTGGCTGCGCTGCGCAGCGTGATTGTCAGCGGCAACAGCATCTGTCGCTAGTAAGGCCAGCAAGGTAGCAGCGACCGGGCCCAATACCCCCGATTTAAACGTCTGTTGGCAATGGCGCATAATGTTCTCCGCTAAAAATCCGCCAAATTTGACGGCACTCGTTTATCGTCGACGGGGTTTTATCGCTACCGTCTTTCGACAGCCCCCGCCGGGCATGGTCTAGATATTGTCTCAGCACACTCTCAGCAATGGCACAAAATGCCTCAGCACTGGCACAGCGCGCTGCGCGGCACCGCTAACTCTACTTTTTGAATAACGCCACTGCGAGTAAAAATCTCCTTGGCAATATCTAACGGTAATACTAATGTGGGCAACACTTGCTGGCGACCGTCCGCCCAGAATACCGTCAGCGCGGCGGGCTCGGTATCGAGCAGCCGATAAACAATAGGCAGCTGGCACCAGCTAAAAGCCAGTTGCTCTGGCGACACCGCTATTGTATGCCACTGATCAGCAACCGTTAAAAAACGAAAATCCTGAGTCTCGCTAAGAAATTCCTGCTGGCGCAGTAAAGATACATCAAAGTGTACTTCACCGGCTGCTACCCGCAGACCCAACTCGCCAAAGCGTGCCATCATTTCTTCTTTCACTTGACCGGTCATACCGGGTTGCTGCGCGCCTATATGTGACGGTGTATGCGAATAGGGGTCGGTCGGAAAAGCCCCGTACTCGGCCGGGCTCTTATTAAAACCAATGCCGGCGCGAACCCGATAATAATAGTGTGCTAAACGCTGCACATCGCTACTGCGCTCGGCTTCGGCCCCTGCTCGAAAAAAGCTTTCCTGCACCGCTAGCAACAGCTTCGATACCATATGCCAGTAGATACTACCGAGACCTTCAAAGCCAAACATACCACCGGAGCGCCCGGTAAAGGCCTTGTGATTAAAGACCTGTTCATACAGCTGGCGCAGCACCGGTGCCGCCGTCTGTAGCGCCTCACCGTACTGCGGAGCCAATTGCTCTAACACACTGTTAAGGGCGTCAACATTGGTAAGCTCGGCATTGAAGCGATACTGTCCGCGGCTGTCGCATTCGAGCAGGCGGGTATCTTGCAATTGCAACATGCTCGCGACCACTGGCAGCGCCTGTATCTGTGCTAGCGGCACACAATTTTTTTGTAAAAAACTGGGTAAACGCCGATCTGGATACAATAAAAAACTGTCTTGGTCGGCACGAAAGAGTTCGCTGCTATACAGCGTATCCAGCAACTCCACCGCCGCCGCGGCGCTCATGGCACCACTACTAAGCACCGCTACCTGTCCTTCAAGCATCGGGTATAACGACTTAACACTGGCCTTGTCGCCGCTAAACTCTAGCGTATTGTAGGCGTTGTGCAATCCGTCATCGCGTCGGCTGAATTGAATACTGTGTTCAATCGCCGCCTGAGCACAACGCAACAGCTCGGTTATTTTCGCCACTTCAATAGTGGTAGTACCGGAAAAAGATTGCTGACGGTACAGCGCTTCGCGGTAGCTGCTGGCAGCCTCGCCCAGTTCGGCCAACAAACTATAGCGCTGCTGGGCACTGAGTGGGCTGTCATCTAACCACTGTTGACAGTTTTGTAGCGCAGCTGAGGTTTGCACTAGCCACTGCGCAACTTCCTGCGACAGCTCAACAACCTTAGCTTGCTGCCCGCTCAGCCCAGCTAATAGCTGCTGTAAAAAGGCAATATAACGGCGCATATAATACAGCGTCACCATCGACAGGCCCTGGCCTACCAAGGCGTTGTTGGCATCGTTCCATTCCGGGCGTTGGGTGTTTAACCAAATGCCGCCATCGACCACCAGATTAGCCAGCTTGCTCAGTAGCGGTACCAGTAATTTCTCCAACAAGTTAACCTGATAGACCTGACCCTCGGCATCGGCTAACAACTTGCCATCGGCGCCTATGGCCGCAACCCGCTGTTCGATACGAGCGGCCTGCTCGGTGTCATACAATACCGTGTCTTTGGCATTGCGCAGCATCGCGGTGAAGGGCTTTATCTTGTAGGGCACATTGGCATAGCTGAACAGCGGTTGATGCAACAATTCAACCAACTTACCCGGATGAAATTGCTGCGACAATTCCAGCAGCTTTTGCAGATAAATAATCTGGTGATCACCCCAGTAGCCAATATAGCTCCAGGGATTGTCGAGTTCTTCCACTTCCCAGTCGATACCCTGCTCGGTAATTCGGTAGGGGTTGTAACCGTCGGCGGTGGAAGCGTTAACAAATTTGGCGATCACATTTTCGATAAATTCTGGATAACCGAACAACAGAGCTTCCCAGTTTTGAAATATATCGCGCCAGTTGCCCTCGTAACACAATAGCTTATTGCCCTGCTTATCTTGTAGTTTGATAGCAAAGTCGTTCCAGGGCCGGCTCGGGTCACCGTGGCGGCGACCAAAGGTGAGCGGCAGGTATTCGTAGCTTAGACGCTGCAGTTGCGGGTCATTTTGTAGCTTGATAATTGCCTGCAACTCACTGCGATCAAGGGTTGGCGCAAGTCCTTGCAACAACCCTTGGTGGCGTTGATAAACCTCGCTGTTAAAGCGTTTTACCGAGGCCGAAAAATCATCGCCATTGAGTTGGTATTGTTGGCTAAAAATACCGCCGCGCAAAATATTAAACTGTACATTGGCGTAATGGTGCACCGCCACCTGTTCCTCGGCGGTGGTCTGAAAGCCATCGCCAGCGGCCATGATTCGGCTCAGTGCGTCGCTGCCCTGCTCAATTGAGGCGGCAATAGAGGCGGCCAGAGCGGTAGGGTCTTCGAGTTGTTCGAGTAAGCTAACTACCTGACTTTGACTCTGTTCGATATTGGCGACCAACTGCCAGCGCTGAGTGTCGTTAGCTGCCAAGGAAAACTGACTGTGCACCCAATAGGCGCCGCGCACGCCGCGTTTGTGGCTCTCTTGCTGCAGTGTTTGGCCACGGCGAAAGGCTTCTAGCTTGGTCGAGCTGAGCAGCAGTTGCCGCTGCTCTAACCCTAGGCAAAATACAGTACTGGCGCGCAGCGATTCACAGGGCTCGGCGCGATCGGTAATACCGGAAGCCAGGGCGAACAATCCCAGTCCCGTAGCCTCATCCAATTCACTCCACTTGTAGGCATCAACTAAATAACTGGAGTTGGTTTGGGTAAACTGCGGTGTGCCCGCGGGTAAAATGTTTTGCAGACCGTCCAACAATTCTAGCTGGTAGT
>JBLHLU010000051.1:0-16848 GCA_047623385.1 Paraglaciecola psychrophila
AAAACCTCTGTATAATTCTGTTCCTGTTAGCAGGTGTATTGAGAGATTCAACGGCTAACGTGTTGCCCAGTTAAACTGGACTACACACTCCTCTGGTGAGGTGTCTGAGTGGCCGAAAGAACCGGTCTTGAAAACCGGCGACGGGTTAAACCGTCCTAGGGTTCAAATCCCTACCTCACCGCCATATAAAAAAAAAGCCCCTATAATAGGGGCTTTTTTGTATCTGCCGCTGCTAACTTCTTGGCAACGGCCCTAGCCATTAGCTAACTCAGCATGCAGACTGTGGTAAAGGCGCAAACCAACCTTAACTATGCCCTCGAGATAATTTCTATGTCCAATACCAGCAATTTATCGCAACTGGGTTCCGTCGCCATCATTGGTGCCGGATGGCTGGGTTTACCGCTAGCCAAATCAATGCAGCGCAAGGGAGTACAGGTCAGTGCTAGTGCCACCACGACATCAGGGGTGCAAAAACTTATCGAACAAGGTCTATCAGCTTTTCAGCTGGCACTGCCGGTCGTTGATCATCACCAGCCACTGTTAAACTGTCACAGCTTGATTATCTGTATTCCACCACGACTGCGCCAAGGTAGAACCGATTACCCCTGTAATATCAAGGCCTTAGTGGATTACGCCGAGCGGCCCGACAACACCATTAGCAACATCCTGCTGCTCAGCTCTACCGCCGTTTATAACGGTTTGCCCGGCAGCGTTGACGAAACCACCCCGCTGAACAAACAGGGTGATAAAGTGGCCGTTCTCGACCGCGCAGAGCAAGTGGTATTAGCGGCCAAAGTAAGCAACCGCGCAGTTTTTCGGCTGGCGGGCTTAATCGGCTACAACCGACATCCCGGGCGATTTTTTAACCAAGGACGGGCGATCCCCAATCCAGACTCCGTGGTCAACTTAATTCACCAAGACGATGTTATCGGCCTCATAGAAAGCTACTTACACCAATTAGCAGAGGGCGATAAGAATCTTACTGGACAAAAAATAGTTAATTGCGTGGCGCCCAGCCACCCTCTTCGTGGGCAGTATTACCAACAGGCCGCTGCCGCTGCCGGACAAGCGTTGCCGCCGCTCGGTGAACCCGCGGCAACCCAAGGTAAATGCGTTGACAGTAGCGAACTACACAATGTCGACTATGCCTTAAAGTACCCAGATCTGCTGAGCTGGCTTGAACGCAGTTGGTAATCTAACCGAGCACGCCGCCAAACTGCCGGTGCCGCCGCGCGCCGCAGTTGGCAGCAACCGTCGCACCATTGACTGCGACCCTTAGCTGCCGCAATGCGAGCCACATTCGGCCAGCAACGAAGCAACAATTAAAGCCGCAGCACTAACACACCCGCTGGCACAAAATGTTATATTGCGGGAACTTTAACCGCTGTAACCCGTCAAATTCTTATCGCCTTTGCCGCTTTGGTGGTTATAGCGAAGTTTATTTAGAATCAATCGCTTACCAGCACTTGAAGTTCTTGATTTTGGCCACTATATAGATATTATATGTACTTACTAACCCAGTAGAAAACCTACGGAGAACGATAATGCAACAGAGCCCCATTTTTAATACCGCGAGCAATGCGCAAGAGTCTGTGCTGGCGACTAACAAAGTGCTGCGCAATACCTATATGCTATTGTCGATGACACTGCTATTCAGCGCTGTCTGCGCAGCTATGGCGATGGCCATGGGCCTCGGCCAAGGTGCTGGACTGGTACTGATGCTGGTCGGTTTTGGACTACTTTTTGTGGTTAACCGCACCGCCGACACCAGCAAAGGCATCATTGCAATCTTCGCCTTTACTGGCGTATTGGGTGCCTCTCTGGGCCCCATGCTGACTTATTACCTGTCAATGCCCAATGGCTCGGCTTTGGTTATGCAAGCGCTGGGTGGTACTGCATTGGTATTTTTCACCTTGTCTGGTTATGTATTGACCACCCGTAAAGACTTCTCTTTTATGGGCGGCTTTTTAATGGTTGGGCTAGTCGTTGTAGTGGTTGCCAGTATTGCCAACATCTTCTTTTCACTTCCGGCCCTGTCGCTGGCTATCTCGGCGGCAGCAGTATTTATTATGTCCGGTCTGATATTATTTGATACTAGCCGTATCATTCACGGTGGCGAGACCAACTATATTCGCGCTACGGTTTCGCTTTACTTGAATATTTACAACTTGTTTATCCACTTACTCGCACTGCTGGGTGTAATGGGTAACGACGACTAGTAAGCGTCTTTAATCGATCAAACCCCGGCTTGTTCGGGGTTTTTTGTTTCTGCCGATCGCATCTAACACCTGCTCCAGACCACTGACCGAATACCATTGACCCTATGAATTTTTCTCTGTTAGTACTAGGAGCACCCTACTCGGATCAGTCTGTTACAACGGCTCTGCGCTTTGCTGAGGCAGTAACGGCCAGTGGCCATAGTATTTACCGCATCTTTTTTTACCACGATGGCGTCAACAGTGCCAACGCCCTCATTACGCCGCCCCAGGATGAAACCAATATACCGTTGCGGTGGCAGCAACTGGCAGATAAAAACGGCATTGATCTAGTGGTCTGCATCGCCAGTGCACTTAAACGCGGCGTGTTAGACAAGATCGAGGCTGACCGCTACGAGCAAGCCGGCGACAACCTAACAGCGGGCTTCACTATTTCTGGTCTCGGCCAACTCATCGACGCAGGTGCCCACTCTGATCGCCTGGTGACATTCGGACCATGAGCAATATTAGCAAACCCATATTGATAGTTTGCCGCAAGGCGCCTTACCGGTCGTCTCTGGCCCGAGAAGCGATCGATATCGCGCTCGCGGCCGCTGCCTTCGATCAGCCGCTGTCGCTATTGTTTAGCGGCGATGGGGTCTATCAATTGATGAAAGAACAAAACAGTGAAGCGATAGTCAGTAAAAACCTCGGTAAGGTACTCACCGCCCTGCCCCTCTATGGTATCGATAGCTTGTATGCCGATGACAGTGCGCTGCGCCTCAGGGGGCTGGAGATCGAGGATTTGCTGCTTCCAGTGCAGCTACTGGACACCCAAAAGATAAAAGATTTGATGGCTAACCATGCCATCTTAATCAATATTTAAAAGCGGCAGGCAGTCGCGGAATGCAAAGCTGATGATTCTTCACACGGTCAACAAATCACCTTTTAGTCACAGCACTCTGGCCGACTGTGTCGCGTTGTGCGCCGATGCCGATTCAGTCTTGTTAATTGAAGACGGCGTTTACGGTGGCCAGCAAAACAGTGACCTTATCAGTCAAAGAACAGCCGGAACTGAGGGTGTTCGTTTTTTTGCCTTAGTCGCCGATGTTGACGCCCGCGGTTTGCACGACAAGCTGCACCGAGCAGTTACCCTTATTGACGACCGTGAGTTTGTTGCACTCAGTATTTTACACCGCAGTGTTCAGAGCTGGTTTTAAGTTGGAAAACACCGACCCCAGCCCAGCCCTAGACAAAGAAGGCTTTTTACGTTGCCTAGCCGACTGGGATAGAGATGTTGCCGTCATTTTAGCCCGCCGGGAGAATATTCAACTGACTCAGCAACACTGGGAAATCATAGACTTACTGCGACAGTTTTATCGACAATTTGAACTGTCCCCAGCGATGCGCCCGCTGGTAAAGTATATCCGTCAGCATCTCGGTGAAGAGCAAGCGAGCAGTTTGTACCTACTACAATTATTTCCTGGCAGCCCGGCCAAAATTGGCAGCAAAATCGCCGGTCTGCCCAAACCCGACAACTGTCTATAATATCCTATGGCTAAACTCTACAACGACAAACTCAAACAAACTAACGGTTCAGAGCATGCCTTCGCGCCCATCGTGCGAATATTGGGCAAAGGCAAAACCGGCTCCCGCTCTCTCGATCGTGAAGAAGCGCGCTCGGCGATGGCCATGATCCTCAGTGGTGAGACTACCGATGTGCAGCTAGGAGCCTTCCTTATGCTGTTGCGAGTTAAAGAGGAAAGCGAACAAGAGCTAGCCGGTTTTGTGGAGGCGACCCGCGATTACATCAAAGCCCCAGAAGATATTGCCGTCGATCTTGACTGGTCTAGCTATGCCGGAAAAAAGCGGCAGCTACCCTGGTTTTTACTGAGTTGTTTTTTATTAGCCGATAACGGTGTGCGTATTTATATGCACGGTGCCAGCGGCCACACCCCGGGACGGCTCTATACCGAATCGGTACTCAATTTTTTCAATATACCACTGGCCGAGGACTGGTCTCAAGCCCGCCAACAGTTACAGCAACAGCACTTTGCGTTTATGCCATTGTCAGCCCTGTGCCCACCGCTACAGCATATCATTGAGCTGCGTGAGCAGTTGGGACTGCGCTCACCGGTACACACCTTAGCTCGATTGATTAACCCACTGGCTGCTGCGCACTCGATGCAAAGCGTTTTTCACCCGGCCTATGCCAGTACCCATCAGGGCGCAGCACAACTGTTAGGGCAGGCCAATGCGGTGGTATTTAAAGGCGAAGGCGGTGAGATTGAGCGCAAACCTGAGGCGACCTGTACAGTAAGAGCTATTGTCGATGGCTGTGCTACCGAGGAGCACTGGGACAAACTGCTGCAGGGCCGACAGCCGATAGCTCCCCACCTCGATATGCAGGCCATGGCCGATTTGTGGTCTGGTACAACCAGCAATAACTACGGCGAGATGGCCGTATTGGGAACCACCGCTATTACCTTGAAAATGCTGGGTAAAGCGAATACTCAGACGGCAGCGATGGCCTTAGCCCAACAGCTGTGGCAGCAGCGCAATATCCGCCGTTTCGACTGACCCAGAGCCCAGTGACTGCCAACGGCGCAGTGCCACCTTAAACCGGCCATCTCGCTTTGGGGTACGGTTAGCCGATTTGGGCTAAGAACTCTCGCCAAAGCCGCGTGGATTTTTTTCTTGCCAGCGCCAGCTGTCGGCACACATCTCAGCGATGTCTCGAGTGGCGGTCCAGCCGAGTTCTCGCTCGGCCAATGCGGCATCAGCATAACAGCTGGCTATATCGCCGGGCCTGCGCGCCACTAACCGATAGGGAACACTCTTACCCGACGCCTGCTCGAAGGCTGCTATCATCTCCAATACGGAATAACCTCTGCCGGTGCCTAGGTTGTAGGCCACCGCCCCGGGATGCTGGGCCAACTTTTCCAACGCTTTGACATGACCCTGAGCAAGATCAACCACATGAATATAGTCCCGCACACCGGTACCGTCAGTGGTGTTGTAGTCGCTGCCAAATACCGATAGCTGATCGAGTTTACCGACCGCAACCTGACTAATATACGGCATTAAGTTATTCGGTATACCGTTGGGGTCCTCACCGATAATTCCGCTGCGGTGGGCGCCAGCGGGATTAAAATAGCGCAGTAAAATGGTGTTCCAGCGGCTGTCTGAACGATGGAAATCCCGTAATATCTCTTCGATCATTAGTTTCGAGCGACCGTAGGGATTGGTTGCTGACAGCGGAAAGGATTCGGTGATCGGTACTGTGGCCGGATCACCATAGACAGTAGCCGAAGAGCTAAAAACGAGATTGAACACCTGCGCCTTGGCCATCACCTCACACAGCACCAGCGTGCCCTGTACGTTGTTGTGGTAATAGCGACCCGGCTGGGACACCGATTCGCCGACTGATTTTAACCCGGCAAAATGGATAACAGCATCGATGCTGTGCTGGTCGAATATTTTTTCCAGCGCACTGCTGTCACAAATATCTGCCTGATAAAAAGCTAAGGTCTTGTTGGCCAGTTGTTGCACCCGGCGGATCGACTCGAGATGGCTGTTGCTCAAGTCATCAACCACGACCACTTCGTGATCGGCGTTCAGTAATTCGATACAGGTGTGGCTGCCTATATAGCCGGCGCCACCGGTCACCAATACCTTCATAGATTGTCCCCTAACAGATTATTCTTAGACGCGAATGAGCGACCCTTATAATAACGTCGATCGGCAAGCTCTGACAACGATACAGGGCTAATAAAATCAAGCCTACACGGATTAATTACGCTATCATTGCGCTTTAATTCTGCCGAGGTCAGTCGCTATATAGCGGTGTTACCGAGGTCTTTCTTGCAGTGAATAGTAAACAATGCCTTTAAGTAATGTGCGCCCCGATCAATATCAGTTATTGCTCGAGCAAAAAGCGTCCCAAATTCGCAGTCAATTTGAGCTATTGGACATCCCCCAACTCGAGGTATTTGCCTCTCGAGAAAGCCATTTCCGCATGCGTGCAGAATTTAGGGTTTGGCAGCAAGATGATAGCTGCTTTTACGCCATGTTTAAAAAGGAAGACCCCAAAACTCCCTGTAAAATAGACGTCTTTCCAATTGGCTCCCAGTTAATTAATGACTTGATGAAAAATTTATTGACTGATATTAACGCCAGCGATACTTTACGAAAAAAGTTATTCCAAATTGAGTTTTTAACAACCTTGTCGGGACAAGCCTTGGTAACGATGATTTATCACCGCCGGTTGGACGATGTTTGGCAAAGTGCCGCCCTCGACCTGCAAAAAACCTATGGCATCGATGTTATTGGCCGTAGTAAAAAACAGCGTTTGGTTTTGGGCCGAGACCATGTCGTTGAAACTCTGCAGGTTAATGATAGCTTTTACTCGTTTCAGCAAGTAGAAAATAGCTTTACCCAACCCAATGCCGAAGTTAATCAACATATGTTGAGCTGGGCACTGCAGCACAGTACCGACAATGGCAACGACTTGTTAGAGCTCTATTGTGGCAACGGTAATTTCACCACAGTTTTGGCGCAAAATTTTGACAAGATTCTGTGTACCGAAATATCTAAAACCTCAGTCAAATCCGCTGAACACAATTTTGAGCTGAACGCAGTTAGTAATGTCAATGTAGTGCGTATGTCCAGCGAAGAGTTTACCAGTGCACTCAATGGCGAACGGGAGTATCGGCGTCTGCGCGGCATTGATCTTACCAGCTACAATTTCAGCACTATTTTTGTCGACCCACCGCGGGCAGGCCTAGATCCTGAAACGGAAAAACTGGTAAGCCGTTTTGATAATATTATTTATATATCGTGTAACCCGACAACGCTACATCAGAATTTGACCAACCTTCTTAAGACCCACAAAATAGATAAAATGGCGCTATTTGATCAATTTCCCTACACTGATCATATAGAGTGTGGTGTGGTGTTGTCGCGCCGTTAGAGTGTAGAACGTATCTATGTCACCAAAAATTAACCACTAGCTGTTGGGGATTAATCACTGTATGAGCCAAGCCGAAAAGTTGAGCGAAATAACCATCGAACAATGGTGCAAAAAACACAGTCAATGGCAGTATCGAGAACACAAACTATACCGGAAAATACAATTCCACGATTTCAGTGAAGCGTTTGCCTTTATGACCCGAGTCGCTATGGTTGCCGAACGCATGGACCATCACCCCGAGTGGTACAACTGCCATCGCAGCGTAGAGTTGTATTTGTGCAGCCACGACGTATCGGGTGTCAGTGAACGCGATCTCAAACTAGCGGACTTTATCGATAGCATAACAACACCGGCGCCCAGTAACTAACCAATCTTCTCAACCGCTGGCATGTTCACAATGAACAGTACTGCGGTTTTTCATCTTGTGATAATAGAAAATTCATATTGTGTCAATAAGATATTCATTTATAGCGCCTTTTGTTCGGTTGCTAGTAAACACGGCTACAGCTGGAGTGCGGCGCGGCGCCTGCCAGCGCGCTCGTCATACGGTAGCAAGGTAAACGTATTAAGCGTTTGCAGCTGTCTTGTTAATAGTAGCTAGGGTAAACTGCAACATTGGGAGTAGCTATTTCTGCAGAATTTAAGCGTCATCGGTCTTGGCGACTGTTCACTATTTAAGCGGCTTTTACTGTAAGTCTGTATGCCCTACCCATATTTTTTACTCATATTCTTTATCAATATTTTCGATCACTATTTTACTCGTTTAGGAGTCGCTCATGAAATCGCAGCAAATGGTTGCCCACGGTGCACCGCTACAAGAATTTGAATCAGCCACACCCACCGCAGCCGCAGGGCAAGTCATTGTCAAAATTTCGCACTGCGGTGTCTGTCACAGCGACCTACACCTGTTTGATGGCCATTTTGAATTAGGCAATGGCAAGCAACTCAGCGTGGCAAAATCCGGCGAAAAACTACCTTTCACCCTAGGCCATGAAATTGTCGGTGAAGTTGCCGCGGTGGGCGCCGGTGTTAGTGCTGTTTCGGTAGGCGACAAACGGGTTATCTATCCCTGGATTGGCTGCAACCAATGCCCTACCTGTGAACGCGGTGACGAGCACTTATGTGGCCGACCCGCAGCGCTCGGCGTTACTGTCGACGGCGGTTACAGTGATTACGTAGTGGTTCCCGATGAAAAATATTTGATCGATTTTGAGGGTGTTGACGAGGCGTTGGCCTGTACCTATGCCTGTTCCGGCCTCACCGCTTATTCTGCCCTGCAGCGGGTGTTACCGATCGTCGATGGCGACGACATTCTGGTAGTGGGTGCCGGTGGCCTCGGTATGATGGCAATACAGATGATTAAGGCGATTACCGGGCTGTCGCCATTGGTAGCTGATATCGACGATGCCAAGCTGGCGGCGGCAATGGCAGCCGGCGCTAAAAAAACCTATAACAGCAGCCACCCTGAGGCCCTCAGAGAGCTAAAAGCCGATACCCATGGCGGCGCTTATGCCGCACTGGACTTTGTCGGCGCTGATAGTTCCTTTAGTTTTGGCAACGGTGCTCTGCGTAAAGGTGGCAAACAGATCATGGTTGGTATGATTGGCGGCTCTATGAGCATGCCGCTACCGCTGATACCGATGCGCGCAATCACTATCGCCGGAGGCTACGTGGGTTCACTCCAGGAGATGAAAGATATGATGGTACTGGTCAGAGCCGGTAAAATTGCCCCCATCCCGATCGATGTTAGGCCGATGAATCAGGCCTTTCAGAGTTTAGAGGATTTACGTAATGGTAAGGTAACGGGCCGTGTGGTGCTCGAAAACTAGACGTTAAAGTCAGGCTTTAAAATCAGGTTTTAGAACCTAATTAGAAAACAGACACGCAGTAACAAAGGCCTCAGCAGAGGCCTTTTTTTTAGTCGATAATTGACTGATAAACAGCCGTTCGCAGCTCCCGTCGAATTCGGTAGGTCGAAGAGGGCATCAGCTGAGTGAAAAACACCACGAATAAATCCTGCTCAGGGTCCAGCCAAAAAAATGTACTGGCGGCACCGCCCCAGTGATGTTCGCCCTTTGAGGTAATGGTATGCGCCTTAACCGGGTCCAATACTACTGCAAATCCCAGCCCAAAACCGATGCCGTCATAATTAGTTTCACTCCACACCGGCTGTCCCATCGCTGCCATATCTTTGTTGTCGGGCAATTGATTCATCCGCATAAAAGCTACTGTAGTCGGGGATAATAATTGCTGCCCTCCCCACTCACCCCGGTTCAGCAACATCTGACAAAATCGAGCGTAATCAGCCATCGATGAGGTGAGCCCACCGCCGCCGGAAAACAGCGTTTCTTTGCTAAAATAATGACTTTTTGTGGAGGACTCCTGCAGTTTTAGCCCACCTTGACGCTGACTCTGTTCACTGCTCTGGCCGCTGGCAACGCCGCTTAAGGCGGCACCTGAAGGCGGCGAATACAGCGCAGAAAAGCGCGGCTGATTAGCCTTTGCCACCTGAAAACCGGTATCGGCCATCTGCAGGGGATCGAATATATTAAGTTGCAGAAATTCCTCAAGGTTTAGTCCAGACCAGACTTCTACCAGACGCCCCAATACATCGGTGGCGACACTGTAGTTCCACTCACTGCCGGGCTGATACATGAGCGGTATCGTCGCCAGTCGCTCAACCCATTCTTTCAACGAGTTAGCCGACGACGGGAATTCTATGCCTTGCTCACGGTACCGAGCGTCGACCACGTTGGCATGCATAAAACCGTAGGTCAGCCCCGAGGTATGAGACATCAACTGTCGAATCGTCATCGGACTGCGCTGCGGCTCGGTCTCATCTAGCCCGGCTTGACCGCCCAGCCATACCGGCGTATCGCTAAACTCTGGCAGGTGCAGAGCCAGCGGGTCGTCTAATTGAAAAGCGCCGCGCTCGTAAAGCATCATCGCCGCCACGGTGGTTACCGGTTTCGACATTGAATAGATACGCACGATAGTGTCCTTTTCAAAGCACTTACCGGTGTCCAAGTCAGCCTGCCCTGCAGTCTCAAAAAACGCCACCTTACCGCGTCTGGAGACAAGTACACTGGCGCCGGCCAGACGCTCGCTGCTAATTTGTTTATCGAGCCACTGGCGCACGCGCCGTAACCGCTGTGTCGAAAGTCCCACCGACTCCGGTGTTGCCCGCTCCATACCGCATCCCTTTAGACAAAGACTAAAACACTATCACAATACCGCTAGATCGACAAAAACCCAACGCTGTTTAATCACTGCAGCTTCTGCGCTACTCTGCTGCTACAGCAAAACGTTGCAGCGATTGTAAGCCCGAGGCCAATTGGCGTACACTGGCCGCCATTAATTTAAAAGCATCACTACTAAGCGCTGCTAAACAGATTCTTTAAAAAATGCAGCTGTTAACTACGCAATCTTGCTCGACATTTATCATCAATGCACAATTATGCTTAACTACAATTTTTAAGTACAACGTTTAGCTGTAACTTTTAACTGCAACTTTTAGCTACAATTTTTAACTACAGCCATTAATTACCACGGTTAGCTACAACCGTTAACCACAATAAATAACATGCACGATTAACCGCAATTGACCCTACCACTGTGAACCTTTAGCCACCAATGGAGCATCCATGAGAAAAGTACTGCTATTATTATCCCTTTGCAGCGCCAGTGTTTTTGCCGCCGAGCAATCCTTTGATACCACCGCCACTAAACTATCAGCGGCCCAGCAATCATCCATGCGCTCAGCGGCCGAAGTGCTTCGCGACAGAAATCGCAAGCCGAGTAAAACCCTGGAATTTTTTGGGCTGCGCGACTCGATGACGGTAGTTGAACTGCTGCCCGGAGGTGGCTGGTATTCTAAGTTGTTAGCTCCCACGCTGGCAGAAAATGGCTCTTTTATTGTGGCTATGGGCGCCGAGCGAATGGTCAAAGCGTTAGAGGGCATGCAAGGTTTTGAAAAGGTAACCCACGACAGTACAGATTTTAGCCCCCACAAGCCCGATGGCGCGCGTTTTTACACGATGAAAAACGTCACACTTAAAGTCGACGACGCCGACATGGTATTGACCTTTCGCAACTACCACAACTTTGATGCCGAGGGCCGCATGGCGATGAATAATGCCGCTTTTTCAGCGCTAAAGGCCGGTGGTATCTACGGCGTGGTGGATCACACCCGCCGCCATATGGAAGCCGATTCACCGGAAAACGGTCGCCGTATTGATCCCGCGCTAGCGATCAAAGAAATACTGGCCGCCGGTTTTGAATTTGTTGACTACAGTAACCTGCACTACCGCTCAGATGACGAACTGCGCTACGAAGTGGGCAAAAAAACAGTGACCGGTAATACCGACCGTTTTACCTTCAAATTCAAAAAGCCCTAGTAACAAGCTCCGCGCCGGTGGTGATATATCACTAGCGCGGCGCCCTGCGCCAACTCTTTTCCCCGTCCCATCTTGGAATGACCTATGAGTTTTATCGATACCGGTACCGAGCAGTTGTTATGTGAAATCCGCGATCGGGTAGCTATTGTCACGCTTAACAAGCCGCACAAGAAAAATGCCCTAGGTGACATTTTAACCCCCGCACTCAGAGCCATCTTGCTGCAGTTAGAAAGCGATAACAGAGTCGGCTGCCTACTGTTAACGGGCGCCGGCAATGCATTTTGTTCCGGCGGTGATGTCAGTGGTATGAGTGCTTCCGGCGGCGAGCCACTGCCGGAGCAACAGCGAATTGCAGAGCTAACCCACAAACAAGAAACCTTGACCGGTCGCCTGTTTGCCTTAACCAAACCTACTGTTGCAGCGCTACCCGGCGCCGCAGCTGGGGCTGGGCTATCACTGGCATTGGCCTGTGATTTACGGGTGGCCAGCGACAAAGCTTTTGTCACCACAGCGTTTGCCAATATTGGTCTTTCTGGCGATTACGGTGCCAGCTGGTTTTTACCGCGTTTGGTGGGTTTGGCCAGAGCCAAAGAAATGTTTTTTCGCAGTGAGCGCATCAGCGCTCAGCAAGGATTACAGATGGGCTTAATCAACCGCGTATTTAGCGATGACAGCTTTCGTCAGCAAGCCTTCGACTATGCCCGGGATATTGCCAATGGCCCAGCGATGGCATTGCGCTTAATGAAAAAGAACTTGAACCAAGGCGGAGATCAGAGCCTTTCTGCGTCATTGGCACTAGAGGCGCAACATTTAATTCAATGCGCCGGCAGCGATGAGTCGAAAGAAGCGATCAGTGCTTTTATCGAGAAACGTCCACCACAGTTTCACCGTTAACGCCACCAACAGTGTTTGGCCCGCTGCCACATAATGGCCAGCGGGCCTAGTCGCACAGGCGGCTTGTGCATTACTGCCACTAGCCTGGCTCGCAACCGCAATGGTTAGCCGCAGCTAAGACCGCAACCCCAAACTGTCGATGCGTGCAATAAGATCTGGCGCTAGCGGCCCAAGATTGTGACCATCGATAATCTGCGATTGTTCTTGCCGATTTTTTACGCCCAACACTACCGTGTCGACTCCCTCCATGGCCAGCGCATAGCGATGGGCTAATACCGCTGGATTCTCATTCAATTCCAGACACAGCGTTCGCCAGGGCTGAGCTCTGACAAAGTCTAACTGTTCGGCATCATCGGCGGCTAAGCTCCGATCTAGGCTGTCGGTCAGAGCCCCGGCTTGAACCGCGCGAATGCCCATAACGCCAACGCCCTGTTCTTTGGCACAGGCAATAATACGGCGCGGTTCAGCCGCTTCATCAAAGCGCCTAATACCCCCGGCGCTGTCCATCAGATTGGCGATAACTTGAACTACCGCAGGTTTTACCGGCAACGCTAAGGCCTGACGAACGGTGGCGGGCAGTCCGATACCGGTAATACCCCAATGTTCGATCAGGCCCTTCTGCTGGAGCTGCTCCATCGCGGGAATAACCGACTGCTGATAACAACTCCAATTAACTGTCCAAGTATGTTGCGTATCTTCATGCCCTTGCAGTTGATAACCGTCGGGGAGAATTTGGGAATGTAGTACAAATGTGTCTAGGCGCTCTAGGCGCATAGATTTGAGCGAACGCACTATTGAGCGCTCCATTTTTTCTAACATAGCTGCAGGGTCCAGCAGCCCCACCATACATTTACTGCTGACACGCATCCCTACTGGCAGCTTACCCGCGAACGCTTCGCCCACCACAACTTCAGCTTCACCCTTACCGTATAGTGGCGCCATATCAAGAAAATCAATACCACTGGCAGCCGCGGCGCGCACTGTGGCGACAGCTTCAGCGCGGGACGTTTCACCCCACACCTGGCCCAGACCACCACCACCTAAAGTTAGTGCACTAACCGGCCACAGCTGACCTAATTGCCGAACTTCCATTGCTCACTCTCCACAGTTATTGGTTTTTTATCGCAAGGTTCATAGTGCGAATAGACTAACACCACGGCCTGTCGACATCTAGACTGGGCGCGGCGAAGCGGTTGTTAACCCACCGTTTTAATGCTCTTTTTAAGCCATTTTATTTCTTTCTAAAGCCCAGCGCTGTATTCTCTGTCTCCATTTTCATTTAACCGGCTTACCTATGCGCGCGCTGCACTACTATTTGTTGAGTACCGGGTCATGGTTTTTTTCCGCCGGCATCCAGTCCGTAGTCTTTGCCTGGCTGGTCACCATGGTATTGCAGGAGAGCCCTGCTATGGTCGGTTTTGCGCAGATGTCGCTGCTAATCCCCGCCACCTTATTTATGTTAATCGGCGGCAGCTTAGCGGACCACTACGGTGGCCGCAGAGTAGCGCTGATCGCTCAGTGCGCGGCCTCGATACCGCCGCTATACCTAGTCGCCATGGTGATGTTAGACAAGCTCGACTATACCTCAATGATCATCTTTGCGGTGATGATGGGCTGTGCTCAAGCTTTTGTAACCCCCGCCCGCGACAGCCTGCTCAATCAAGTCGCCGACGGACAAATTCAGCGACGGGTACTGCAAACTAGCATGGTACAGTTTGGCGCCCAGATGCTGGGCTTAATGGCGGCTTCTTTTGCCGACCGCACCGGTGCTGCGGTTATATTAATGGTACAGGTTTGCTCGATGTTGGTAGGTATTGCAGCAATCTACCGCCTCGATATACCCAATCCTCCAGCCAATACCGCCGGCGGCAATTTAGTCGGCAAAACTGTGGAATCGATAGTCGAGGGGTACCGCACGATTAAGGTTTCACCGAATATGCGCGCCGTGGTTATTCAAAACTGCGCCATGGGGGTCTTTTTTATGGGCTCTTATATTGTCACCTTGCCGCTGTTAATGCGCGATGTCTATAACGGCTCCAGTGCAGAGTTGTCCTGGCTCAACGCCGCTAACGCGCTCGGACTGGTGGTAACCATTATGGTGTTGCTGCGCTTTGGTGATATTCACCGCCAGGGCCGAGCGCTATTGTTGGCGCACTGCTGCGGCGCAATGGCCCTGGCCAGTGCTGGTTTAGGCGTTAATTTCACTGTTTTGGTTTGTGCCATTTTTGGCTGGGGCATTTGTGGAGGCTTGGCCATGACCATGTCACGCACCATCATGCAAGAACAGGCCCCCGCCGATCAGCGCGGCCGAATTATGGCCTTCCACTCGTTTTCGTTTATGGGTTCTGGTCCGATCGGCGCACTATTTTGCGGGTTTCTGGTGGAACAGTTTGGCCCTGCTACGGCACTCATTATCGCCTCGGCAATGATGTTAATTGTTATGCTAACGCTAGCCGCTACGAGTAGCCTATGGCGATTGGATAGCAAACAACAGAAGCTGGCCTAAAGGCCAGCACTCAGCCTAGCCAAAGTCTGCCAGCTCGGTAAATTCAAACACTTGCTCCATCGCATGCATCGCACGCAACACACTAAGATCAGCACGCTGGCGGCCTATGATTTGCAGTGCGATCGGTATACCCGCAGAGTTTTTACCAATCGGCACCACTCCGGCGGGGTTGCGTGTCATATTAATACCCATAGTAAAACCAGCCCAAGCCGGGGTTTTCACACCGTTGATAATACCGTCATCAGCAAGACTAGGCGACAGACCACAGGTCGCTGGGGTCAATATTAGCGGGGCCGCTTCAAAAGCCGTCTCCAGCTCTAAGTTCATGCGGTGGCAAGCGTCAATCGCCAGCGCATAGGCAGGACCGTCCACTTTAGTGCTACCGAGCTCAATCATCGAGCGCAGCACCGGGTCAATCTGCTGCCATTGCGGGGTTCCGCGCAGATGTTGCTGAGCCCGAGCCCGAGCACAGGACCAAAATACCATCCAATCGCGAACCGGATCCTTAGACCAAACGTTGTCGTTTTCTATCACCGTAACACCGGCTGCTTCGAGCTTGGCTACCGCCTCTTCACAGGCGCGCTTAATCTCGTTGTCAACGTTGGCAAAACCCATGCTGGGTGACCACACCACTTTGTCTGGCAAGGCGCAGCCTTCATTAATCGACTGGTACCATGATTCAGTTTTATCCGGCAGCGCAAAAATATCGCTGGCGCAGTCACCGACGGTATAGTCCAGGGCATAGGCGGTATCCAGCGTCGACCTAGCCATTGGACCTTTCACCGCCATTAAACCGCTGCCCGGGGGATTGAGGCCACCGTTGGGAATACGTCCCTGGGAAGTTTTAATTCCGCTGAGCCCGCAGATCGCTGCGGGCATGCGAATAGAGCCGCCGCCGTCTGAACCGGTTCCCAAAGGTATTATACCGGCGGCTATAGCGGCGGCGGTACCGCCACTGGAACCGCCGGGGCTATAGGCCAAATTCCAAGGGTTTTTAGTGGCGCCAAAAGGAATATTGTCAGTCTTGCCTTTGTGGCCAAATTCCGGAGTATTGGTCTTGCCCAACACTATCGCACCGGCGGCTTTTAGCCGCGCAACCACTTCAGAATCACTGGTTGCAACACCGTCTGCGGTGTGTAAATCAGACCCGTAGGTGGTTACAAACCCCTGCGCGTCCTCAAGGTCTTTAACGCCAATCGGAATACCCGCCAAGGGCAGTATTTTCCCTGCAGCGATAGCGGCGTCAACCGCTTGTGCATCGCGCAGCGCGCGCTCGGCATCAACGGCACAAAAACTGTTGAGTTCACCGTCTAAGCGGTCAATATTTGCCAGCGCAGCGGTCGTTAGCTCTTTGGCAGAAATCTGTCTGGACTGGACATCTTTTGCCAAATCGACAATTGATCGTGTTCTAAAATCCATCGTGTTGCCCTCGTATCAGCATTTATTATAAGATTTAATTCTTCTTGAAATGGTTATTGAAAGCGTCGCGACGATGCAATTTAAACAGCATCAACGGTATACGTTAGAGCTTTAACGGTTCAAATTGAAGAGTCTCAACGGTTTAAATTAAAGAGTCGCGGCAGTAACAGCAAAAAGTCTCTACCGCACAAAGTAAAGTATGGAGGCATCATGCGTCAAAGAATATCAATGCGATGGCCGAATAAGAATCGATTTTGACTCTTTTCACCGCAAAATCAGTGGCAACAAGGCTGGCAGCCGATCAATACCTCACCCGTATTGTTAGGCCGGATGCTTGCTTGCAGAGCTTTTAACGCCTTTTTATAAAGCCATAAACAGTCAATAACCAACATCAAGTACCCCGGACTGGTACTGATGGTAACGGCCTATTGAGTACACAGCAGTACCGCTATTGTTATCGCTGAC
>JBLHLU010000052.1:0-16707 GCA_047623385.1 Paraglaciecola psychrophila
ACCGTTGGAATTTATGATGAATGCGCTGCGGCTCAACGGCGGCTTCGAGCCTCTACTGTACCAACAGCGTACCGGACTTTCGCTAGTTCATATTGCAGACACACTGAGCGACTTGCAACACCGCGGTCTGTTAGTGCGCGAGAGCGACTGTATTGCACCGACGGAACTGGGAAGACGCTTTCTCAACGAGTTATTAGCTGCGTTCTAGAAACAGTAGAACAATCAGGGTTTCGGCACTTTGCTTTTCGGTGATTTGTTTACTCTTTAGACAGCGAATTCACTCACTGCTACAAAGGAACGGTAAAGCGATGGTAGCCAAGCTTTAATAGTGCGCCACGAGCTCCACAGCCAATCGTAATATGACCAGCGGCTAAGATTTATCTGGTCGACTGGCACAAATCCAATGATTTTCAGCCGCTGATCCCGGCTATACTTACTCTTTTTGTTCTGTTTAGACTGTGGCCTGTACACCGAAAGGTACAGCGCAATGGCTTGTTCGGGAGATAATATGGCCTGCGGCGCATCCTCAACACTCTAGCAGTCGAAGACGGTACATGATGCCAGGCTCTTTTTCCTCCCGCCCGGGATCTTATCGCCTGTGCCTTAGCGTGCTTACTGTGCCTTCGCCCTGCTCTGCATATCCTATTACCAAAAATAATTCTTGGTATACACAACGCCCTGCCGCGACCAAAATCGACGTTATATTTATCTCTACCAGCTCCATGGAATGGGATAAATCAAGTAATCGGCGCCATTAAGAACGGTGACACAGTGAGCATCGAGATTGCCGCTTACACTAATAATCTAGCACTGAGTGACCTGCAGCAATTACACAGAGGCAAGTTAAAGGATTCCCGGAGAACGGATCGACAGGTTTCAGTGCGCTCACCGCTAATGCCAAGTATCGAGTGGTGCCGCAAGAATACCGGACGTGGGATCAGCCGATCCTGATAACAATAAGCTATCGGTGCTCGGTTGAGCCACATTGAGAGCGGCTAGCTTCGTTAGCGCTATTACCTGTATCAAAAACATAGATGGGTTGAGTATTCGCTGCAGTATTGACATAAAAAAGGCGCCTTACGGCGCCCTTTTTATTACTGAAAAGTATCTTATACGTCTTCTTCTAAACTCTTCTGGCGCTTAATGGTGTTATTCATATGCTTGATCCATTGCGTCGCGTATTTTTTGCTGCGCTTATCCTTGGATGCCTTATTAAAAGCGCTGCGGGCCGACTTATACTGCTGCAGGTTAAAGTGCGCCATTCCCAATACCAAGTTGGCAGAATCTGCCCGCTTTAAGCCGCCCTTTTTAATACCTTTATTACAAGAATCTACTGCCTTCTTAAACTGGTCGCTATCCAAATAGACACTGCACAGTCGATACCAGAGCTCACCCTTATCGGAGGATGCAGCGGCCTTGGCCATTATCGGCACGGCCTTTTTAATCTCTTGAGACTGGCGCCATGCACCACCCAATAGCTCTAAGTTTTTAGACGTAGGATCAATTATTTCTGATTCAACACCCTTGTCCAATACCTGCGCGGCTTTGTGCGGAATGTCGCTAGCTAAGAACAAATAAGCCATGTTGATCAGCTCTTTTTCTTTCGTTAATAGCCCCTGTACATATGCGGTTTCCATAGCGGCAAGCTGTCGACCCTCATTCTTGAGTTCCGAATACATCGCTGACAATTGTACCCAGTGAGACTTCTTCGGGTAATGCACTAACATTTCACCGAGAATCTCTACCACTTTGGCGTAGTCATTTTTCTCGTAGTACAAAAAACGCTGCAGACCGTACCAGTTTTCTTTGGGGACCTTGCCGTCGGCCTTGAACATAGAGATAGCGATTTCTACGTTCTTCAGCGCCGAATCGTAATCCTTCAGCTGGTAATAACCCTGAGACAGCAGATTGTAGGCAGAGGCACCGATAACCGTGGATACGCTCATCCAGTCGTTCAGTGCGTCGACACCCTCGCGCCATTTATCGGTTACAAAATACAACTGCGCGATACTATAACGCGCCTGAATTTGCTGACCTTCAGGACCATCGACAATATTAATAATGTTTCTGTAGGCTTCAATAGCTTTCGGATACTGCTCTAATGAGTAGTAGATAAAAGCATAGGTATTGTACACATTAGCCTGTTCTGCTTGATTCAGAGGCTTTCTGCCCTGACCCAATTCACCCAGCAAAGCCAGCGCCGAGTCGTAGTCTTTAATCTCGACGAGTTCCTGAGCTTCAAGCACTTTTTCATATACCTTGGCAGACATCGCCTGGGTGCGCTTAGTCTTTTTTCTCGGCTTGTCTGCTGCTTTATCGGCTGCCTGAGCATGGGCAACACCCACTGTCATCGGTACGCCGACTGACTGCAGTACCGTGGGAACCACAGCCTGCATGGCTAGCAAAGATACACCTAGAGCCAGCGGCCTACCGAGGCCGAACAGCGATTTGAACCTATATACATTCATAATATTGTGAATTCCGAAAATAGTTTCTTCAGCTGCTATTTTTCAAGCTCGTAAGTAAAGCGGTTTTGAACACCAAACACTTCGATGGCCTCACCGTCGACAACTCGAGGCTTGTACTTGAACTTGTTGGCCGCCTTGATCGACTGCCGTTCAAAATAGCCCTTGGGAATACAGTCCACTGCCACCGGATCTTTAATCGACCCCAGCTTGGTTACGATATACTCAATTGTACAGTAGCCCTCCACACCTCGGCTCTGCGCACGGCGAGGATACATCGGCGCAACTTTAACAATCGGCAGATATTCTCCATCAGCGCTACTGAGTCCGCCCATGCCAATACTGACGTCGGCGGCAACCGACGGCGACATGTTAACAGCGTCGGGGTTAGCGTCGACATCGTCCATGTCGGGCTGTTCCATATCCGGCGGCGGCTCTTGAGGATCTTCCGGCTTAGCCGGTTTAACCTCTTTCAAGTTGTTAGTGATTTCGACATCCGGCATCTGGATGTCGGCTATCTTGGTTCTCTTTTTGTCGTCCACGCCTTTGTCTGCCATTTCAATAAGGGCAGGCATCAGCACGAACAAGAACACGGTCACCGTAAAAGCGAGTACAGCACCAAAAAATAAGCGTAAATAGTTCATAATGCCCTAGTCGTCTTCAGTAGCCAGTGAAACATCATAGACGCCGGCGGCGCGCGATGCATCGATAACAGCGGTAACAGTTTCAGTCGTTGACTTGTTATCAGCCTGAACTACAACCGCTCCCTTTGGATTTTCAGCGTGCATACGCTCGATTACCGAACGCACAGCCCGCTTGTCAACGCGGCGCTTATCAATCCATATTTCGTTGGTAGGGCTAATGGCAATAAGAATATTGACATTTTCCTTTTTAGAGGCCGTAGATGCCTCTGGGCGATTCACTTCAATACCGGCTTCTTTGATAAACGAAGCCGTGACGATAAAGAAGATCAACATAATAAAGACCACGTCAAGCATCGGCGTCAGGTCAATCTCGGAGGCCTCATCGGCACCCCCTCTTCTAATAGCGTTTCTGCGCATGATAATTCTCTTAGTGGTCAGTTGTCAGATGATCTTCGAACAATTTGCATTCACGGTCGGCAATCTGGGTCACATAGGTATTGGAAAACACCCCGGACAGTGCGGCTACCATGCCCGCCATGGTTGGGATTGTGGCTCTCGACACACCCCCTGCCATAGACTTGGCGTCACCACCACCGGTCACTGCCATAACATTAAACACTTCGATCATACCGGTAACTGTACCCAGCAGACCTAGCAGCGGAGCGACAGCCACTAGTGTCTTAATCATTGGCAGACCCGCTTTAATCCGGATGTTGGACTGTGAAATCAGCATTAAGCGTATTTGCGCGGCGTTCCAGGACTTGCGCTCAGAGCGCCCTTCCCAGGTAGCCAATGCCTCGTCAACGTCTTTACGCAGACCAGAACGAAAATACCAAAAGCGCTCAAATACCAGCGTCCACATTACGAACGTCAGGATGGCTATCAACCAGAGCACGTCGCCGCCCTGCACCATAAAGCGGCTTATTATGTCCAGAATCTCGTCGAGATTATAAACCATTTAGCCATTCCCCAACTTTGCTTCAGTGTGCTCGGCAATCATGCCCATTGTCTGTTCGTCCAGTACATGCAGTACTTTCTTCGCCTGGCCACTGGTGACTGTGTGTAACAACACCGTCGGTATGGCTACAAGTAGACCCAGAACCGTGGTAACCAGTGCTCCGGAGATACCACCAGCCATTGCTGTCGGATCACCTGCACCAAAGATAACAATCGCTTGGAATACCAGAATCATGTTGGTTACAGTACCCAGCAGACCCATTAGCGGTGCTACTGCAGCAATGATCTTCAACAAGTTCAGACCCATCTCAATTTTCGGCGTCTCTTTTAAGACTGCTTCAGAGAGTTTCAACTCCAATGTTTCGGTATCCATATTGGGGTTTTCTGCGTGTACCATTAGTACCCGACCCAGTGGATTATTGGTATTGGGCTTGTCTGATTTCAGCTGCGCCTTAACCTTGGAGTAGACAGAAGTCAGCACGATCAAGCGCCAAATAGCCAGTAAGAAAGCGAAGGCACCAACCACCGCTATTGCGTTACCAATCACGCCACCTTGCTCAAACCGCTCTTTCATAGTCGGCGTGTTAATAAGCGCCGAAAGATAAGAACCGCCTAGAGGGCCAGTAGGGTCGACACCAAAGGCAGAATAACCACTGCTGTTGCCAGCCAAGTCCTCAGCCCAACCGAGGAAGTTATCCGAGGGCTGACGCGCCAATACTTCCAGCACACCGTTGTCGTTATAGGTCAGGTATTCGCCCAGATCGGTAACGATGTTGTAAGAACCGACCCGAATCACTCGGCGCTGCTCTTTCTGGCCACCGGGCTTGGAAATTTCGGTGGTAAAAGACACGACTCGACCCGACTCCGTCATTTCGCGCTGCATCTCGTACCACATGCGCTCAATTTCTTCGATACTGGGCAGTTGATCGGAGTTGCTCATCTTACCGATTAACTCGTCAAAAAATGCTTCACGGTTAGGATATTGAGCGCTAACCAGTGAGGTTGCAAAGTTGGAACGTAAATCACCGGCAGCAGAGGTCAAGTGACCAAACAGCTCGGTTAAATTACCGAGGCGGTCTTTCAACTGCTTCTGTTTGTCGGCAATGGTCTGCTCGTTGGTTTCGAAGTTAGTTTCCAAGCGAGTTGAGCGAGCTTCTTCCTGTGCCCGCATATTCTCAGCTTCGGCCAGCAGCCTTTTCTGATCGGTTTTAGCGGCTTTAAAACGCGCTTCCCGAGCCCTATTCTCTCTCGCTTCTGTGGCCTGACCTTCCTTCACAAATCCCAGCAGTTGATCGAGGGTCTGCGCTTCCTGGGCCATTAGCGATCCGGCACCAGTGGCCAGTAACGTGCTTGCGGCAAATACTACCGACTTTACAAAATTAGTATTCATTACTTAGCAGCCTCCGGCGCGGGGATGGGTAGTTTAAGTATATCGACGGTGGCTTGTTGGCGTGCAATCCGCAGACCCTTGATAATCGCGTTGCGATATTCACCGGGGTCGAGTTCAACAAATTGACCCGCATTTTTGTCCCAAGCTCCAGATATCAGCGTATCGGTAGTTTGGTACAGCAGGGCAATACGACCGACCCGGAAGAAATTCACTTCCCGCTCAGAACCGTTAATGCTAATTGAACCTTTGTAGGCGTCAACCTTGCGGCCGTACTGATTTTCAATCTTGTAGGCTTCTAACACTTGGCGAAACTTTTCCGCTACCGATAAGTCAGAGCGGTCAACGTTGGCGCGCAAAAAAGCGACACGCTCTTGGCGCTCTTCAATTCGGAAGGGAACGTCAAGATTCACAAATTTTTCCAGCCCGTCGATCATGCGAATGACCAAGGGAGTCACCTGCCGCTGAATGACTGTAACCTGGCCAATAGACGTGTCTATACTGGCAACACGAGCCAATTGGTTAGCAATCTGCTTCTCCAGTCGCTCATTGTATACCCGTAAACCATCGACGACTTTCATGACTGTCTTATAGTCCTGAAGCAAATCGCCGGTCTCGCTGGCTAATTTGTCAATCGATTGTTGGGACTTGCTCGCAGCAGCTGTCTTAGCCTGGCCAACAGTTAACACAGCGTCAGCTGTGTTCGCTTGGGCGGTAGCGCCCAAGAACGCGCCACATGACACAGTCATGGCTAGCGCGATCATTTTGAATCGATGCGTATTCATTGGGATAGCATTTCCTTCAGGATATTTGAAATTGCAGGTTTATAATTCTGGGTACAGTGATAGTGACAGTGCTTTATACTTTCCTTATCAGGGTCGCATTTTAAGCTCAAGCTTTTACATTAAGCAACGCTCAACACCCTTTTGGCAGCGAAGAAAGTGTATTTATTTTCTGTGGGTAATTGGGTAACAAAGTAGCGAGTACATGGGTATCAAATAGACCATAAAATGTATCAGTTTAATACGCTATTAAACGCCGAATGTTATGATCGCATCTCAATTGATAAAATCGAAAGCGATTAAAACGCTTTTTTTATAACAAAAAGTTTAGTTTTTTACGGTTTTCATGGCATTTAGCAGCCATCAGCCCTTCAGAACCGCTGATCTTCGCCGGCAAAATAGCCTATCAGTATGGCGACTACATCCTAGCCTAGAAAAAATAGGGCAAAACACCACAATGGCCTGCAAGACTGTAATGATGAACCACGGCAACTAAGATCGGCGCTTTTTCCAAATTTGGTAACAGTATTCAACATTCGACTCGAAGCGCTGCTCAAAAACCTGCTCTAAATCCGCAGGAAGCTTGGGGAAAGTTATATCACCGCTAGCCTCTACCTCAACCACAGAACGATGTACGGTGTCGACGCGATCAATAAGCTGGCGGTAGATTTCGCCACCTCCAGCCACCATAAGATGATCGGTGAACTGTGGCAATTCAGCCAGCGCCGAGTCGACTGAAGAGAACACCTTGACCCGCTCATCATCGACTTGATACTGCCCGGAACGACTAATCACAACATAACGTCGATTGGGCAACAGCCCCATAGACTCAAAGGTTTTGCGCCCTACCAGCAACCACTGATTGTAAGTCATGGCCTTAAAGAGCAACTGCTCACCCTTTGCCTGCCAAGGTATATCGGCACCATTGCCAATAACGCCGTTGCGCGATACCGCAGCCATTAATGATAGTTTCACTGTAATTCCTTAATTAAATTGTTGTCAGTCGCCGCATTTCAGAACCTTAAACCGCCATCGGTGGCCTCGGGCTCAACATTTTTGCAGTGTTGGGGTGGTAGTTAACAAATCGTAGGTCGGCCATGGTCAGCGCTAGCAAGTCGGCCATCGAATGCAGTTCCCGGTCGATAGTCAGCTGCGGCAGTGGCTGTATTTCGCGCTCGACGGCTTCCTCAATATAGGGAATTTGATTGGCGTAACCACCGCTATAAATATGGGCATCGATCAGTATCAGCGACAGCTTTTTGGGCCGTACAGCCAACAACTGAGCCATTGCCTGCAACAGAAAACCGAATTGCGGGGCATTGGCACCACCGAGCCCAAAAGGCGTGTCGCTACTGCGTATTTTTACCGCCAAATTGAGTTCAGGCTCGCCGTCCGGGCCCATAGTGGCAGCGAAATTATAATTATGACAGCAAGGTGTTAACGCCATCCGGTCAATATCCGCCGGACTCCACAGCTCGATCATTGCCCGCCGGGACCAGATATCTCGCTGCAGCTCGGCAATAACGTACTGCAGTTGATCAAAACCACCAACCGGCTGATAGTGCTCATCGTAATCGCCGCCGGCGTGGCGCATCACCGCCCCGTAGGCATAACCCATATGACCCTCGGGCAGCGCCTGTAAACCACGCCCATCGAGAAAGTCGCGGCGGGTATTGCCGTGCCAAAACATAATGCCCTTGTCTTCCAGTTCACGGGTTTGCACTCGGCCATTGAGGAAAAACATCATCTCCTCGAAACACAGGCGAAAAGGTACCGGACGCCCAGTCAGCAGCGGAAAACCTTGCGCTATATCGGTAAAGTCTAAAGTGGCACCAAACGTTTTTTTAGTGCCACAACCGGTTCTATCGGGGGTGACATGCTCGATCGCCAGAATATCTCGCAACAGCCGTACATAGCCCTCTTCATTTTCGTAGACGTTCACTTCACCCTCCTCAGGCTTGTCAGCATTATAAGCACTCAACTATTGGCCCTAGCCCTCTGACACTAAGCCGTTGCCACTAAACCATTGCCACCAGGATTCAGGATTTAGCGAGGGATTTAGCCGCAATGCGATAAGCCATAATCATTACTGCAATTCCGAGCAGTACCATCGGCACCGATAACAGCTGTCCTCGAGTCAACCAACCAAAGGCGTCAAAACCTATATGGCTGTCCGGCTGGCGGAAAAATTCAACAATGAATCGAAACAGTCCGTAGCAAATAAGAAACAGCCCCCCTACCGACCAAGGCGGCCGCGCCCGGGAGGAAAAAACATAGATAATGACAAACAGCAACACCCCTTCTAGACCCAACTGGTAAAGTTGGGAGGGGTGGCGGGCAAGACCTTCAGGGTCGGCGGGAAAGACCATCGCCCAGGGCACTGTCGCCGGGTCTACCGACCGCCCCCACAACTCCTGGCCAATGAAATTACCGAGCCGCCCCATACCTAAACCGACCGGCGCTAGCGGCACCACAAAATCTAGCAGCGCGCCGGCGTCCACTTTGAGCTTTCTTGCATACAACACCATCGCAACGAACACCCCCAACAGACCGCCATGAAAAGACATACCGCCCTGCCAGACCTGAAATAACCACAGGGGGTTTTCTAAGAATTTATCAAAATTGTAGAACATGACATAGCCGAAGCGCCCGCCGAGCACCACGCCAAGAGCACCATAGAAGATCAAATCGTCCACTTGGGCTCGCTTGATCGGCGAATAATCGGTGTCGGAACGGCGCACTGCCAACCACCATGCCGCACTGAAAGCCAGCAAGTACATAATGCCGTACCAATGAATAGACACAGGGCCTATCGACAGTGCAATGGGATCGATATTCGGATGTGTTAACATAAACAGCTGGGCCTCGGTCAATACAGAAACGAGCGCTATTATGCGCAAATTATTTTAAAGTCGCTATCTCGAACGAAATTACGCAGTAAATAACCTATGTGCCTTGTTCTCTTTGCCTTTCAACACCACCGAGATTATCCGCTTATTGTCGCTGCCAACCGCGATGAAACCTACGCTCGCCCCACCGCAGCGGCGCACAGCTGGCCGGACGCAAGCGGTATCTTTGGCGGCCGGGACCTGCAGGCCCAGGGCACCTGGATGGCGATTAACCAATCTGGCCGCTTTGCCGCAGTAACCAATGTGAGGGAGGCCCCGGCAAGCCATCGCCAGCTGTTGTCCCGGGGCGAGCTAATAACCACTTTCTTGAACAGTAGCGACAGCGCACTCGATTGCCTCAGCGCCTTACAGCGCCGGGGGCAGCAGTTCGCCGGCTTTAACTTATTGGCGGGGGATTTTGGCGACGGTCGCTCAGAGCTCTACTGCCTCAGTAATCGCCGACCCGCTATTGAAGTACTGCGACCCGGCGTGCACGGTCTCAGCAATGGCTATCTTAACGAGCCCTGGCCCAAAGTCAGCGGCGGCAAAAATGCGCTGCGACAAGCCATCAGCGGCAGTCAGGCTCCGTCCCAGCTGCTACCTGTACTACTCGATGAGCGCGCCGCTGCCGACCACGAGCTACCCAGTACCTGCGTCGACCTACCGGCGGAGCGAGGTCTGTCCAGTCGATTTATTCGTTCTGCGAGCTACGGTACCCGGGCCAGTACTGTACTGACTTTGAACCGCACCGGCGCTGTGCATTTCTACGAACAGGAATTTTTATCGGGGGGGGAACGCGGCCAACTCAGTGAGCACCAGTTTGCCCTTGCCACCACGGAACACGCTTAAAACAAACCGTCGCGATGCCGCTGGGAGCGGCCTGAATCCTTCAGTGCACCGTTCATAAATTGGCGAATCTTCTCGCCGCAGTCCATCGCCAGAACTTGGGTCAGCAAGTTTTTACCGTGTTCGAGACTAATATTGCGAATCACCGACTTGACCTTGGGTAACGAGGTTGCGTTCATTGACAGTACGTCGTACCCCATTGCCATTAGTAGAATAGCGGCGGCAGGATCACCGGCAAACTCACCGCAAATACTCACTTTTCGTCCCTCTGCATGGCCGTCGTCGGCAACCTTTTTCAGCGCCTGTAACACCGCTGGATGAAAAGCCTGATACAAATCGGCAACCCGCGGATTGTTGCGGTCAACCGCCAGTAAATACTGGGTCAAATCATTAGACCCCACCGATAAAAAACCCACCCGTTTAGCCAGATCCCGGGCCTGATATACGGCGGCGGGCACCTCCACCATAACGCCGATCATCGGCAGCACTAAATCAAAACCCAGCTCCTCGATCAGCTCACGATGCGCTCGGTGGATAAGACTCAGTGCGTCATCGACCTCCGCCACACAGCTGATCATCGGCAGTAAAATACGCAGATTATTGAGCCCGGCATTGGCCTTCATCATCGCCCGTATTTGTACCAAGAAGATTTCCGGGTGATCGAGGGTGACACGGATACCACGCCAGCCCAAAAATGGGTTTTCTTCCTCAATAGGAAAATAGGGCAGCGACTTGTCACCCCCGACATCCAATGTACGCATGGTCACCGGCATCGGCGCAAAGGCCTCTAGCTGTTCCCGGTAGATACGCCGCTGCTCCTCTTCGCTGGGGAAACGCTCCCGCAGCAGAAAGGGGATCTCCGTTCGGAACAGTCCCACTCCCTCGGCACCACGATCTAGCGAACGGGCTATATCCGCCTGCAGACCGGTATTGACCCACAGCGGCACCCGATGACCGTCGGTGGTCACACAGGGGAAATCTTTCAGCGCCTCCAGCTCTTTGTTGATCTGCAATTCTTCGTCGAAAATTAACTGAAAGCGCTCCCGCAACTCCTCGGCGGGATTGAGATAGGCGTTACCATTGTAGCCATCGAGAATAATCTCGCTGCCCTCGATCTGGGTGAAGGGTAAGTCCACCGCCCCCATAACCGTGGGAATGCCCATCGACCTGGCTAGGATCGCCACATGAGAGTTGCCAGAACCCTTGACCGAAATCAGTCCGGCCAGATTTTCGCTGGGCACCTCCCCCAGCATCGACGCGGTCAGTTCTTCGCCCACCAACACCGTGCGCTCCGGGTACTCTACCGGAACGGTGTTAGCGGACTGTAGGTAAGACAGCACTCGCCGACCCAAATCTTTAACATCGGAGGCCCGCTCCTGCAGGTAGGGATCCTCCATCGTTTCGAAGGTATTGATATGCTTGCGCATCACTTGACTCAGCGCGCCCTGAGCCCATTGGCCTTGGTTGATTTTTTCATCCACCTCAGCGGCCAGCGCGCTGTCGTCTAACATCCGCAAATAGACATCAAACAGGGCTCGCTCCTCCGGCACCAGTCGAGAGGACAATTTTCGCCCCAGCGCTCGAATATCTTCTCGCACCGCCTCCAGACACTCGTGGAAGAACTCCAATTCCTCGATCGGATCACGGCAGCGGCGAAAGGGCACCGCGTACAGATCCGCCAGCGGTGTAACCACCACCGCGTGGCCGATAGCAATACCTGGCGCTCCCGCCAACCCTTTAAACAAAGCACTCTTGCGCCGCTCGTTGTTGGGTCCGATAGAGATCGCACCGGTGGCCTGAGCGTGGGCGATAACCCCCGCCAACTGGGCCGAGATAGTGACCAGAAACGCCTCTTCGTGCTCGTCAAAACGGCGGCGCTGCAACTGCTGGATGATAAGTACGCCCAGCATCACTCGCTGATGGATAATAGGCACACCGAGGAATGAGGAAAAAGGCTCCTCGCCGATACCGGGCATATGGAAAAACTTGGGGTGCGCCGCGGCGTCTTCGAGATTGATCGCCTCTTCTCTAGCGGCAACTTGGCCAACCAGACCCTCTTCAGGGGCCATCGATATTTTACCGACAAACTCCTTGTTAAGGCCTTCGGTGGCCATAAAGACCATGCGATTGAGCGTCGGTTCGCGCAGATAAATCGAGCACACTTCCGTCGACATAGCCTCGAGTACTCGGGATACCGTAATATCCAGTACCGATTGCAAATCGTCCACAGCATTGACTTCTTGGACGATACTGCGAAGAGACTCGAGCATGCTTTTTTGCATACGGCTTATCGGCCTTGGTTGAGGGCCGGCGCAGGGAAGCCGGCGGTGGACTGGTCGGCCACTAAGCGGCTGTGTTTTGGCGCCAACTCTTTGAGTGCGCGGCGATAGACTTCTTTTTTAAAGGGTACAACTTGCGCCAAGGGGTACCAATAACTGACCCACCGCCAGTAATCAAATTCCGGCTTGTGTCCGTTATCGACTGACACTTGGTCGTTGTCGGACAACATTTTCAACAAAAACCACTTTTGTTTCTGACCGATGCACAGTGGCTTGCTGTCTTTGCGCAGCAGCCGCTGCGGCAGGCGGTAGCGCAGCCAGCCACGGGTACAGCCCAACAGTTCGACGTCGTGCTCCTGCAGACCTATTTCCTCTTCCAGCTCCCGGTACAGCGCCTGTTCTGGGCTCTCACCGCGATTAATACCCCCCTGAGGGAACTGCCAGGCATCCTGACCCACCCGTCGCGCCCAAAGCAATTCGCCGCGACCGTTGGCAACTATAATTCCCACATTAGCTCGAAAGCCTTCGCCATCAATCACCGACTGTCCTTTTTAATAGGTCTTAATACGTTTTTGAACCATTTTTTAATACGCAAAACTGTGCCTGATTTGTTGTTATCGTTGCGAATACTCTATCCTATTGTTCCACAAATACCGCTTCAGGGCTATCATTGCCCGCCAACGATAGCGGCAACGCGGAGCGTGATTTTATGGCCCTGGCAATTTTTGATTTAGACAATACCCTGCTCAATGGCGACAGTGATCACGCCTGGGGGGAGTTTCTAGTGGCACAGGGACTGGTAGACGCAGAGCACTATCAGCAAGCTAATGAGGCTTTTTATCAACAGTATCAGCAGGGCTCGCTGGATATCTTCGAGTTCCTCGCCTTTTCCTTAAAACCACTGGCGGACAACAGCAGGGCTGACCTAGACCGTTGGCACCTGCAATTTATGGCGCAGGTGATCGCGCCGATGCGCCAGCATAAAGCCGAGCAACTACTGGCTAAACATCGAGCCCAGGGCGACTATCTGTTGATTATTACCGCCACCAACGCCTTCGTCACCGCCCCTATAGCCCAGTCTCTGGGAGTCGATCATTTATTAGCAACCGAACCGGAGCTGCGCAATGGCGTCTATACTGGCGCAGTGTCAGGGATACCCTGCTTTCAACAGGGCAAGGTCGAGCGCCTCGACAGTTGGCTCGCTGACAGCGGCCACAACTTAGTGGGCAGCTATTTCTACAGCGATTCGATCAACGACCTACCGCTATTAGAACAAGTAGAGCATCCGGTGGTGGTCGATGCCGACCCCCTGTTGCGGGCCCAAGCGCAAGCACGGGGCTGGACGCAACTGAGCTTGCGCGACTAAACCTACTAAGCGTACTCACTAGCGAGCGCGGTCGGCGCTATAGCGAATCGACGGCCCGCTGAAGCAGGCATTATATAGCGGGCAAAACCCGGGCAAATATCGACTTTAGATACTGTGTTTCCGGTATCGCCGGATGCACCGGGTGATCAAACGTCTGCCCGCCCTGCTCCAATATCTGCACATCACGATCCAGGTGGCGGCCGCTGGCACGGATAATATCGACCAACCGGTCCCGCTCTAAGTGCATTGAGCAGGAGGCAGATACCAGCAGACCGCCGCTGCCTAGCAGCCGCATGGCCAACTCATTGGCACGGCGATAGGCCTGCTCACCAGCCTTAATATCTTTGCGCCGAGGAATAAATGCCGGCGGGTCGATAATCACCACATCAAAGCGCTCGCCCTCGTCGATCAACACTTTCATTACCTCGAAGGCAGCGCCATGAATGGTGGCCACCTTCTCTCTAACGCCGTTTAACTCGGCGTTGGCCTCGACTCCGTCTAAAGCAAACTCGGAACTGTCGATACAGCTGACCGAGGCGGCGCCAAATACCGCGGCTTGCACTCCCCAACCGCCGATGTAACTAAACACATCCAATACTCGCTTGCCCTTGACGTAGTCTGCCAGCCGCCCCCGGGCAGCACGGTGATCGTAGAACCAGCCGGTTTTTTGCCCTTCATATAAAGGCACATTGAACTGCACTGCGTTCTCCCAAATCGGCTGCCACTGAGCTACCTCGCCATAGGCAACTTCAACATAACTGGGCAAGTCCTCGGCGCTGCGAATCCGGGAATCGTTTTTAAACAGTATACCGGCGGGTTTTAACACTTGGCACAGCGCTTCAACCAACGCCTGCTTGACCAACTCCATACCCACCGTGGCAATCTGTACCACCAACACATCGCCAAAACGGTCAACTACCAAGCCCGGAAGAAAGTCGCTGTCGCCGTAAACTAGACGATAGTAGGGTGCGTCGGTAGCTGATTCACGTAGGCTCAGGGCCATCTTTATCCGGTGCACCAGTAGTGACTTGTCCAACGGGTATTTGCTATCGCGACTGAACAGACGACCACAGATCAAGCTGTGAGGATTGACGTAGGCTAACCCCATTAGCTTGCCACGGGCATTTTCCACCCGCACCTGCTGCCCCGGGCTAAAGTCTTTTAGCGGGCTCAGCTGGATATCGACCTCATTGCTGTAAATCCACAAGTGACCGGCCCGCAGGCGCCGATCGGTGTTGGCTTTGAGCTTTAATAACGGGAAGTTGTCAGCGGGAAGACTCATCGATTACTCTACAGAAGATTAAGGGTGGCAGTAGCGGGACCGCAGTATAGCGTTTTTAGCCGCGACGGGACATGCAACGGCTAGCATCACCGCTGAAAAGACACTGCAGCAAATCAATTATTAACAAAAAGAAATACTTTCTGGAACAGTGGGGCTAGTCAAGCGGCCCCGGTCGAGATAATCTCACCCTGCTGATTTTACGACTGCCCGGGCAACGTTATACCGGGACCTATTTTTTAAACCCACATTACCTTAATTTGGAGATTAGTATGAGAGAAGCAGTCATTGTTTCCACCGCCCGCACGGCGCTAACCAAAGCAGCCCGCGGAGCCTTTAACAACACTCATGGTGTCAAACTCGCCGCCCACTCGATCAGACATGCAATCGAACGCGCCAAGATCGATCCCCGCGACGTCGACGATGTCATTCTCGGCAACGCCGCCAGCGCTGGCACCACTGGTATGAACGTGGCCAGAAATGCGGCCCTTTCAGCAGGTTGCCCGGTCACTACTTCCGGCACCACTATTAACCGTTTTTGCTCCTCGGGCTTGCAGTCTCTAGCCATGGGCGCCGGACGTATTATCGCCGAAGGCGTTGATATTCTGGTAACCGGTGGTGTCGAGAGCATTTCGCTGCCCGCCAGCGGCGATCCCAAGCAAACCATCGAGCCGGACCTCTATGGCCAGTACCCGGGCCTTTGGTACCCTATGATCAAAACTGCCGATATCGTTGCCTCGCGCTACAATGTATCTCGTCAAGCCCAAGACGAATACTCTTTGATGAGCCAGCAGCGCACTGCCGCCGCCCAAGCCGCAGGGAAATTTGACGACGAGATCGTGGCAATGAATACTCGCATGCTGGTCAAAAACAAAGAAACAGGCGAAGTCACCGAACACGATGCTATCGCCGACCGAGACGACTGTAACCGTCCCTCTACCACCTTGGAAGGGCTTTCAGGACTGGCTCCGATCATGGGTGAAGGCGCTTTTATTACCGCCGGCAACGCCTCACAGCTCTCCGATGGATCCTCGGCTCAAGTGTTGATGGAACGCGCTGAAGCAGAGCGCCGCGGTCTCGACATTCTCGGCACTTTCCGCGGTTTTGCCGTCGGTGGCTGCGAGCCCGACGAGATGGGTATCGGTCCAATAGTCGCCGTCCCTAAGCTATTAAAAGCGGCGGGCTTGACTGTGGCCGATATCGACCTGTGGGAGTTAAACGAAGCCTTCGCCAGCCAGGTACTATACAGCCGCGATACGCTGGGCATATCTCAGGACATACTCAACGTCAATGGCGGCTCCATCGCTATCGGCCATCCCTTTGGTATGTCAGGTTCCCGCATGGTCGGTCACCTACTGATTGAAGGGCGCCGTCGCAAGGCTCGCTACGGTGTTGTCACCATGTGTATCGGTGGTGGCATGGGCGCTGCCGGCCTGTTTGAAATAAACAGCTAAACCCCGCCATAAACGAAAAAACCGCGCTATCGACTAGCGCGGTTTTTTTTGCCTTTCAAGAAGGGCTGCTGAACGGTTAGCCTTGCAGACGCTTAACTGCGCCAACAGCGATAACGGTTATTGCTCTTCACACTGTTGATCGTACTCACCGGCACTCATCAACGTATCGAGTTCAGCAACATTGCCGGGCTGCAATTTGTAAAACCAGCCGTCATTATAGGGGTCGCTATTGACCGTCTCGGGCTCTTCCTCCAACCGTTCATTGATCGCAATAACTTCACCGGACACCGGCGCGTAAATATCTGAGGCCGCCTTTACCGACTCCACTACTCCGGCCTCATCGGCGGCGGTCAACGCCGT
>JBLHLU010000053.1:0-16566 GCA_047623385.1 Paraglaciecola psychrophila
AACAACGAAGGTTTTGATTTTCTGGTCGAAGAGCAGAATATTGAATCACTGGAGACCGTATTGAGTCTTAAAACCCAATACACAATGAGTAATAACTACGGGGTATTTGTACCCTATATTGAAGTGCATTTTTATAAACAACACGAAGACGAACAGCGTTTTATAGACGCAGCTTATGTCAATGTTGCACAAATACTCGACAAAAACGCCCGCTTTTCACTGCCTACCAACAGCGTAGACAGCGACTATAAAGTTTATAGCATCGGCATGAGCACGGTACTGCGTGGCGCTAGGCAAAAAACGGCCGACTCAACCGCCAGTGGCGGTATACAAGCTTTTATTAACTATCGGAAATTAGAAGACATCGCCGGTTACCATCAACAAATCGTATCTGCAGGCATTCGCTACGAGTTTTAATACGCTGGAGAAAAACATGTTACTGTCCTACTTAAAGACTCGACCCGACCGCGCCTTGCAACGCTTTGCCCTCTGCGCCATTACTGCCACCGCCATTGGCTGTGGTAGTGGCGGCGGCAGTGATGTCGGTTATCAAGATGAAAAAACACCACCGATAGCCAGTGCCGTCGCACTGGGCCTGGGTGCTGGTGACGGCACCCCCACCACCTATCAGGCACGAGCCAATAGCGAAATTACCTTGAGTGGTAAGGACAGTGATAGCGTCAATGCACCGATACTGGAAAGTGAGTGGCAGCAAACTGCTGGTCCCACAGTGACATTGATTGACCGAGCCGCCAATTCAGTCATTTTTAATTCTCCCAATGTTGCCAGCGCCACCATCCTAAGCTTTGAATTGACCGTAACCGACGCCAATGGTGTGGTTGATACCGATCAACTCAGTGTTGAAGTTGCCCCGGTAGGTGACGCCGATCGTTTTCTGTCAGATCCGGCAACCCCAGATCGCATACTGTATTTGCTAGCGGCGCTGCAGGGCGGTGCTAGCACCGGCGACAGCAGTCAAAGTTTCACGCTGCAAGTCAACACCATTGCCCACTGGCAAAACCGGCTCGGCACTATGGATCAAACCGTGGTTCAGCAGAATACTCTGGAGGGGAAATTTGATGCCAACTTTAACCCCGCAGTTAACTACAATCCCTTTGATGATGCGCGCAACCCTACTCTAGAGCTGGATATTCACCGGCTGGACGTCGACGACATCAACCAAAATTTTCAGACCAGCGATCGCGATCGCAGGTTAGAAATGTACAATATTGCCAGTGCCTATCTAGAAGTGCAGATCGAAGTGGTTGCAGGTTCTGAGTTGGCTTTTGAACTACTGGCCACTACTGTTTCCGGCACCCAAATCGATGGCGCCGCATTAGACCCCAGCGATGTTAACGCTCGCCCAGCCGCTGCCAGCAAAGCTAAACGTGTCACGGTTAAAGCGAGTGCTATTACCGCTCCCGCTGATCGCTCTGCAGCGACCAACGGCGCTTTACTGCAAACCTGGAACGACGAATTCAACGCAACCTTACTGACTAACAACGTACTGTCTGCCCTCGGTTTGGAAAACAGCGTATCGGCTAACAACTACCTGGCACTTATTGATCCTGCCGGTGAGTTCACCACCCTCAAGAAATGGCTTGTTCACGCCGGCTTTGAAAATGCCGATGGCAGCCGTGTAGACGACCCCAGCATTGCCCACGCGGTATATCTGAATAACTACGACTTGGGTTTTGGCCGCGATATGTTTCAGCGTATCGACGCCGACGGCAGTGTTTACAGCTATGTCACCAACTACCCCACTGTTGAGGCTACTATTGAAGGCCGCGGTGACTTTGCAGTAGTGGTGATGGAATATAGTGCCAATCCCGACCCCGATGGCGCCAACGAAAAAATTGTTAAATTTTATGCCTATGTACCCGACGAGCGCACCGGCGACTATATTCGCACCACCAGCATGAATTTTGACGGTGGCGGCGAACAGTTTTTACCCGGTGTTTGTACCGCTTGTCACCAGAGTTATCAGCCCGACCGTACCTTTACCGATGTTGCTCAAGCCGACCTCGATGCCACCTTTATGCCCTGGGACCTAGACTCGTTCTTGTATGCCCATGCCGGTGATCCCGCCCAAATCGAACCCACTTTGGATAGCAGCAAATACACCAGCGACGAACTGCAGGCGTTTAGTCGCGAAGCGCAAGAAGCGGAGTTACGCAAGTTAAATCTGGGTGCCCTGGCAACCTATGTTGATAATCCCGAACGCCATAGCGCCGCTATCGAGTTAATACACGGCTGGTACGGCGACGCCGCTATGGCTCTGCCGGTAGATCAACTGCCAGAGCAAGATTTCGACGGCAGCTATGTACAACCGGGCTGGGTTGGCGAAGAAGAGCTCTACGAAAATGTATACGCCAGAAACTGTCGTATTTGTCACACCCAGATCAACAATGAAGTAACCAATTACGATACTTATGCCGATTTTATTGCCGCGTCAACACTGATCGGGCATGTCTATGAGCAGGGTATAATGCCTATGGCGCGGCTCACCACCGATCGCTTTTGGGTCGATTTTAATGGCGGCACCAGTGCTGCAGATTCTCTGCGCAGCCACCTCGAGGGACTCGGTAATAACGTAGCGCAAGCCCCCGGTTCGCCCGTGCCGCGTTTTTCTATTAGCAATAGTGGTCCCACGACCGACGATACCGTCGCACTTGACGCCAGCAGCAGTACCTTCAGCGAAGCTTATAGCTGGTCACTAGCCGGACCTACAGGCTCTAGCGTTCAGCTTAGTAATGGCACGGGGCTGACCAGCGCCTTTTCACCGGATGTAGCCGGGGGCGACTACAACGTCACTCTCACCGTCACGGGTGACAACGGCGGTGAAGTAGCGCTAACCCAAACAGTAACCGCTATTAACCGAGCTCCAGTAGCACAGTGCTTCAGCGCCGATACCGCTACTTTTTCTAGCGCCGGTTTACTAGCGGGCATTGCGGTAACCTCGCGTATTGATACAGCCTTCCAAGGCGACGGTGGCATTAGCGTCGACAGCGTTATCGATGGCAATCTGGGAACCGCTACTATCGATGCCGGCGGCAACAGCGTTAGCTACCAACTGAATAACCCCTTTGTTCGCGGCGTCGATAGTATCAGCTACCAGTTGGTTGACGCGGACGGCAGCTTGTCCAGCTCTGACCTGACCTGCGATGTTGTGCCTACGCCCGGCTATGCCAACATCACCATTGACTCCTCCTCAGCCGGACTGGTGCCAAGCAATGTAGTGGCAAGTGTCGGTGAAAACAGCAGCTTCGAAGTGGATATTCAATGGGATGCACCCTCCGCCACCAACGTCGACGGCTACCGCTTATTCCGCGATGAAGAGCAACTGGAGCTGACTGTTGAGCAAGCCAGCAGCCGTAGCTTCACCGACTCGTCGCTGGACTACGCAACGCTCTACAGCTATACAGTCGCAGCCACCCTTGACGGCAATGTCTCGCAGCAGTCAGTGCCGGCCGAGGTCACTACACTGTCGTTGACACCGCTAAATTTGGTCGGCACAAGCCCCAACTCGGCTCAGGTGAACCTCAGCTGGACCGCACCAACGGGCAGCGTCAGCAGCTACAATGTGTACCGGGATGAAATTGACGGTGCCAGCGGCGAATTGCTAGCCAGTGGTATCCTAGTAGAAAGCTATAGCGATAGTACTGTCGGCACCGCGACCACCTATTACTACACCGTTACCGGCTCCGATGATCGACCTCAGGAATCTGTGCCCTCCAATGTTGCCAGCACCGCAGCCAAACCCGATGCGCCCAGCTCATTGACGGCAACGGCTACGGGTACTAACTCGATTTCTTTAAACTGGACGGCGGTAAGCAATGCCGACAGCTATAGCTTATTTCGTAAGCTCAGTACTGCCGCAAGTTACCCCGGTACGCCGGAAGCAACACCGAGTATTACCAGCTACGCTGATACTACCGGTCTCAGCGCAGGAACCAGCTACGACTACCAAGTGGGAACCACTATTAATGGTGAAAACTCCATCACCTTTGCTCAAGCCAGTGCTACCACTGAGGCCGATGCACCGGATGCACCAACAACAGTGACCACTGCGGTGACCTCCAGCGCCATCAACCAGGTCACTCTCAACTGGACCGCACCGAGCGGCAGTATTGACAGTTATATCGTCACCCGCGATGGTACTGAGTTGCCCACGGGGAGCTCAGCGGCTAGCTTTGTTGATACCAGTGCCCCCTCCGGCAGCGAACTTAACTATAGCGTTATCGCAGTCGCCGGTGCCAAGCGGTCAACGCCTTCGGCAACGGTAACCCGGGCCACTTTCCCCGCGGCTCCGACCGCACCGACTGCAGCAGTAAGTAGTGCCAGCGTTGTTGCTGTATCCGGTTACAGTACCAGCTGTAGCTCCACCGTGAACTACACGGTAACCGCCAATGGTGCAGGTGGTACCGCTACCACCAGCACCAGTGTTAATCTCACTGGCCTAACGGGCAATTCTAGCTACACGGTAACCGCTAGAGCAACCTGTAATGGCCTCAATTCGGCGCAGTCAACTGCGTCGAACAGCGTCACGACTGAGGTGTCTTACAGCGATAATTTAGCCAGTATCACTAGCGCGAATAGCTGCGCTAGCTCTGGCTGCCACAATAATGAAGAACAAGTAAAAATAAAATTCGAGAATGGAGTTACTGGCAGTATGTGTTTGGCGGAGACTTCTGGCAGCAGCGCTAACAGCTGTAGGGGAACTACTAGCCACCCGATACTCAGCCCAGCAGAAGTTGCACTCGTGCAATCTTGGATAAGCGATGGCAAGCAACTTTGATACGGCCTGAGTCACAATAGGCTTAGTGCCCAGCCCAGCTATAGGGTGCTGGGCACTAAAGTTTAGACTATTTTGAATGGTAGCGGTGGTGGTGCCTCTGGTAACAGATTGACCCATCGCAGCGACCTGATTACACTGACCCATCGCAAAGCAGCTCTTGTACACGATGCTTATGTCAGGGCTTTTAATCACCGGAATGTCTATAGGTAATCACTGTGCGACGTTTCTATTGCACCGCTCTGTTCGCTGCTGTCGTTGCCCTTGTGGGCTGCACCAGTGTACCCAGCGCCGCAACAAGAACTCAGCATATTACCGACACCGCTACTCAGCAGGGTTGGCAAGCCCATCTTATTGAAGGCGAGCAATTCAACCTGCTCGCCTTTCTTCCCCCCGCTCAAAGCCCACAACCGTTATTAACCATCTACATTGAAGGCGACGGTCTGGCTTGGAAAAACCGCAGCGAACCCTCCGACAACCCCACCCCGACCAATGCCACCGCCTTAGCCCTGGCGCTGCAACACCCCGGCGCCGTCTATTTGTCACGGCCCTGCCAGTCGATAACAGGACCACTGTGCGAACCCGCACTGTGGACCAGCGGGCGCTTTTCCGAAGCGGTGATAAACGCGAGCAACCAAGCGATAGATAGTCTAAAGGCGCGCTATCAGGCCGACACCCTACAACTCATAGGCTATAGCGGCGGCGGCGCAGTCGCAGCGCTAGTAGCAGCCCGTCGCGATGATGTGCGCCAGTTGGTAACCGTTGCCGGCAATCTCGATCACCGCCGCTGGACCGAGTTGCACGACGTGTCAGCATTGTCGCAATCGCTCAACCCCGCCGACATTCGTCAATCATTACAGAGCACCAGCCAATATCATTTAGTTGGCCAAAACGACACTATCGTGCCACCGCAATTAGTGCAAAATTTTATTGCGGCCTTTAGCCCGAGCGCAGCCGTCACCCTGCGTATTATCGATGGCTTTGATCACCACTGTTGCTGGCAACAGCAATGGCCGGCGCTGTTAATGCAAATTGACCGCCAAAAGCTCAGCCAGTAGCCGATCAAGAACATCCTACTGGCGCCGTTCCAGCCGTGGGCTTAACTTGCCAAGCCACAATCTGCGCCCTAAGATGAGCTCGCCAGTTATTAACCAACAGCGCTGCCATTATGAAACGACTGGTATTTACCCTTATCTGGCCTTAGCGGGGGTTGCTCCACTGCCTTACCACCACGGCGGCAACTTCCTTGAGCGTCAAGGCGACTATATTTTTGCCTCCAGAGATCGGATTAACGAGGTCAGAGACCGCCAGCGGGCTATCTCCGAGACAAGCGCTTTAAATACATTCGCAGTTGGTACCCCGATACCCCCGGTGGGCACCGTTGGCCTACCGCGACAACCTTGATATGGTCAGGGCGATGCGCCAATGGCCGATCGGGGTCAGCTAAATCCAGCTCAAGCCCGCTGGTATAAGGGCCTCGGCGAAGAACAGTTGTTTGATATTCGCAGCTACCCCGAAAAATTGCACAACTTGGCGCAGCACAGTGACATGCTGCCAACTAAAGCGCCTTTGGCCACCGCGCTAATGGCCCGATTGGCGGTGATCGGTAATACCGCCACCACCGATGAAGACACTATGCGCACCGCGCTGCTGGACCACGGCAATATTCCTACAACACCTGCCCCCAAAGCCACCACTACCGCGGCGGGCATCACCCTGAGTTCAGCGGTAGATGCCTCGGTCGGTACCGCATCGGCGAGGGGCCTTGGCTGCTGCACAGCAAACCGGTACTCGCCACTACGTTGCAGGCCAAGGCAATGCGTTATGGCTGACGCGAAAATGCTGCAATCGAGGTGCAACCGGCGCCCTAGCCTACATCGCGGTGGCCACGCAAATACCTCTAGCGTATATTTAACGCGCTGCAACAGGCAGTAATGCGCTACAACAAAACTGAGCAGAGCCGACTCTAACGATCCGCTGCTGTGGTCAAAAAAATAGCCTTCGACAATCTGTCAACTCGCCCACACAATGTGGCCTACAAAAAATTAATCCTCTTTTCGGGCCATTTCAGTATAATTACCGCCATTATTAGCCACAGCGACTAAAGCGCCGCTCAACAAGCCTAATATTGCCGCAAAATCGTCGAACTACTAACGATGGCGACTGACAGAACTATGAACTAAAGAACCATGAACCAAAGAACCGTGCAGCAAACAACCCTGCACCAAAGAACCGTGAATCAACGAACCATGACGCTACAAACCACTACAAAAGGAAGATAGCATGTCCGAGTTAGACACCTTTCAAGCCGAAACCCGCGCTTGGCTTGAGCAAAACTGCCCAGCCAGTATGCGCAGCCCTACCCCAGCGAATGAAACTGTCTGGGGCGGCCGCGAAGCCAGCTTTACCAACCCCGATTCTAAGGTTTGGCTAGACAACATGGTAGCCAAAGGCTGGACCGCACCCACTTGGCCAACCGAGTACGGCGGCGGCGGCTTATCCACTGAGCAAAATCGTATACTGGAAAGCGAACTGCGGGCGATCAGCGCCCGTCCGCCACTGAGCAGTTTTGGTTTGTGGATGTTAGGACCCGTACTGTTGGAATTTGCCAACGAAGAACAAAAGCTAGAGCATCTACCGAAAATTGTGCGCGGTGAAATTCGCTGGTGTCAGGGCTATTCAGAGCCCGGCGCAGGCTCCGATCTGGCGGGACTGCAAACCAAAGCCGTTCTCGACGGCGACAACTATCTCATCAACGGGCAAAAAGTGTGGACCTCCTACGCCAACCAAGCTGATTGGATCTTCTGTCTGGTTCGCACCGATACCACTGTCAAACACAACGGTATCAGCTTCATTTTGTTTGATATGAAGAGCGAGGGCGTCACCGTTAAACCTATCCAGCTGATCTCAGGTGATAGTCCTTTCTGCGAGACCTTCTTTGACGATGTCAAAGCACCGGCCCGCAATCAGGTGGGTGAACTCAACAAAGGCTGGACCATCGCCAAACGCCTGTTGCAGCACGAGCGCACCAATATCGGTGATTTTGGCACCGCCCAGGATCCGCAAACCCCAATGCACGAGCAGGCCAAAAAATACTACGGCGAAAATGCCCAGGGGCAATTGGCCAGCAGTACCATGCGCCACGAACTGGCAAAATACCAGGTACGCCAACGCGCCTACGGATTGACTTATGCCCGTGTCGGCGAAGAATTAAAAGCTGGCCAGAGTGATGGCGCCGCCTCCTCGATCCTGAAAGCGGTAGGAGCCGAGCTCAATAAGCACCGTTCAGAAATGATGATCGACATGCTCGGTAGTCAAGGTATTGGCTGGGAAGGCGACGGTTTTAGTGACTGGGAAATTATGCAAACAAGAGGCTGGTTACGTTCCAAAGCCAACTCTATTGAGGGCGGCACCACTGAGATTAACAAAAATGTCGTGGCGAAAAATGTACTTGGCCTGCCCACTAAATAATTGCGATCAAGGATAATATAATGGCTTTAATATTAAACGAAGAGCAAACCCTGTTAAAAGACAGTGCGCGCGACTTCATCAGCGAAAAAGCGCCGCTCTCCAGCCTGCGTAAATTGCGCGACGAGCAAAACGAAACCGGCTTTAGCAAAGATCTGTGGCGCGAGATGGTCGACATGGGTTGGGCCGGTATCTGTATTCCGGAGGAATTTGGCGGACTCGACTTCGGCTTTTTAGGCCTCGGCGTGGTGCTGGAAGAAACCGGTCGCACGCTGGCGGCATCGCCATTGGTATCGAGTATTTTACTCGGTGCCACTGCCATCACCCTCGGTGGTAACGACGAACAGAAAAAGGCACTGTTACCGCAGCTGGCCGATGGCTCGCTGCTAATGACACTGGCGCTGGACGAAACCGCGCACTTTAACCCCAACCACATTGCCACTAGCGCTACAAAAACAGCTGAGGGCTACCGTATTGACGGCGACAAAGTGTTTGTTTTAGACGGCCATACCGCTGATACACTTATCGTGGCGACCCGCACCAGCGGCAATACCGCTGACCGCGACGGCATCACGCTGTTTTTGGTCGATCGGCGCAGTGCCGGTGTCACCGTTACTCGCACCACTATGGTCGACAGCCGTAATGCCGCTAAGATCAATTTCAGTAGCGTTAACGTAACGACTGATGCGATGCTGGGCAACCTCGATCAAGGCGCTGCGCTGTTAGGGCCACTGCTCGATCGCGCCGCGGTCGGCATGGCTGCGGAGATGATGGGCGCCTCTCAAGAAGTGTTTAACCGCACCGTGGATTACCTGAAAGAACGCACCCAGTTTGAAACCAAAATTGGTACTTTTCAGTCGCTGCAGCATCGCGCCGTAGACATGTATTGCAACCTAGAATTGTCCAAGTCTATTTTGATGGACGCACTGTCAGCCTTAGATGAAGGCCGCGAAGAGGATTTCTCGGCACTGGCTTCAACGGCTAAAGCGCAACTGTGTGAAACACTGCACCAAGTATCTTCGGAAGGTGTGCAGATGCACGGCGGTGTTGGTATGACCGACGAGTACGACATTGGCTTTTTCCTGAAGCGTGCTCGGGTTGCAGAAAAAACTTTTGGCGATGCCAACTACCACTATGACCGACTGGCAACACTAAACGGATTTTAATATTGGCCTGCTTCTGGGCCGATTATTAACTATCACCTAAGTCTGATAAAAAGCACCCCCACTATACTTCTGGAATAGTTTAGGAATAGTTCTGGAATAGTTCTGGAATAGTTTTGGGGGTGCTTTTTTTTGCCCAGCAGCTTAATGCCTACGGTCAAAAAACGCCTAACTTCACCCATGCAGTTTCACCCGTGCCAGGCATTGTTGTTCAGCATAGACAGCACCGACAACATTGTTCAACTAGTTTTTATGCCGCATTTTTTCAGCACTTACTCAGCGCCGGCAGCCACCGCTTTTGACGTTTCTTCCCAGCCGACGTTTTACTGTGACCAAGGTTTTAATTTGGCTGTGCCCCAACGACTACCTTACCTGTGATCATTCGAGCTTAGTTGCTGCGGGTGGCCTCGGTGATACCCGCCACTGCCAAACACAATTTTGGCGAGCATCAACAACCCCCAAGCTTGCCAGTAGCCATAATTGCCGGCCCAAAAAATGACTGCCCAATATAATTATCTCATCGTAGATATCGGTTCACCGATTACTATCACGGCGAATAAAGCGGCAGGTTTTCGCCAACTCTTTGCCATACACCTATTCACGCGGCTCTTTGTCGGTGGTGTCTGCTACTCGTTATAATGAGTGTGGGGAGGGGTTTATACAGCAAATTGATTTTTACCACTGGCGGCTAGCGCTGAGGGCATTGCGGGTAATATCCTCAGCGGCGGTGTTGATAACGCACAGCGGCTCGACAGCCTCGAAAAGTAACGCCGTTAGGCGACAACAACTATTGTTCGGGCATTAATGTTTTCAGCAACATAGCCTTACCCTTGCCATCGGGAACAAGCCCTTCGAACAGCGAAGCCTTAGACTCCTACCCACTCTTTAACCACCGCTCGGGAAAGTCTTGGGCGGCGTTATCGCCACTGCGCCGATAAATAGCGCCGCTAGATTTGCGCGCGGTATACGGTACCACTAGTTCACCGGCATTGTTGGCGAGCAGCGTATAGAGCCGTTTGCGCAACGCGATTTTCTGCTCAGATAGCGCCGGGGCATCAGCCAAGTTATTCATCTCTTTGGGATCATTGCGCAGATCGTATAGTTCTTCGCGATCCCAGATACCGTGATATTGAATCAGCTTGTAACGATCGGTGCGCACCGCCAGTGTGGTGGGGGTCTGTGGAAACGTGTATTCCCAAAAGTACTCATAGGCGAACTCGTTATTCCAGGGCTGCTCTAGCGTCTCGCCAGCGGCCAGCGCTTTAAAACTACGGCCCTGAAAGTGCGCGGGGGCAGCGATACCGGCCATTGCCAGTAGAGTCGGGGCAATATCAAGATTGGCCACCACTTCAGTCACCTTTTTACCGCCGCTAAAGCCGGGACCCACCGCAATTAACGGTACCCGCATACTCTCTTCGTAAGCCGTACGCTTGTCGATCAAGCCGTGCTCGCCAAACATAAAGCCGTTGTCACCCATCAATACCACTAAGGTATTGTCATCGAGGTGGTGATCTTTAAGCCAGTCGCGCAGGCGCCCGACGCTGTCATCTACCGCGCTAATGGTGCGGTGGTATTGCATTTTATAGGCCGCAACATCGAGGGTGCTATGGTAGGGAAAATCGACTCCGTGCCAACTCGAACGCTGATTTTTTACCCAGCGCGGCTTACCACGATAGTTTTCTTCGGTATTGGCCATGCTAGCCGGTAGTACAACCTGAGCACCGGCGTATTGTTCGGCGTGGCGGGTGGCGGGTTTAAATTCTGCATGCACTGCTTTGTGCGACAGGTAGAGGAAAAACGGTTGTTCGCCGCTAAGGCTATCGAGCCAATCCACTGCATAGTCGGTCAACTCGTCGGTAATATAACCCGTTTGTGGCACCTTTTTGCCATCGACATTAAACTGCGCGCGGCGCCCTTTACGCAGATCAGGGTAGTAGTGGCCCTGACCGCGAAAACTAACCCACTTGTCAAAGCCCGGCTGCGGAGCATCACCGGTATTACCCATATGCCACTTGCCGATAAAACCGGTGGTATAACCGGCCTGCTGCAAGTAACTAGGGAAAAAGACGGTGCCAGCACGTATCGGCGCATTGTTGTCGACCACCCGGTGGGTATTGGCGTACTGCCCGGTTAAAATAGTGGCACGAGAGGGTGAACACAGTGCGGTGGTGACAAAGGCATTTTCAAAATGCACCCCCTCATTGGCAATCGCGTCCATATTAGGGGTGTGCAGCAGCGGGTTGGTTATACCCAGTTCGTCGTAGCGTTGATCGTCGGTAAGAATGAAAATAATATTCGGTTTTTTAGCGGCGACACTGGCCGATGTGAGTAGCAGGCTGAGCACTAGCGAGCCTAATAGACGCTGTACCCCGCTACCGATCGCTGAATAGGTGCTATTCATAGTGAATCACTCCTTAGTGGTACACAAACAAAAGAAATTCCACCGTTACCGCTACTGCAAAATTGTCGGCACGATAATAGTGTGAGCACAGCCCGTCAATATCACTTATAACTAGCGGGCAGTAACATTTAAAACCGCTTTAAAGCCAATTTTCCACCCAACTGTCGACCGCCTCGCAAAATACATCGGTGCGCTCTAACATTAGCTGGTGCGGCGCGTCTTTAAATTCGAGCACGCTCACCGGCCCACCAATTTGCGCCGCGACCTTCTGCACTAAACTCGGCGGCATAAAGGGGTCGTGCTCACCCACAGTAACCAACATGGGCCGGGTGTTATCCGCGGCAGCCACAACGGGCTGCCACAGCAATAACTCGCGATAGCTACCTAGATCGTAGGTCCAGCACATGTCTGGATCTTGTAGCAGTCGCGCGGTGACTTCCGGCGAGCCGTAGTCGGTTTCTATACGCAAAAATTGTTTTAAATCTATTTTGAGACTGCCGCGAAAAAACTTGTCGATTTTTTCATAGGCCTCTGAACGCAGCGGCGCCAGCGCTTCTTTATAGGGCGACAGGTCGAAGGCTGCCAACCCCATAGTAATTACTCCACTTATCGCTTGGCAACGGTTGAGAGAAAAATAGGCGAAGGCACTGCCTTGGCTGGAACCGAGTAAAAACACTGGCAAGCCGGTACTGTTACCAATGTGACTAGCCACTGAGTCGATGGCCTGCAGACACTCACTCATTGTCCAACTGCCCTGCTCGCCACGGGATCGTCCGGGCTGGGAAAGTCCATGGCGTAGACTGCCACGCCTCTATTGGCATGCGCTAAACCGTATTGATCGTAGCAGCCGCCGTGGCCGCCGGTGCCATGCAATATCAGTATCGCGTAGCGCGGTGATTGCGCTTCAAAGTGGTAGATATTAAGACCGTCTAAAATAAATTCAGTGCGTGCCATAACCGCGCCTTATTAATTATTATTCTCGAGTGTTGTTCACAGTGAACAGCGCTTAGCGCTCAACGGCAAGCTTTACCCGCTGCGACATTATTACCTAATATTGACTTTACTCAGCTTGTGCCGACTATGCAATCAGTGAAGCCTGCCAGCCGCGCTTGCCAATGCTCAGCAGCTGCTGTTGTTATGGCTATTGTTGTAGCGGTGGCTGGAGCTGTGGCTGTGACTGCCACTAGGTGAAGTCGGTAGTTCGCTAGTGCGCTAGTGTTTTAACGCTGATCATAGCGCTGTAACCGTGCTATTGGCCCGCTTTCGCTCGGCATATTTGTCGGTTTCCTCACCCTCACAACTGTTATAAACTGCTGTGATATTGACAATAAAAATACTCTGAGAGCCCGCTATGACTGAGAAACTACACACCTTTTGCCGTGTTTGTGAACCCTCCTGCGGCCTGGTTGCCACCGTTGAAAATGGCGAAATTCAATCGCTAAAGCCCGATAAAGAGCACCCCGTGACCAAAGGATTTGCCTGTCACAAAGGTCTGGCGATGCTGGATATCCACCGCGACCCAGACCGGGCGGCACATCCTACCCGGCGCAACGAGGCCGGAGGCTATGATGAAATACCTTGGAATCAGGCCCTCAACGAGATCGCGCAAAAACTCAATACTATCAAAAGCCAATACGGGGTCGGCGCGCTGGCGAGCTACAACGGCAACCCGCTGGCCTTTAACTCTCAGGCCGGTCCCGCCATCGGCGCTTTTTTAGGGGATTTAGGCATCCGCAAAGTATTTTCCTCCGGCACTCAAGATTGTACCAATAAGTTTGCCGGCAGCGAGGCGGTATACGGTTCCAGCACTATTCACCCGATTCCAGATATCGAACACAGCGACTACTTACTTATTTTTGGTGCCAACCCGCGGGTCTCGCACATGTCCTTTGTTTCTATTGCCGACCCTATGGCGGCGCTGCGAGCGGCAAAAAAACGCGGTGCTAAAATTCGCTTTGTCGACCCCAGAATTAACGAATCGGTCAAGGGTATTGGCGAGTGCATTCAAGTGCGACCCGACAGCGATGTTTATCTGATGGCGTCGATGTTAGATACCATGGCAAAAGAAAACCTGTTCGATCAAAAAGCCATTGCCCACCACGGCAGCAAGGTCGAAGAGCTGCTGGCTTTTGTCAGCCACTACCCCGCCGAGCGCACCGCCGAGGTCACCGGTATCGAGGTTACTGTGGTGCAACAACTGGCCCGAGACTTTGCTAGCGCTGCCAGTGCCAGTGTTTATATGTCTACCGGCGTAAATATGGGGCGCCAGGGCACGGTGGCTTATTGGCTACTGCAGATGCTGTCATTTATGACCGGCAATCTCGACAAGCGCGGTGGTAATATCTATTCACTGGGTTTTTATCCCGCCGCCAAAGCCGGGCGCATGCACAACCCCGATGTATTTTTTGATACGGCCTTTGGTGAAATGCGCCGTATTCGTGGGGTATTACCCGGAGCGAGGCTGCAGGACTATATCGAAGCCGAGCAAGACCCTATTCGCGCGCTGATTGTTATATCCGGCAACCCGCTACTATCTATGTCAGACAGTTCCCGTATGCGCCGCGCCTTTGAAAAACTGGAACTACTGATCGTCATTGATATTTATCAGGGCGCTACCGGTGAGTACGCCGACTATATGCTGCCCGCCACCGATATGTTTGAGCGCGAAGACATCAATATTTGTGGCCTCGGTATGCAGGCCCAGCCCTTTATTCAACACACCGCCAGAATGACTGCGCCGAAACAGAACCGGCGTGAGGAGCGCTGGATACTAGCCCGACTGAGCCGCGCTCTAAACGGCGAAGTTTTAGCTGCACCGGATAACGCTGATGACCCCAATGCCGACTTTGGCCGCATCCGGCATATGGTGGCACAGTCGGGGCTAGACCTAGACCAGATCAAAGCTCTGCCCGCCTCTACCGCAGTGCTGCCGGCGTTAACACCGGGACGTTTTTACAGCGACTGGATTCAAACCGACGACGCGTTGGTTGACTGTTACCCCAAACTGCTCGAGGAGTCGGTGCAACTTTGCGCCAGCTTGTTTGACGAGATGAGCAACGAACAGCCCGGGCAACTGAAAATGATTTCGCGGCGTACCAACTATATGATTAACAGTTGGTTTAATAATGTCAAAAGCCTCAAACGCGGTATGCATCAGGACAACCCGCTTTATCTCAACCCCGAAGATGCTCGCGCTCGCAATATTGGCGAGGGCTCCAAGGTTAAGATTCACAATAAAAACGGTGCACTGGAAGTAACGGTGTCGCTCGACGACACCTTAAAGCCCGGCGTGGTCGCACTAACTCACGGCTGGGGCAATGCCGCTTCTAGTCATCTTAAGGTGGCTAGTGCCTACCCTGGAGTCAATGCCAACGACCTACTGCCCAGTGGCGATGGCGCCTATGAGAAAATCTCAAACCAGTCTTTTATGACCGGTATTCCGGTAGCGGTGGAGGCGTTGTAAGTACTTGGAGCGCCTGGCGTTGAAGCCGGCGCCGACAGCCAAGCTGGAACTGCTACTGCCGGTCTGCCTGTACGAAATTAGCCGATGCTAGAAAAAGAGCGTAGGGAATTCAATGCCTTATACGCATCGGCCGGTCCAGTGATTGCCGTACCATTGGGCTGGCGCGTATCTAAAAAAATTTAGTGGTTTCGTTTTCGGGTATAGCATTGTTTTTATCATAACCACCGCTACTATCTTCTTTGCGTTTCAGAACTTTATCGAGCTGTACTTGAAACGGGTGAAACCGGGCGTACTGTTGCTCACTCAATAAAGCTTTCATTGCTTGGGAAAACGCCTTCCCTTTTTCAATTCTAAGTTTTTTCACTGCGAGCGTAAAATTGCGCTCGACAGTACTATTGCGTTCACGGTTAATCGCCTTCAGTCTATTTAGCGTGTAATCATTGATAAGGTTTTTGAAATCTTTGCTCTGAGACTTTCGAATACCTATCTGCATAAGACTCATGTAATAGGGGTCGCTCTGTAATGACGTTGTGGTTTCAACAGCCCATGCTGGCGATAGCACAACGGTTAAAAAGGTAGCAACAATAATCCCGATGATTTTTTTCATGACGCTCTCCTCTCTGATATTTTATGTTCTAGGGCATTGGAACATGCTGACGACGGTCCTTGGCAATAGCCGGATAAACTCTTAGTCCGCTGACGTAAATGAGCGATGAAATGTGCTGATGTCAACCCACCGCTCAGCGTTTTTAACAACAGCGAAGGCTAGTAAGGTACATTTCATCGCATCAACTTATTGACTAAATCCAGGACCCTCTTTTGTAAACTGCGTACTACAACGCGTTTATTCAACCGCGCTTACGGCGCGGTGGCGGGTGGTGTGGCTCTTCCCTAGTATCACCTTAGCACTGGGCATTTAAGCTATTGGATCTTGCACAGTGATTGCTACAAAATTTGTTTGCTTATAGCTAAGCCGCAAATACTTCGTGACCGTTACCACTCACCCAAAGCGCCTTAGCGGTAAACAAGCGGGCGACTGCTTGCATTGCTTGCGGTGGTATTTTAGTCGCGGCATTCCGCTAGAAGTGCTGTATCCATTGTTACTCCGTGGGAACTTTAATACTCACAAGTATAGCCCCACATTTGCAAAGTTGCGCTTTTACTCATCACCGGTTGGACACATCTGGCAAGCTTTCTGCTGATCTTTTGGCGATGTCAGTAATATCATCTCGCCGTTTTATCGTTGAACCTTTTTGCCGATACTTTTACGCACAGT
>JBLHLU010000054.1:0-16366 GCA_047623385.1 Paraglaciecola psychrophila
AATAGCAATACGACTACTCTGGCGCTCACTAATCACATCTACCCGCAGCGCCATCTGCTCTTTTAGCTCACTAACATGGGAGATAATACCAATGGTGCGGCCCAATGCCTGTAGGTCGATCAGTGTTCTCAGCGCCAAATCTAAGGACTCACTGTCGAGACTGCCAAAACCTTCGTCGATAAAGAGGGTATCGAGTTTGATACCACCGGCATAAGACTGCACCACGTCAGACAAACCAAGAGCCAGCGACAGCGCCGCCAAAAATGACTCACCCCCCGACAGCGTGGCCACCGAACGGGTCTTACCTGAATAACTGTCTTCGACTTCTAACTCCAGACCCGAGGCCTTATTACCCTTCGCTCGATCTTCTTTGCGCAGTAATCGATAGCGTCCCTTGCTCATAACATTTAGCCGCTGGGAAGCCTGAATTAACACATCGTCTAACAACACGCTCAGCACAAAGCGCTGTAGGCTAATTTTGTTACCGGTTTGGCCATTGGCGACCTCGCTGAGGGTACCGATCACCGCGTACTCGGCTTCCAGTGCCTCGTTCTCGCGGTGGGCTCTAGCGAGCTTGCGCTCAATATCTAACAACTGCTGGCTGCGCTGCTCCAGCGTTAGCCAGGCACTATCGGCAACATTGTGGCGTTCAACACTGCTGGCCAGCGCTGCATCAATAGCCGCTAAGTCCGGTTGTTGTGCCTGCGCTACTTCTGCCTGCATTTGCTCAACAGCGCCTCTGAGTGCATCGAGCGCTGAGCGATAGCTGCCAATGTCGGCCTGCAACGACTTTTGTGCTTGCGTCTCTAGCAGCGCCTGTTGAAAATCCGCTTCGCTGGTGAACAAACTAGTGGCCAGGGCACGCTGCCAAGTCGCCGTGCTGGCTGACTGCTGCAAACACTGCTCACGGTGTTGTTGCTCAAATGCCTGCTGACGACTGCTGCTTTTGTCACTGTTAGAGCGCGCGGTGACCTGTGCCTGCTGCGCGGCGCTGAGATTGGCGCTGAGCTGCGCAATACTAGTGACCACCGCAGCTAGGGCCTGACTCAGCGCTCCACGCTCACGCAGTGCTGCCGGCAACAGCGCGGTCAGCCGCTCGACTTCGGTTCGCACTCTAACAACATCTTCGTTGCGACTAGCAAGCTGCCGGTTGAGCGCGGTCAGTTCAAGCTCCAGCTTAGCCTGCTGCGGTTTAATAGCTTCGCCACGTAGCTGTAACTGGCGCCGCTGGTCCTGCTTGGCCGCTAAGCTGGTCAGTTCTTTTAGCTGGTCTGTGTGTTTTTGCTGCAGCAGTGCTAAGGGCTCCTCAGCCTGCGGGCCCAGCTCAATAGTGAACCGTTGAATAGTCGCAGCGGTTTGTACCAGCGCATTATTGGCCTGCTGCAAGTGCTGGCGGCTCAGTTCCAGCGCCTCCCGGGTCGTGTTGGTCAGCGCTCGGGACTGATCAACTGCGCCTTTATCGACTAGCTCTGAATCACCGGCCGCCGGCTGGGGATGCTCTAGGCTTCCACACACCGGACAGCATTCACCGCGCTGTAGTTCTCTGGCCAGCAGTGCCGCCTGCCCGGCATGCCAGTTCAACTCGGTGTTTTTGCTGGCGGTTTGGGCGCTGGCGAAGGTTATTTCACTAGCCTGAAAAGCGTGCTGAGCACGACTTTCATGCGCTATTTGCTGGCGCTGTTGTGTGCGATTGAGCTCCAGCTCAGCACGCAGTTCCAGTTGAGTACTAAGTCTGTCGATACCCATTTTTTGTTCCGCTAGCCCCTCGAGCTGCAAGCTCAGCCGTGCAACAGCGGCTTCACCAGCGTCCCGTTCTGTACTCAAAGCGAGCTGCGTCTGGCGCTTGTCCGCAATATGCTCTTCAACGGTGGCAAGCGTAGCGGCTACCGCTACAAGTTCTTCACCAGCACCGTTCAGCTGCAGGCTTTGCTGCTGCAGCTGCTGGAAGTTCATTTCCTGTTTGCGCAGCTGCGGTAATGCCTCAGCCTGCCCTTGCGCCAATAGCAAGGCTTGCTCTGTTGCCGCAGCCTGTTGTAGTGCCACTGTTAGCTCGGCATCATTGCTAGCTAACTGCTGTTCCAGCTTTTCTAGGGCAATTGCCGCAGCGCTAGTATTGTTAAATAAAGGCCGTATAACATCAGCATTGAGCGCTTTGTCCAATAGCCGCTGCTGGCTTTCAATGGCGGGTGCCAGCGCCGTTTTTTGGGCTAATAGTTGTTGCTGTTGAGCCAGTACAATAAAACGCTTTTGCAACTGCAGCGCCTGTTCTTGCAAGGTCTCACTGGCTTTTCTATCGGCCTGGGTTGCTGCTCGGGCTTGCACAGCCGCGGCCAATAAGGGTTGCAGCTGCGCCAAAGCCGCGGTTACCTCGGCCTCAGTATTGAGTTCGGCTACCTGCAAGATCCCGCGAATTTCACTCTGGTGACGCTCTACATCGTGCTTAATACCTGAGGCTTTGCTTTTTAATAACTCTTCTAAGCGTTTATACATTTGTGTTTGAAACAACTGACTAAATATTTTTTCCCGCTCGCTAGAATCTGCCAGCAACAGCTCCCTGAATTTGCCCTGCGGCAATACCATCACTTGGCGAAACTGTTCTACATCTAAACCGATAAGCTCTTTAATATGGCTGCTGGTGTCATTGACCTTGCGCGCTACCAACAGAACCCCTGTGTCAGAGCCGTCCAGCTCCCACAGTTGCGCTTCCGGGTTGTGGCTGGTGCTGCCCTCACCACGGGTTTTGGGTTTGTCCTGCTGCGGCACTCGCCGCACCCGATACTTTTTCACCCCTAAACTAAAATCCAGACTCACCTCAGTCAGCAGTGACGCTTCGGCCACGTCGCAGCGCATCTGTGACGGTTCCCGCTCAGCACCGGTGGTCTGCCCGTATAGCGCAAAACAAATAGCATCGAGGATGGTGCTCTTACCGGCGCCGGTTGGGCCATTGATCAAAAACAAAGGGTTGTGGCCGAGAGCGGAAAAATTGATCGACTCCTTCGCCGCAAAGGGGCCAAAGGCCTGCAGCTTTAATACTAGCGGCTTCATTGTTGCAACTCCTGACGATTGAGCTCGCCAATAGCACCGGCAATGGCCTCATCTTGATCATCGCTGAGACTTTCACCGGTCACCTGCACAAAAAAGTCACGGAACATATCCAGCTCGCCGCGCTTAAGCGTCTCTCGGTTCATTTGCTGCGCACCGGTTGCCAACATACCGGGCTTCTCCAGGTGTAGCACATTAGGGTAAACCTCCCGCAGCTTAGTCATCGGGTCGAGAATGGCCTGACGGTCGCTGAGCCGCACCAACAGATAATCCTGATTGTTAGGGTCTACTCGTCCCTGCTGCAATATATCTTGCATTTGCCCCTCGACAATACGCATATCTCGCAGCGGCTGCAGCGGCAGTTGCCGGGTGCTCTGTAAGCCGTCATCGTCGATTTCGACCAGCGTCACCGCTTTGCGCTGGTGCTGCTCCGAGAAGCTGTACTTTAAAATAGAGCCGCTGTAGCGAATATGCTCCTCACCCTTGTACTGCGGCCCGTGTAAGTGGCCTAGGGCGACATAGTCAAAATCAACACAGGGCAAGTGACTGACTCGATCAGCGCCGCCAATGGATAGCGGGCGCTCCGACTCTGACTCTTCTCCACCTTCTAAAAAGCAGTGACTGATTAACACAGCTGGGCGACCGGCCAGCTTAACCGCCTTTATTCTTTCCACTAAAAAACTGTGGGCCGCATCAAAACCTGTCAGCTCAACCGCAAACTGATTGCGTACGGTTTCAGGGTCGTTATAGGGTATACCGTAAAAAGCCACTTCGGTGCCAGCGGCCTTAATCACCACCGGATTTTCTATTTCACCGAGGTCGCCAATAATATGTAGGCCCGCTGTGCGCAGCTGACGCGAACCAAAACGCAGCCGCTCGGCGCCGTCATGATTACCGGGAATCAAAATAATCGGCACACCCATATCTGAACACAGCGTACTAACCACACTATCGAGTAACTCTACCGCCTTAGCCGGTGGCACTGAGCGGTCATAGATATCGCCGGCAATAACCAAGGCGTCAACCGATTCGTGCTCGATGTAAGCGATAATTTGATTCAGTACGTGGCGTTGATCCTCCAGCAGCGAAACATTGTGGAACTGGCGGCCGATATGCCAATCGGAGGTATGGATGAATTTCATAGTGACAGTGCTCGTGATCAATACGTTGGGAACTTGCGCAAATATTATATTGTCTGCAACGGTAATTGCGCTAACTATACCGACTATACTAATCGATTAAGAGCTCGGGGTAATCGGCTACTGGCAAACCGGTCAATAATTCAGCCAGCTACCTTAAGCGATAGTGGCATAGCACGGTGATTATCCCTTTGCCACACCGCCGACAGCCCAAGGCTAGCAAACCGCGCGCCGCCGAGCGCTTTATTTGTTATGATTGATTCATTCACTAAAGAGTCTGCCGCTATCGTTACTCGCCACCTTGCCATTGCCATCATAGCCAGTGTTTGCGGCCTTCAAAGCTGCGGCCCGAGTATGCCCGAGTGCCCTTACCGCGCCGAGCAAGCCGCAGTAGCCAGTGCCGGCTGCCTGCTAAACCAAGGTTCTTCGCTGCTAGTGGTAGCAGGTTTTAATAATCGTATTAGTGTACCCGGGGGCGGGAGTGCCAAGGGTGAGGCCCCACGCTGCACCGCACACCGTGAAACCTGGGAAGAAACCGGCCTTGAAGTCACCGTTGGCAAGCTCGAACAAGTGTTTGATACTGGCTTCCACTTATACCGCTGCCAACTGGCAACAACCGAGGCGACAATCGACCCACCGATGCGCCTAGAAGTGCGCCGAGCATGGTTTTTGCCCTTGCCACAGTTCAGTGAATTTGAATGGCGCTATCCCTATCAACAGGCTTTGATGGACGAGTGGATGCGCAAACAGAATCCCGAGCCTGAAATCTAACAGCCTGTTTCAGGGTACCCGGCGCGGTGGCCTAGAGGGTCGCTGCTAGACAAACTCAGCTCGACACCACCGCAAGATAATACTTACTCGTAGCCATTAAAATTCAGCTGATAGCAGTGGCAAAGCCTGCCAACGCGGCAATGGCGGTTGAAGTAGTATCTACGAGCTATAAGCCGGTCCGTCAATCGAAAACCCGCCCGCTTTTTAGTCATCAACCGCAACATGGCGACCATGTCTTGCCCTACCCCACAAGTACTAAACCTGCAGACACCGTGCGCTACAACCGGTAGCCCATAGCTAAAGCTGCGGGTGACAGCGGCGTTTTGTTTCAACACAAAATCAACAAAGAACAATTACTTCTGTTAGAGTGACTAACGATTTACATGAACCGAATATAAGGCGCTACGCTGGAAAAAATATATACCTTTTCCAGACCGTTATTGAGCTAATACCACAGTTATAAGCAGATCTAGAACACGATTTTGAAGCAATAGTACGTATACTGCCTCACAGGGAAAAATTAATGATAGACAAAAAATGGCCACTGCGCTGGGACTTATTGCTGCGCTATCGGTTGATAGAAATTATCGTTTTGTGGGAGGGCAGGCTCACCACCAAACACCTGATGGACAGTTTTGGCATCGGCCGGCAGCAGGCGTCAAAAGATATTAACAATTACCGCAGAGATATTGGTGTTGGCAATATCGAGTACGATAAGTATTTAAAAGGCTATCGCCCCACCGAACAGTTTGCACCCACTGTCATCTCAGGTAATGCCGACGAATACCTGCAGCTATTGTCGCAACACACCGAGCTAAAAAACACCTTTGACAAACTATCACTGGCGCAGGCAAACACCGAACTTTTAGCGGTACCCATTCGCAATGTAAAGCCACCGGTTATTCGCGCCATTGTTCGTGCTGCTAAGGAGCACCGGCGGCTAGATGTAGATTATGTATCGGTATCTTCACCCAATCGTGAGGGCCGTATTATAGTACCGCACACCCTTATATTTACCGGGGTGCGCTGGCATGTGCGGGCTTGGTGTGAAAAAAACAGTGACTATAGAGATTTTATTTTAAGCCGGTTTCGCGGTGATGTAGAAACAATGGAACAGTCTGAACACAATATGGCTGGGGACCAAAAGTGGAATACCTCGGTTACCATTTGTATTACTCCCGACTCAAGACTCAACGACGAGCAGCAACAAGTGGTGGCACAAGATTGGGGCATGACTAACAGCCTGCTAGAAGTGACTGTGCGTGGCCCGCTAGTGCAATACGCATTACAGGCATTGCATATTGATGTGCATACTATTCAGGCCAAGGCCGAGGCACAGCAGATTGTAGTCGCTAACATCGAGCAGTTAAAACCCTGGCTATTTGCTTGAGTATCAATTCAAACACCACGGAAACGTTACAGCTATAAAACCCCAGAAGAATTATATTCAGGTAGGTACATATTGCTGTCGCACTTCAAACTGGGTGCTGGGTATGTGCTAGCCATGTACTATTCATTTTCTAGTTTATTGCCGATATCTGAAAGCCGCCGAACACCAAAGGATATTGAGGGCGGTATACCCATACCCAGCTCTATATCTGCAACTATATAATTTGAACCCTTTGACGCAAGAATGGCATTAACTCTTTCTTGCTTCTCAACAGCTTTGATAATGGTATTTGCAATCGCTTCATCTGTATCAAATTGTGTTACGGCTCCAGCAACAGATTCGGCTAAACCTTTTGCTTTATCTAGTATACCCATTACACCTTCTCCTTCTTGTAGATACATAACGCCGCTAACAAAGGCTGAGCAACTTGGCGGGTTTTTTGGCACAAAACGTGACAGCTTGCGGAACCCATTGTTTAGCCTTGTTAACTGCTATTTCCTATGAGGCTGGCTGGTGAAATTCAATTACATTATCATCTGGATCTCGAATAAAAATAAAGGACGCCCCCTCAGGGGTCACAATAGGCCCCCCGGTAATATTGTAGCTTATAGATTCTAGGTACTTTTGCGCTGACTGCAAATCTGTAACTTCAAGGGCTATATGAGTAAAACCCGTATGTTTTTCAGGCACATCCATGAGCACGTTAAGAGTGGCGCTGTCAGAAGCATTTAATATGAAATTTATGTTAACACCTGAGGAATGTCCCATTACTGCAACAGGCTCAGGTCCGATTGGCCCAACAATAAACTCAAAACCTAACTTAGAATAAAAATTTCTAGCAACTTATAGGCTGCTCACTCTAAGTCCAACATGATTTATTCTGGTGATTTCTTGCATAGCAATATATTTCCGTTCAGATTGCAGTTAACCCACGGTTAAAGGGGAAAGTTGTTGTTGGCTACAATGTGAAGCGGAGCGGAACTAGCCAACTGCTCGGTTAACATGCTTGTTAGGCGAACCCTCCGTTTGCACCAATATTCTGACCTGTTACCCATGATGCTTCCTCACTAACAAGGAATGACACGACACGAGCAATATCTAGTGGTTCACCAATACGGTCAAATGCAGACATGCTCGCAAGTCTATTTATAACCTCTTCACTTTTTCCCGCAGTAAAAAGTTCAGTGTTGACTGGGCCTGGTGAAATGGAGTTAACCGTGATATTTCGCGCACCAACCTCTTTCGAAAAAACTCTTGTGAGCTGCTCTACAGCCCCCTTCGTTGCACAATATGCTCCATATGTTGGTAGCATTAGGCGTGTTGTAGAGCTGGATAAATTAATAATACGCCCGTCATTCTCAAGCCGTGATGCGGCCTCACGAAGTGTATTAAATGTACCTTTCACATTAACAGAAAATATCTTATCAAAATCGTCATCCGTTGTATCTTGAATTGTTTTATATAAAATCGAACCTGCATTATTAATAAGAATATCTATTTTGCCGAATTGGCTAATCGCCAAATCAAACATTAACCTAACTTCTTCAGGACTACTTATGTCTGCCTTTATAGCAATGGCACTGCCACCACTAGCGTTAATCTCAGAGACAATTTTATCTGCTGGTTTTTGATTGCTAGAGTAATTGATAACTACACTTGCTCCAGCCTCAGCGAGTGTTATTGCTATCTGAGCGCCTATTCCTCGGGACGACCCTGTAACGATAGCCACTTTATTACTTAGTGATTTCATGAATTACCTTACTTTACTGGGTGGATAGGATTTGGTCGTGCCTAACGCTTATTGAACGGACTAGTCGGTATAACATTCCCTGACTACCGTTTTATTACACTTCTAATTCATTGTTATTCGAGAGCCGTCTCGATAAGGCTTTAGAATAAACATTTCCTCAGGCTGTAACTGCCTGAATCTGTTAGCTTTATTCTAGCGCACAATTAATCGGCAGGTTATGCGGAAAGCGCCTAATAAAGGATGATTTAGATCAACTATATCGCATTCCAGTCTAGATTCTCAATATCCGCTATGAAGCACATTGTATTGAATTAGTTAATGTCCCTACAGTGGCTAATGCAGACTAACGTTTACTTTATGCGATCATAGCAAAATGATACGTTATCCCCTTCACCCGTACGGGTGATTTTTATGCGTTCAGTGCCGGCTTTGGGTCAGCAACCGCCATTAATTCAATTCCTTCCCCTAGTCAGTTTCACCGTCAGTTCAAGGTATGGTGACCGAACTTGTTACACCGCACCGACTCTGTGTAATCCTTCATAAAAGTTGAATAATCAGGCTGCGGACTTGACCATTAAAAATGCGAAGGAAAGCATTTTTCTGCGCACAGAAAATAACGAAATCGTTATGCATCAGTGGCGAGAGACGCTACCTTATGTGAGACCCCCAACAGCACCGAGTGAAGTGCTGTGGTCGTGAACTGGGATTTTTCCAGGCTACTGCGCGACACTGCTTGGTCAACAACTAACTGGCACATACAGCGGGTGACATGGATACCACTACTGATACCCGCATCGAAGATGGCACTTGTGGACAGGGCAGGCTGCAACTCATAGCGATTCGCCTCCGCCTCAACCGATAAGACCTGCGGCCACAATTCAACCCTTTCAAATGTGCTTTCATCGCTGCCAAGTGTGCTACACAGATAATGTATGCATGCTCGTTATCCAAATACCATGGCAGCACAGCGGAGGAAGAATACAGTGCGGGGCAAAAAGTATGACCTCACTGACAGCGCTGTTGTGCATGGTATTCATCATTGCCAAAAGCGCGTGCTGGTTAACAGCTTAGCCTTTGCCGCCCGGCAGCGGATTTGATCGCTGGGCAAGGTCGGGCATAAAGTCCATAAAACGACTATTGTGGCGCAGATGCAATGTCAGCGCGTTCGCATCACTAGTAGCGTCAAATGACTCGCTGTTACTGAGAGGGTATAAATCGGCGCAATCACCGTTAAATTTTCCGGTGAGCGCTATGACTCACTCAAACTGCTGGCACGCTACATAATCGCTGGTAGCTACACAGCATCAAGCAATAGTTGGGCAGTACTAACTAACCGGCATCGCTGGCACTAACCACAAGCACATCCATCATGGCTTGGCACTGCATATCAATCACTCAACAGTAATTGTACCAAACCATAGATAGCCCCGTACCAGAATGCGGTCAAGATGATACCTACTATAATAAAGTCCCTGGCTCGACCTAGCTTAAAGTCTCTAATACGGTTTTTTGAACTCTGCACACCAAAAAAAGAAGCCAGCACACTGGCTACCATTTGCAGTATGGTGAGTCGTTTCTGTTCGGGTTCCATAATCGCTACCTCGGCGCAGCCAGTGTTTATTGCGGTCTGTAATAGTATTAGAGTGAGCCTTTAATGGTACCAAAAGCGGCCCTACAAGGGTAAAGATTTAGGGTGTAGTCACCGCAGCAACCATTCAGATGGCACCCCGTCAGCCAGCCCAAAACCGCTCTAATCGCTATCCTAAAGTGAACCTATAATAGGACACGCCGCTACAGGGGTACAGATACAAAATAACTATTTTCTGTGTGCACAGATGACCTATAATCCATTTTCAATACTGACCTTCTGCAGCGGCGAATATGCCTTGAATGATCATTTATATCAACAGTTAGCCACGCTATTTAGAAGTGAGATAGAAGATGGCAGGCGCCGTCCGGGGGAGAGAATGCCCTCGGTGAGGACACTGTGCCTAGCTAGGCAACTGTCGAAGTCGACGGTACTCAACGCCTATGGCCGACTCGAAGCCGAGGGTCTTATTGAAGCGCGCCCACGCTCTGGTTATTTTGTTAGTGCTCAGAGCCAGAGTTACAGTAAACAGACCGACCCAGAGCTAAATAGCCGCCACGATACAGCACCGCTACCGGTGTCTACCGGCCAGGTCATTATCGACATTATGGAAAAAGGTGCCGCCTTCGACTTACTGGCCAGCAGTGAACCAGAAAGACAGCCGGAAAAAGAAAATACGCCATTGCGCCGCGCCCTGGCCAGAGCCTACCGTCAGCAATCTAGTTATGAGCAGAATTATTATAACAAGCCTCTGGGTAGCGACTCGCTGCGCCGCCAAATAGTCGGACGCATGCACGCCGGCGGCTCACATTTAGAGCCCGATGATATCGTTATCAGCAACGGATGCCAGAGCGCGCTGATGATGGCCTTAATGGCCACTACCGTGCCTGGCGACGTAGTGGCCATAGAGTCACCGGGGTTTTACGGCTCAATACAATTGCTGGAGGTGCTGGGTCTGCAAATCATGGAACTACCGAGTTCCGCTAGTGGCGGTATACGAATAGACACTATGACTGAGGCCTTTGACCGCTGGCCGGTAGCGGCGATAATTTTGTCACCGTGTTTTTCGACCCCAACGGGTTCCTGCATCAGCGACACTGACAAGCAGGCTATTATTGCGCTGTGCTTACATCATGACATTGCCATGATAGAAGACGATATTTATGCCGAGCTCCATTTCGGTCTAACACGGCCGCGCAGCTTACATTCCTTCGATAGCAGCGGCAGCGTATTATTATGCTCTTCGTTTTCAAAATGCCTGTCCCGAGACTTGCGCTTAGGCTGGATTGCCCCGGGAAAATATCGGGAGCAGATCAAGCGCCTCAAAGTCGTCACTTCGCTGTCGATTAGCGCCAGTGCCCAGCAGGGGTTGGCGGACTATATGCAACAGGGCCTTTTTGAACGCCAGTTGCGCCAGCGACGGGCACAACTGGCACAGCAGTGTTACCAGCTGCAGCAGCTGTTACAGCAGTACTTGCCGCAGGCGCGCAGCTGGACAAACCCTAAGGGCGGACTGTCGCTGTGGCTGGAATTGCCCAGCACGGTCGACACTACCGCGCTCTATCACTCCTGCCAAACACTGGGTATTACCATTACCCCTGGCGCACTGTTCAGCGCGCAGCAACGATACGGCAATTGCCTGCGTTTAAGTTTTGCCCATCCGTGGACCACGCCGAGAATCGCAGCGCTAAAGAGTATAGCCAGCTTGCTGTAAGCCTTCTGTGCCGGTCGCTATTTTCCAGTCTGACCCTTTCGCCACAGTGCGGTTTAATTACAATAACCTATTACCCGCAACCCATTTTTGGTGATCGCAATGCAACGCGTACCTACTCGCAAGCAACCCCGAGACTTTGTTCAGCTGGACGAATTTTGGGCCGCAGACAAACACTGGCCACAATACTTTTTTCAACAAAAAATATGGGTTTACGCCGATGAATATCGCGCTGAACTCGATGGTGATGAAGACTATAGTCGTATTGTTATTCACGGCGGGCTTGATCGGGGCTGGCTATTCACTCGCCCACTGCGCTGTAAATCGACCGTCGCCGCCACCTTGCAGAAAATAGTCGTACCGGTGTCCCAGCGCCAATTGCAGCAGCTCGGATTTGTACGCTGGCACGATGAGTATATTTAGCACAGCGCCGGTACTTATCGAACCCGCCCTACTGGTTTCCTCGCGACTGTAGGCCGGTGTTTTTTGCAGCTTGATTTTGTGCAGCCACTTAACACTGACATTACCCTCACTACCGGGCACAAACAGCCGCATCGGATATCCCTGAGCCGGGCGCAGTGCCTAACCGTTTTGATAGAGCGCAACCAACACCTTATCTCGGGCCATATCGATGGGTAAGCTGCGAGTATGGCCGGAGGCATCGGCGCCCTCCGCCACTATCCAGCGAGCACTGCTGTGCACTCCCGCTTCGTCTAACAGGTAACGCAGCGGCACCCCGGTCCACTCTGCCCCAGAGACTAAGCCATGAAGCGCCTGCACCGATAAGTCTTGAGCCTGCGCAAAGGTATTTAAATAACTGTTGCCGGAACACTCCAAAAAATAACAGTGTGACTCCAGCGGATAAGCCAAAAGATCATCAACCGTAAAGCGTAGCGGCCGCTTTACCTCACCGTAAATAGTTAAACTGTGCTGCGCGGGATCGATCGCGGGAATACCACTGTGGTGACGTTCGAAATGTAGACTGTTGGGCGTTATGCTGCCGTTTAGGGTCGCTAACGGTGTATAAGACACCCCCGCCTCAGGCCCAAAGCTATTGCCAAACGCCACCTGCCTACTCTCTTTCACAAAGGCCGAGCGCGCGCCATATTCGCTCTGGGCGCTGCCGCTACGGGTCGACCACATGGGTACTGCAGCCGCCTGGGTCGGCAATAAAAAACCTCCGGCAACACCCATGGTAGAGGCTTTTAACAGCGAGCGGCGGCCCAACAACCCACCCATTGGCAATAACGCTTTATCGGGTTTAGTCATTGTTACGCCTCCACTGTGCCGTTATTTTTTCGGCTCTATGCCTTTCATTAATGCTGTATTAGCGCTGCATTATCAAAGCCGCCCCTTAGGGTGCGTTCTGTAAGCCCCACATACCCGGTAATTGCTTACTCGCTAGCGCCTTTTGCCCAGCCATTAAATGCTGGCGCAACCGCTCGACTACAGCGGGGTTTTCCCGCGAGTAGGAATAGGTTTCTGAGGGGTCTTTTTCAAGATTAAACAGCAGGCCGACGGGGCCATAATAAGAACTAGGGTGATCGAAGCGGTTGAGCAAAAACTGGTATTTTGACTCGACCACCAACTTCCACTGGCCCTGACGCACTCCGGCGATGCGATCCTTATCAAACAAATACAGCACCTCGTGGGGACTTTTGCCGGTGTTTTTCAACATCGGCAGAATATCTTTGCCATCTAGTATCACATCGCTGGCAATTGTGGCATTAGCGGCAGCGGCAAAAGTCGGCAGTAAATCAATATTCATCGCCGGCTCTGTGGATACCAAACCGGCGGCGATCTGCGCTGGCCAGCGGGCGATAAAAGGCACTCGCAACCCGCCCTCCCAGGAGGAACCCTTGCGGTCGCGGTACTGACCGGCGCTGCCCTCCCACCAAGGGCCGTTGTCAGAGGTAAATATCACCAGGGTATTGTCGTCTAGGTCTAAGTCGGCCAATGTTTTCATCACCTCGCCGGTACTCCAATCCAACTCTTCGACTACATCACCGTACAAACCCGCCTCAGAGCGACCGCTAAACTCTGCTGAAGCAAACAGCGGCACATGGGGGAAAGCGTGCGATAGATACAGAAAAAACGGCTGGTCTTTGTTGCGGGTGATAAATTGCTGAGCGCGAGCGGTGTAGCGTTTAGTCAGCTGGGTTTGATCCACCGGGAACTCAATTTTTTTAGTGCCCTCGTACAATTCTACCGGTGCCATATCGTTGCTGTGCAGCAAACCAAAAAACTCATCAAAACCGTGTAGCGTCGGATTTCTATGCGCCTCTTCGCCAAGGTGCCATTTGCCAACCAAAGCAGTGCTATAGCCCTCTTGGCCAAGCGCCTCTGCTATAGTCAGCTCTTCACTAGCCAGACCAATGTCGTTAGTTGGCCTAGCCACATCCGCCACCAGATTTAGCCGTATAGGATAGCGCCCGGTCAGCAGACCTCCGCGGGAGGCAGTACAAACATTGGCGCTGGCATAGAAGCTATTTAACTGCACACCCTGGGCCGCTAGCTTGTCGATATTGGGGGTTTTTATCAGCGTTGCGCCGTAGCTACCAATATCGCCATAACCCAAATCGTCGGCCAAAATAACAATAAAGTTAGGCCGCTTCGCTGCAGCTGCAGCTGCGTCCGCTGCGCTGAGCAGCGCTGAGTGACTTGCCAGCGCAGTGACTAGTGCCAGTAGTACAACTATTTTTTTCATAAAAAATTCCGTTTATTATTGCAAATATTGACGACTAGCCTTGGCCGCGAACAAGTGTGACAACTGCACCGACCCGCGGCAACAACGCCAAGCCAGTGGTCAAACCAGCGTTTCAAGTACATCGGCAACTGTCGAAAAAAGCCGTTCTAGCTCAGCTTCAGTAGTGGTGAAGGGCGGCCCAAATTGCAGTGTATCACCGCCCCAACGCACATAAAAACCAGCTTCCCAAAGTGCCACCCCAGCCTCGTAGGGGCGCACGGTGGCATCGCCGTCACGTCCTTCTAGGGCGATTGCACCGGTGAGGCCAAAATTGCGGATATCACTAACGTGGGGCATCGCTCGCAGCCCGTGAATATGGCGCTGCAGTACCGGCGCCAGCTGTTGTACGCGGTCGACCAGCGCAGCCTCTTGTATATGCTTTAATGTCGCCAGCGCCGCGGCGCAGGCCACCGGGTGGCCTGAATAGGTATAGCCGTGGGGGAATTCAACCGCGTGCGGCGGTGCCGGCGTTTCCATAAACCTATTATAGATTTCTTCGCGTACCACCACTGCCCCCATCGGAATAACACCATTGGTCAGCTGCTTGGCCAGATTGATGATGTCGGGAACAACGCCAAAAGCCTCGGCCCCAGTATTGGCGCCACAGCGACCGAAGCCGGTAATCACTTCGTCAAAAATAAGCAGAATGTCCTGTTGTTTACAAATTTCACTGAGTCGCTGCAAATAGCCAACCGGCGGCACCACTACCCCGCCGGAGCCAGACAGCGGTTCAACAATAACTGCAGCTATAGTACTGGCACCGTGCAGGGCAATTTTTTGCTCGAGTTCATTGGCCAAGTGTTCGCCGTATTGCGGCATACCTGCACAAAAAGTATTTTCCGGCAACAGCGTTGACGCCAAGTGGTCGGTGTCAAGACCGGCACCAAAAAGCGATTTATTAACCTCGATACCACCGACACTCATGCCGCCAAAGTTCACCCCGTGATAGCCTTTACCACGACCAATCAGTTTGGTTTTAGTAGGCAATCCCCGGCGCTGCCAATAAGCCCTGGCGATCTTAAGCGAGGTATCAGCAGACTCCGAACCCGAATTGGTGAACATCACTCGATTGAGTCCCGCCGGCATAAACTCGCAAATCTTTTCCGCCAACTCAAAACTCAGTGGATGACCAAATTGAAAGCCCGGAGAGAAGTCGTTAGTTTGCAGCTGTTTGCCGATCGCATCGGCAATGGCCGTAACCGAGTGACCAGCGCCACAACACCACAACCCCGATAGACTGTCGAATACTTGGCGACCATCGTCGCTTTGAAAATAGTTGCCTTTGGCGCCGACAATCATCCGCGGCTTCAGTTTAAACGCCCTGTTGCCGGTATAGGGCATCCAGTGGTGATCGAGATTATAGGGCTGTTTATTCAAAGGGATACGGTCTCCTGCGCTATAGTGTTGGTTTGGCGCGCTAAAAACCACAAGACTGCAGTAAAATGAGCCATTGAGCAACCGTACAATCATCGCTTTTGCCCAGTGCACCGAGATTGCGATGCAGCGTTGCAAGCTGAGGATTGGGTCGACCCTCAGTCATCGCAGAGCCAGCCTGTGCTGTCATTACCGTAAGTCAGTAAAACACGGTCTATGTTGGTCCCAAGCTATCGTCAATTATTGCTCGACTAGCACGCTAGGCTGACCCGGGCTGCAGCTAGGCCGGGCGATAACAAGAACATTTTTTCAAAGCGAGCTAACTTTGGCGTACGGCACAGATTAACACCAGCGAAACCCGGATGCTGGTGGCTGTAGGTGGTGATAGCGCGATCGGCGCTGAATCGCTAAAAAGGCAGTGACTCTTCCAGACTGTCAGCAACGAGTACGCGGTATAACCGTGCTCTAGCACCGCCTTTTCCAGGGCCGCGACCCAGCAAGATTGAGTAGTTTTTTTAGTGTGTTAGTGCGACTTTTTCGTCGCTAAATAGGCCTGGATAAGGTCATGCAAACCACTAATAACCATCGCCACATTGCCTTCGTCTGTGCGACCGATATTAAGGGGTCAAGATGAAACCGCCACAGCTTACATTCTGCCCGCTGCTGATTTGCCGATAGAGGGTGGCAAGGCGAACAACACAGAAAAATGCTGCCGTTGTTATTACAACTTACAAGTACTTTTCCAGCGCCGCAATACAGACCCCGCCCGAGGCAAAGACATCGATCTAAGCCGGACCTCGCCGAGCCCTGTCAAGCACCGTTCCGGTGCGATATTGGCCTTTATAGGACGTTGGC
>JBLHLU010000055.1:0-16253 GCA_047623385.1 Paraglaciecola psychrophila
AGTATAAGTGCGGTGCGATTTGGGTATGAAAGGCCTCAGCCATAGCGGCGATTTTTTTGCCTTCTAATATCCCGCCGACCCGGCCCAGCGCCATCTGCAAAATCGAGGCGCTGCGATTTTCCAATACGGTTAGAAATTCATACTTGGTGGTTAATCGCTCGCCGGTAGCTACAGGTATCGAGGTGTGCTCACTGACTTGGGCCATGGCTTTGGCATTGTCCGGTGGGCAGGGCTCTTCAAACCACAGTGGGTCGTAGGGCTCTAACTGTTTTGCTAAACGAATAGCACCGGCGGGGCTAAATTGGCCGTGGGTGCCAAACAACAGGTCGGCTTTAGTGCCGACGGCTTCGCGGATTTTTTTACAAAACTGCACGGAGCGTTCAATCGCTTCCAGCGATGGCTGGCGCGGATCGAAGGCAGAGTAGCGTCCGGCGGGGTCGAATTTTACCGCGGTGAATCCTTGCTCGACTAACTCTGCGGCGTGACTGGCGGCAAGGTCCGGGTCGCGGTACACGTCGCTGGTATCATCAGGCTGCGGATAAATATAGGTATAGGAGCGCAGTTTTTCGTTGACCTGCCCGCCCAGTAAATTGTAAACCGGCTGGTCTAGGGCCTTGCCGACAATATCCCAGCAGGCCATTTCAATACCGCTTAAAACCCCCATTAGACTGACATCCGGGCGCAGGTTAAAGCCACTGGCATAGACCTTGCGAAACAAATTTTCAGACTTAAATGGATCGTGGCCGACGACATGGCGCTCGCAGACATCTTCAATCATCGCCGCGGTGGTGTGGGGGCCAAAGGTGGCATTGTATACTTCACCGTAACCGACGATGCCGCAGTCGGTAACTAGCTTGATAAAAATCCAGTAGCGTCCTCCAAACTGTGGTGGCGGGTTGCCGACCACAAAGGTTTTAAAGTCGCGTATTTTCATTGCGGCTTACCGGTTGCTCGAGCGGAGCCGGTGGGGATAACTTCATAGCCTGTTGCCTCGGGCTCATCGTCGTGCATTTGCGCGGGAAAGCCCGGCGCCAGCACTTGTTCGCCACAGGCATCTTCCAACCGTTTGATAATGTTAGGTGACCACTCTCTGGGTCCATAGCGCTGCTGACCGTCCTCAAAAATTTCAATCAACTTGGGCGCAATATCTAACTTGACCCCGGCGCGATCAGCGACGTCTTTGAACAGGCCGATGTCTTTTAATACCAGGTCCATGGTGAAGCTAATATCACGGCTACCATTGAGAATCACTTGGCTTTCGGTCTCGTGCACAAAGGAGGTGCCAGAGGATATTTTGATCGCCTCATAGGCGGTATTCATATCCATACCGGCCATCTTTGAGGTCATCAAGGCCTCGCTCACCGCCACTAGATTGGCGGTGGCTAAATAGTTGGTAACAACTTTTAGTACCGAGGCACTGCCCAGTGGCCCAGTGTGTAAAATGCGCCGCCCCAATTTGCTTAACAGGGGTAACAAACGCTCAAATACGGGTCGTTCGCAGCCGGCAAAAATAGCAATATTACCGGTGTCGGCGCGATGACAACCACCGGACACCGGACAGTCCACTGCTTCGGCGCCGGTAGCGCGAACGAGTTTACCCAGTCGGCAAACTTCGGCTTCATCTGTAGTGCTCATTTCTAACCAGATTTTGCCGGTTGAAAGGCCTTCCAGTAAACCGCCTTCGGACTCTAACACATTGGCACTTGCTGCCGGATTGGGTAGGCAGGTAATAACAATATCGCAGTCAATCGCCATTTGTTTGGGCGACTCTCCCCAGCTGGCACCGCCTTGCAAAAACGGTTCAGCCGTGCTTTTGTGTAAATCGAGTACCTGCAAGCTGACCCCGTTGCGCAGTAGACTACCGGCGAGTTTGCCACCGACATTGCCCAGTCCGATAAAACCTATTTTCATTGTTACTCCCGTCGTTAAAGTGATGTTGTCTGTAGTTTAGTAGCTGCCTGTTATGACAGTATTGACCGAACCCTGTTGACTATTCGGTTCGAGTCATTTCTAGGTAGCCGCGCCCGGCTCGTTGCATAGTGTCGCTATGATAAATAATAACAGCCCCCTCCCAGTAGCGCACGGCCATATCCATAAACTGATTATCCAGTGCCGCCGCTACAATCCAGCTGCTATTTTTTTCTGGGTAATCTAGCTGCCAGCGGGTTGGGTAGTGCTGGCCATCGGGGCCAGTCCAGCGTTCTAGTACTGTCAGTTTAATATCGTTTAGGCCCAGTGCATGGCCATGACCGTCGCTATCGATCCACTTGCCTTGGCTGTTACTATCCGGGCGCTGCTCGCGATCGAGCAGCTGGAAATACATTAACTCTTCACCGTTATTAAATTGTAGCGACAACCAATTCCAACCCATCTGTTTAGGGTCGAGCACGCTGGTACTCCACTCGCGGTCAAGCCAACTAAGCCCTTCGACCTGCAGTTGCTGCTCACCCAGGCGGATACTGCCGGTGGTGGCCATACGGCTGTAGGAGTAATAAAAAGAGGCGTTGCCGGGACTCTTGTGACTCAGTCCTTGGTTGCCTTGCAGCACCATAGGTTTTAGCGGCGTTAACGCCAGTGTTAGCGAAAAGGTATCGCTGTTAACATCGATCAGCCAGGGAAAGTCGTTAGCGGTTGCAGCCAGCGACCAATCTTCTAGCCAGACTTTAAACGGGCTTGGCTGCACACCGGCTAGACCGGGACCGGCCCTAGAGATACGTTGCTGGCTGTAATGTTTGTCGCCGGCTATATCGGTTAATGCGACATGGGCCATCCACACATCACCGAGTGCCCAGTTAGAGCGCGGCGCGCTGTGGTCTAACGGTGGTTGGGTGGCTGTGCGAAAAAACGTTAGCTGATAGCCATAAAACTGGCCCTGGTTATCAGCGACATTACCGGTGACATACCACCACTCGTTGCGAAAATTCGGGTGCGAACCGTGGTCTCTTGGAAACACAAAGGGGCGCGGCTTGAGGGCGCGCTGAAAACCCTCGGTATTGCCGCCACCCAATATTTGGCCCAGATTAAGCGCCGGGCCGGTGGTTGCGGCCTGCTCAGGTTGGCAGGCATTTAGTAGCGATAATACCGTTATTAACAGCAGTAGGGCGGGCACGGTTTACTCCTCTCTCAGCGCGAGTGCCGGCGCCACAGTGGCAGCGCGCCAAGCCGGATAAACCGCCGCTAACAATGCCGCTACTAGGGCCAGTGATAGCGCTTCTAACAATACCCCCGGCGGAAGTTGATACAATATACTCCAGCCGAAAGAGCGCTCGTTGATGACTTCAATTAATATTTTCGCCATGATCAACCCCAGCGGAATCGAAAATATACCTGCCATTAAACCCATAAGACCGGTCTGGGCAAAAATCATCGTTGCCAGTTGCCGCGGCGTCATTCCGGTTGCACGCATAATGGCAAACTCACGGCTGCGTTCGAGCTGCAGTGCCATCAGTGCGCTGAGTACCCCGACAAAGGCGACCAATACTGCCAAAATGCGCAATATACCGGTAATTTCGAAGGTGCGATCAAATACGGCTATCGCTACTGTTCTGATCTCACCGTTAGAAATTGCGCTGCTGCCAGTGGGCAGTTGCGACTTAACGCGCTGCAGTAACTCAGCTAGATTCTGACCGGGGCTGGCATTGAGTGACAGGCTGGAGATATGATCATCGGCCCACAGCGCGCGATAGCGTTCTCGTTGTAGGGCCAGCATCCCGACACTGGAACTGTAGTCGTAATAAATTCCCAGTACCGGCAGCGCGCGTTCCCCTTGGGCTGTTAACAGCCGCACAGAGTCACCGGGTACCAATTTGCGGTGATAGGCTAAGGGTTCCGATATCATCAAACCCTCACCGTTAACAAAACGTTGCCAGCCACCTTCGACCATCTGTTTAATAGGCAAGCGGCTATCACTAGCTGTAGTAGTTAATGCCAGCAACGGTAGCGGGCCAAATTGTGATTCGACCCGGGTCACTCGGCTGGCGCTAACCGAGGCGATGCCCGTTAGCGTGGCAAGCTGCGCCGCCAGTGTCGGCGACAAAGCCGAACCGCTGCGCTCGCTACTCGAAACATAGATGTCGGCGCTGAGGTATTGCTCTAACCAGGTATTAACCGTTACCCGAAAACTATTGACCATAACACCCACGCCAACGGTTACTGACACGGCCACAGTGAGTGCGGCCACCGCCATACCGGTGCGGCTAATACCGGCACTAATATCACGCACTGCGATGCGGGCAATGCTCGACAGCAGCGGTTTGAGCAGGCGCATAGTGAGGCCGGTAGTGGCAACTAACAGCAGCGGCACTAACAGGCAGCAGCCAATAACGATAAAGGTGAGGGCGACAAAACCTTCAATTAAGCTGCCCTGTTGCGGCACTAGCATCAGGCAGCCCAAGGCGATAGACAGTGCTGCCACCAGTCCCATGCGCGGCAAATTACGCCAGTGGGAGCGCTCCAAGGATGAACGCTGCATGGCGGCAATCGGGGTGCTCTTGCTGGCCTCCCAAGCGGGCAGTATAGCCGCCAGCAGCGCTAGTCCCAGACCTAACAAAAATCCCTTTAATAGTGACGCCGGGTCAAACAAAAAGGCGCTGACATGTAGATTAAAATACAGATCGTCGACGGTGCGGGTGACCAGATGAACCAGCGCTTGCCCCAAGAGCGAACCCAGTACAATACCGGCTAGACTAGCCACTGTCGCCAGCAGTGCAGTCTCTTTTAGCACCAGGCTAAAAAGCTCGCGGCGGCTAAGGCCCAGTGCACGGAAAATACCCAGGGTTTTGCGCCGCTGAATAACCGACAGTGTCACCGTATTATAAATTAGCAGTGCCGCTACCAGTAGCGCCAGTAAGCTCATGGCCGTTAAGTTGATATGAAAGGCTTCACTCATCTGCTGTAGGTTGTTATTACGGGTTTCACTTTGCACAATTTGTAAACCCGCTGGCAGCCAGTTTTTTAACGACTGCGCTTGGCTATCAGACACGGTCAAGTCGATACGGTCGAGTAGTCCGTAGCGCTGCAATAGTCGCTGAGCCAGTGCGATATCGACAAATAACAAGCCCTCGGTGGCAGCGGGGTTGGCACTGGCGAAGGCGCTAGTCAATACCAGCGAGTGTTGTTGCTGACCGGTGCTGACATTAAAGCTATCGCCGGTTTGTAAATTCAATTGCGCTGCCACCCGCTGCGACACCATGGCTGCATTGTCAGTGAATAGGGCTCGGTCCAGTCCGCCCGATGCTAGGCCAGCACTGTGGCGGCCCAGCGCAATCTCGCTGATCGGGTCGATGCCCAGTAGGGTAAAAGACTGACCATCAATAGTGACTGTGCCCGTCACCAACGGCAAGCTGGACCGAATGCCGCGCTCGGTGCGCAGGCGCGTGTATACGGTCTCGTCGATGGCGCCGGCACCGGCGATAATTTGGTGAGTGGTCGAGCCAGAGATCGATTCAAGCGATAGCGCAAAGGCCTTGCGAGCGCTGCTGTTGGCCAGGTCGACACCAACTACCATTGCTACAGCAAGCATCACCGCGATCAACGTTAAGCTGCTGTGCCAGCGGTGGCGCAGTAAAAAGCGTAGACTGCTGCGCAACAGTAGCGGGCTACCGGAGGGTTTGCCAGCAGCGCCAGCAGTAGAGCTACCAGGCAAAATGCCCCTCCCGTTCCTGTAGCAGACCGTCTTCTAAAGTGACAATACGATCGGCGGTATTGGCCACTGCCAGCGAGTGGGTGACCAGTAGCAAGGTGGCGCCAGTCTGGTCTAGTAGTTCACGCAGTAAGGCCATGATTTGTGCGCCAGTCTGGGCGTCGAGATTACCGGTCAGTTCGTCGGCCAAGATCAGTGAGGGGGCATGCACGAGCGCCCGGGCTATGGCGACCCGCTGTTGTTGACCGCCAGATAACTGATCGGGAAATTGCCGCTGCTGCTGGTCCAGCCCCACCGCGGTTAGCATTGCCTGGGTCTTGTGCTGCACCTCGGTGCTGCTAAAGCCATTGAGTTCGAGTACCAAGGCTATATTTTCTGCCGCCGTTAAGGTCGGGATTAAGTTGAAAAATTGGTAAATAAAACCAATATGACGGCGGCGAAAGAGTGTGCGCTGATGCTCGGACAGGCCTATTAAGTCGATGCCGCCGATGTTGACCGCGCCGCCATCAACGGTATCGATACCGCTGATAACATTGAGCAGGGTAGACTTGCCACAGCCACTTCGGCCCAGCAGAGCGACGGTTTCACCGGCGGCAATACTGAGTGACAGCCCTTGCAGCACTGGGTGGTTCTGCTCACCTTCGCGGTAGCTGCGCTGTAAATTTTTTAGATGGACAAAATCCCGGTCGCTCATGGCAATGTTGCTCGCATGGGATCAATGTTAGTCCCGGTACTTATAGACGGTATAGACGGTATTGGCGTTGTGTACGTTGTTTACGTTGTGTAAGTAGTGCACGAAGTGTCTTTTTACGCTGTTAGAATACGGTTTTTCAACTGGCCAGAGCATAAGAGTCCTAGGGCTAAATGTCTAGTGTGCCGCAGCGGTTCAGTTGCTCGCCCTTTGCGGCGGCACTGGGCCTGTGGTCTAAGCTCGGTTGCCTAAATAGTGAACACCTTTGGTCAGCGGCTAAACGGCTACGAAGGCGCCGCCGCCTTGTAGTCTTGCTCTAAACTGCGCTATGGTCTGGGTTTGTACCCCACCAGCGGCAAATACGTCGAGGCGCAGCTAGTCCATGCCACCAGCCCCAGCCCTAAATCCAGATTCAGTGATCAGCTACCGCTATTTACTGGATAAAGCCTGGCCCATTATTTTAGCCAATATGTCGGTGCCGTTGCTGGGGCTGGTCGACACCGCGGTTATTGGCAATGTCGGCTCAGCTGCTGATCTCGGTGCTATCGCCCTCGGCACTTTATTATTTTCCTTTGTCTATTGGGGCTTTGGTTTTTTGCGTATGGGTACCACGGCCTTTGTTGCTCAGGCCAATGGTGCCAACAATGAGAGTGAGGTGCGCTCGACGCTAGGGCGGGCTCTGCTAATGGCGCTGGGCTTGGGGCTAATGCTGATTGCGCTGCAGTGGCCTATCGAGTTAGCCGCCTTTAAAGCGTTGAGTGCCAATTCAGCAGTAGAGTCGGTGGCGGGGCAGTACTTTAGTATTCGTATCTGGGGAGCGCCGGCAACATTGTCGATGTTTGCCTTGATGGGGCTGTTGGTAGGCTTGGGCCTCAGCCGTCAGTTGCTATTGCTACAATTGGTGCTCAATGGTCTTAACATAGTCTTCGACGGTATTTTTGCCGGTTTGCTGGGCATGGGCGTAGCCGGCATCGCTTTGGGCACAGTACTGGCGGAGTGGTTGGCAGTGATCTTCGGCTGGTGGCTGGTGCAGCGCACTTTGCGCCAGCGTTGCAGTGGCAGTGAACCCTTTTGGCGCTGGCAGCAGATCGCCGACCGAGACAGTTTACGGCGGATGATAAGTGCCAATGGCGACATTATGATACGCACCTTATTACTGGTGTTCTGTTTCGCTTGGTTTACTAATCAGAGCGCGCAGTTTGGGGATGTGCCACTGGCGGCAAATTATCTGTTGCTACAGTTAATCGCCTGCAGTGCGTTTTTTCTCGACGGTTACGCGTTTGTGGTCGAGTCACTTATCGGGCGAGCGATCGGTGCTAAAAACAGCGTGATGTTTAATCAGGCGGTGGCCCGGTCGACGCTGCTGGCGCTGCTTACCGCCATTGTTTTAGCTGCAGTATTGTATCTATTTGGCACGGTAGCGATAGCGCTACTAACAGACTTACCTGCGGTGCGCGAGGCCGCCAATGAGTTGCGCTATTTAGCAGCGCTGTATGTGTTGTTGGCTTTTGCTGCTTTTCAGTTGGACGGTATTTTTATCGGCGCTGCCTTTACTCGGCAAATGCGTGATGCCGCTGCGATCTCCTCCGTCGCGTTTCTACTGCTTTGTTGGCTGTTGCTGGAACCGTATGCGATGGTGGGTTTGTGGTGGGCATTTATTGCCTATGTCTGCGTTAGGGCTCTAGCACTGTTGATTTACTACCCGGCACTGCGGCGATCGGTAACGGGCAGTGGATAGCCTTTTTGCCGGCAGCGTTAACCAATAGGCCTAATCGGTGTAGTTAGTAGGTGTAGTTAATAGGTATAGTTAGCAGGAGTAGCTAGTGGCAACAGTTGTTCTGTAGCATGCATAAGTGCGCTGTAATAGGTAAGATGTGAAGCCTGCATTCAGCGTTTATATTGCAACGATGTCGCCGCTAAGGCGAAGCAATCCTTAACTTGGCTCGCTAATTCACCTAACAGAACTTACAGCTCTTCGAAAATGTCACTAGTTGCTGCCGCCGGACGGGCACTTTTTTGGCGCCCTTTAGCCATAAATCAGACCACCGCCGAATTTTAACTGTATTGTTACTAATGCCCTGACCTGCAGTTGGTGGTTCAGTTGCAGTTGCGATGTGTATGGCCGGTTCACTGATCACGCTTACTTCACAGGCTATTCCCACCAGCTGTCACCACCAGCTATCTCATCAAATATATTTACCGCCTTCATAGCGCTGTCTGTGCTTTTAGTGGTGCGTTTATAACAATCACTTATGCTATTAAGCGGTGTCCGAGTGAAGTCTTGAGAGGTACTAATTATTTTGCCAATGCCCGGTGTTGAATTATGGGTTTTTTGAGAAAATATTCTCACTTCATCAGCGACAACGAAGAGTCCTCGTTCCAGCGCCCCTGCTGGGAACACTTCAACCGCAGTATTGAGCGCCAATAAGTGGCTTTGCTTTGGAATGCAGTAATGACGGTGGCGACGGTGGTGGCTAGAATGATGGCAGGGATGATGGCAGGGATGATGGCAGGGATGATGGCTAGGATGATGGCTAGGATGATGGCAAGGATGATAGGAATGAGACCTAAGTTGTTACTGGAATGACATATTCTGACTCAATGTTACCCGAGACAGCTTTAGCTTTGATAACAACCGATAAATTGCCCGAATTCATCAAGTTGGAAGGCCTCCCATGTTCCAGCTTCAGCTCTTATACCTAAAGCTAGCCTTTCGCTTTAGGTGGCCCAGTACTATCGACTCGAATCAATTGGATCCAGAACAACTCCCCTAAATAGTTAGACAGGCCAGAGCTTAAAATTACTTACTTACTTTCACGCAGGCTTGTGTGGATTAGTGCTACTAAATCGGATAAAGTGCTAATGTTATTAATAATAATATGATTTTTGTAAGGTCAATACGAAGTCAATAAGCTGTTCGCTCTGGATATTAATGTCTGAATTTGAGTCTGCCTTACCCAAAATACTAAAAGGTTTGAAATCAACCTCCGGGGATGATTTTTTTAATCAGATGACCTTTCAACTTAACGAAATCATTGGCGCTGAATATACCTTTATTGCTAGTGTAGATAGGGCTCAACATACGGCCAAGACAATTAGTGTGGCTACACAAAGTGAGTTTCTTGAGAATTTCGAATATCAATTACATCACAGCCCCTGCGCTATCGTGATCGAAGATTCTGTAAGCATATATCCTCAAAATATACAGAATCTGTTTCCTAAAGATAAACTGTTGCAGATATGCAGATAGAGGGTTATGCAGGGGTTGCTCTGCATGATTCAAATAACCAGACAATAGGAATTATTGTCGCTTTGCATAAAACCAAAATTGAAGATCCACAGCTAACCAAAACCCTATTCGAACTATTTTCCGGTCGTATCTCTGTTAAAATGGAAAGAACCGAGCAGAACAATAGTTTGGAAAATCTCAGTATTAGTGTAGAACTTCTTAAAAATGAGCTTGATGAAGAAAAAAAATGATCAGAAAGGAAAGAAGCTTATCTACAATCAATATTAAGTGCTATTCCCGACGCTATTTTCTATACAGATCCTGAACGCAATATTGTTAGCGTTAACGGAGGTGGGGAGTTGATATTTGGTTATGACATTGGCGAGCTTGAGGGTGAAAAGACATCCATGCTTTACGAGAGCATCGATGTATACGAACAACTCGGTCAAGCTCGTTTCAATTTAAGCGACACAGAAAAGCTCAAACTATACGAAATAAACTATAGGCGCAAAGATGGTAGTACATTTATAGGCGAAACGCTCAGTAAAGCCGTTAATTCCGACGACGGTCTGCCAATAGGCTTCATCGGGGTTACTAAGGATATTACAGAGCGTAAGGAAAAAGAGGATAAAATTGAACTCGCCGCTAGTGTGTTCAGCCACGCTCGAGAGGGCATAGCGATCACCGATGCCGCTACCATTTTTGTTGAAGTGAACGATACCTATTCCGAAATTACCGGTTATTCACGAGAGGAGTTAATAGGCAAGAATCTAACTATGTTCCAGTCGAGCGGGCAATCGGAAGAATTTTATGCCGATATGAGGCAATCAATTCGCACCACAGGCCACTGGGCAGGTGAGGTATGGAGTCGCCGTAAAAATGGCGAGGTTATTGCCGTATTTCAGAATATCGATGTTGCATATGATAGCAAGGGAGCAATAAAAAATTACGTTGTAATGTGTTCAGATATTACCGTGATGAAAGAGTGCCAAGGCCAGCTAGAACGCAGCGCCCATTATGACCTACTGACCAATCTACCTAACCGTGTGTTACTGGCAGAGCGCATAAGTCAAGCTATGGTGAACTGCCAGCGGCACGAAAAGTCGTTAGCGGTAGTGTTTCTGGATTTAGATGGATTCAAAGCGATCAATGACCGCCACGGACACGCAATGGGGGATAAGTTGCTTGTTGTGCTCTCAAAACGCATGAAAAAAGCTTTACGTGATGGCGATATCCTGTCGCGTTTTGGCGGTGATGAGTTTGTCGCTGTACTGGCAGATTTGACCAACGTTGGCGACTCTGAGTTAGCGTTAGAACGCCTCTTAAAGGCTGCTTCAGCTCCTGTCCATCTGGATAATACCGTAATGCAAGTATCGGCGAGTATGGGTGTCACTCTTTATCCACAAGACGGTGTTGATACCGAGCAACTTATACGGCACGCCGATCAGACTATGTATGTAGCGAAGCACGCAGGTAAGAACCGTTATAGTTTCTTTGATGCGGCGCAGGCTAAAGCCATCACCATTCACCAAGAAAGCGTAGATAGTATTCGCTCAGCTTTGGAGCGACAAGAGTTTGCACTGTATTACCAACCCAAGGTCAATATGGACTCTGGTGATGTAATCGGGGTAGAAGGTTTGATTCGCTGGCAACATCCTGTACGGGGTTTAGTGCCGCCTTTGGATTTTTTGCCTGCCATAGAGGACCATGCCATTAGTCTGGAGGTTGGAGATTGGGTTATCGATGCGGCGCTGACCCAAATAAGCCAATGGCAAAGCATGGGGATACAGCTCCCTATAAGCGTCAACATTAGTGCCTATCAACTACAACAAAATAATTTCGCAACACGCCTAGCACAACTGTTGGCCGCTCACCCTGAAGTAAGCCCGCGTCATTTGGAATTGGAGGTATTGGAAACCGGTGCTTTAAGTGACTTCAATGAAGTGGCTGAGACCATGAAAGTTTGTCATGAGCTTGGAGTACGCTTTGCTTTGGATGACTTTGGTACGGGCTATTCGTCACTCACTCACCTCAGACGCCTGCCAGCACACCTGATTAAAATTGATCAGAGTTTCGTGCGCGATATGTTAGAAGATGCCGACGATTTAGCCATTGTTGAAGGCGTCATAGCCCTAGCTAGATCTTTCAAGCGCGAGGTGATTGCTGAAGGTGTAGAAACTATTGAGCATGGTGCAGTGCTGGTAAAACTAGGATGTGAATTAGCGCAGGGTTATGGCATCGCTAAACCGATGCCGGCCAGTGATATTCCACCGTGGATAACTGAGTGGAAGCCTGATGTTAGTTGGCAGGCGTTAACAAACGATAGGGATGGTTGAAATACATGGGCAGTACAGTTATTAACTAGCGATTCTCTGGCTGCCTCGCTATAGGATGTTGGTAGAATTACTGTGGTATTTCTCCCTTGGTCAATACAGCGTTAAGGTCTGTTGTCGGTCATGAACAGCCTAAACGAGCTTAATAGAACGTTAGTACTGTAATGGTCAAGTATTTCTGCAGAGTCTTTACGCAACATTGAGTAAATTCTGCTTGCCCTGTAACGACCAGGTTTGTTTAAACAGTTCGTCCGTGTACTAAACACTTTGATCGGAATAAAACTGAAATTACTCAGCGGCAGGCGGTTGAATCTTTGTGGCATTGACCAATGCCTGGCGAGCAAGCCGTGTATTGGCTGACACAACATAACGTAGCCAGCGATCTTGTGTCAGCCCAAATCTAATAACAGAGCAAGGTTACCTCACCGCTGATGATTTCGAATATCGGTTATGTTGTCTACCCAGTGGGTGTTTATTTTATCGGGGTTGAACGGCCTTTTCAGTACCTTTGAGATAGTGGGTATTGGCTTTTCGGATAAATAATAGTCGGGTTTTTAGACGCGATAATCCTTCATCGTATTTGGTTGAGGCTGGTCCGAATTTGACTACTAAGACTTAAAGTACAAGGATTTTCTTTTTCAAGTGAAATACCAAAGTCGTTGCAAGCCAATGTAAGAGCGGCGAGTTGATGTCGGGCCCGATGCTGGCGGCTACTTTTACCCAGTTTGCAGACTATGAGTGGCCTGCTCAACGCGTGGTGCTGAAGTTGCTATTGGCTGCTTTACGTCTAGGGAAAATTTATCGCCGGGACTATTTGCGCTAAACCGTTTTCAAACGCCTTTGGCAGGCAGCGCCGCAGCTGATTGCTCACTAAACTCCAGCCCTATTTCTTCCTCGTTGATGCGTTTTAATCCGCGGTCTAGATCTTCTGAATTGGCTTGTTGCTGTTGCTGTTGCTCAGTTTGCTCTGGCAGCGCCTTATTCTCGCCGTTAACAGTGGCCCCTCTTTCAGTTTTTTCCATTGCCTTTTGAACTCTTTCCGCCATTTCGATACTGTAGGGCAGTCGATGGGCTCTGGGTTCAAACAACAGCGTTTGCTTATCATCTAGCGGCTGCAGCCACAGGTAAATATGCCCCTCTTTATTATTGCGTTTGTCCGGCTCGACAATATTGGCCGATAACAACCTAAAGGTGGGCGGTGGCGGCTGGTCTGTGGGCCAACCGCGAAGATCGCGGATGCCGATATAGGTGACGATATAAAACACCGATACCAGTAGCACTAACAATATTTTTAGGCCGCTATGCCAGCGGCTGACAATCCAGATGTTGAGTACCAGTGCTGCGACTAAGGCATAGGCTACTGTCAATAATAGTGGTGACATCACCCAGCCTTATTAGTACTGATGCGCTTGACCAGTGACTTTTGTAAATCGCTGATATCAACAGTTTCTCCGTCTGCGCCAAGTACAAAGCGCGTTGCCGTGCGCTCCATACCAGCACCCATTAGCTGGTGTACGCCGTAGTAAATAATTTTTACAGTCGGGTTCAACTTTTCAATTTTCACCGAAACGGGCAGCGCTGTTTTGTAATTCGACTGATAATGTAATACGTTCACCACATACTCACCAGGAATCCAGGAGCGCAGCGAAACGGTTTCCTGATTAATCGGGTTGGAGATTTTTTTGCCGTCGATAACCAGTTGATCCTGAAGGCTACCGCGGTCGTCCCGGTCAAGGTGCATAATGCCGGTGTCTTTATTGGAGAACCACAAGATCTCGCCGCGGGGATCTTCGACCAAAACATCGACGTCGTCGGGGTGATTGTCAGGCCAAGAGGCGGTGATAATATACTCTGCTTTATTGTCGACCTTTCCGGTTTGCTCAGGTACCGCCATTAAAATGAAGGCGATAAAAAACATAAAAGCAAAACCCAGCAGTGCATTGAACAGCAGGTCGGTAAAGGCATCGTTGCTCGGTGGCGGGCGCGAAAATCGTGCCCTTGAGCTCATCGCTGCGGTGCTCTGACAGCTAGCATCGGCAGCACTAACACTTCCACTGCAACAGCGGTGCGATCAACAAAACGAGCGGCGCCGCCGTCTAATAGCTGATACTGAAGGCCCAGCAGGGCGCTACTCACCAAACCTGTCAGGGTGGTGAATAGGGCTATTGCCATACCGGCGCTCATCTGGCTGAGCAGTTGCTGTAATATATTGGGGTCAAAGTCAGTGAGCGCGCCGACCGGAGTCAACATCATAATAAAGCCGATGATGGTGCCTAAAAGGCCAAATTTTAACAGTAAGTCGCTGGCAAAGTGACCAAAGGCGTGCCGTGACATCAGTCGTTCGACCAGCGCATCCAGCAAGATGCTGTGGTCGATTTCGCTGTTGGCAAAGCGGTTCTTTTTTAGTAGGTCGCTGAGATAATCGGCAAAAATACCGGCTGGTATACGGTGTTGGTCAATATAGAGCATGCCGTCACGTTCGACTAAGGCATTGGCGTCGGCCTGCTCTAGCAATGGCAGGGTCTTATCGAGAATGCCTTGAGCCGAGGACAGTGCAACCACTAGGTATAACCAGTGCAGGCTAAATAGGCCGTATAAAGCAATAATTACGTAGGAGATGTAGCTGCGATCACTGCGCAGCGTTAGCGCCAGTAGCCCACGCTCTTCTACCAGGTAAATACCTAACACAATTAGGCCACTTAAAATTAACGCTCGCAGCAACAGGCCCTGATCGATTCCTGTGCCCAGACTATTTTTACTCAGCTTGCACCTCCTCATTATTATTTTTTATTAATGCCTGATCATACTATAAAAGACCGGCCAGTCTCAATTGTGAGGGCGGGGCTAGGTCTGCGGCTCAAGGGGTGTGATTTGAGCCGCGCTGCAGCGTATCGTAGCTGGGTCGTTAGGGGTCAGCGTTTTACCAGATGAATTACTGCTATGGTGTCGCGCTTTGATAGCCAGAGGCCTATGGCCTGCCTAACTCAGTAGCCGCTACTTGATAACCTTAGCGGCTACTAACCGGAACCATGCTGTAACCTAACAGGGGCTAAGCTGCCATCACTGCACAGGCCTAAACTCCACCGATTGGGTTCAAGGTGCTGGTAAATAGCGGTCATAACACTGCTGTATTTCTTGCAAAATGGCCGGGTCATCGATGGTCGACGGCACGCTATAGTCTTCGCCATTGGCCATAGTGCGCAGGGTTTTTCGCAGTATCTTGCCGGAGCGGGTTTTTGGCAGTCGCGCTACAGTAAGTACTTTATTGAGGCAGGCTACCGCGCCGATGTCGCGGCGGCCGATGGCGACAATCTCAGCTTCAATACTGTTGTTGTCGTCGATACCGTCTTTCAGCACGATCAGTGCCAGCGGGGTCTGACCCTTTAGTTTGTCATCGATGCCGATCACCGCGCACTCAGCGACAGCGTTATGACCGGCGATCAGTTCTTCCATTTCGCCGGTGGAAAAGCGATGCCCCGCCACATTGATGACATCGTCGGTACGGCCCATGATAAAAACATAACCGTCTTCATCGATATAACCACCGTCACCGGTTAGATAATAGCCGGGGTAGGGTGCCATATACTCGCGCTGGTAGCGCTCAGCGTTGTTCCATATAGTTGGAAAGCAGCTCGGTGGCAGTGGTTGTTTAACCACAATGTCGCCGACCACACCGGCGGTTTGTACTTCACCCTCGGGGCTCATTACCCGCACATCAAAGCCCACCACCGGCACTGATGAGGAGCCAGCTTTTACCGGCAGCGCCTCGATACCGGTCATATTGGCTACTATCGACCAGCCCGTTTCGGTCTGCCACCAGTGATCAATAATGGGGGTTTGCAGTAGTTTTTGCAGCCAATGATAGGTTGGAGGATCGGTGCGTTCGCCGGCGAGAAAGGCGCTTTGCAGGCAGCTGATATCGTAGTTTTTTAGCAGTGCGCCGGCGGCATCGGTTTTTCTGATCGCGCGGAAGGCGGTGGGGGCAGAAAATACCACCTTAACTTGGTGCTGCTCAATAACCCGCCAAAAGGCCCCGGCATCGGGTGTGCCAATCGGTTTGCCCTCGTATAACACCGTGGTGCAGCCGGCAAACAGCGGGGCATAGACAATATAGCTGTGGCCCACCACCCAGCCAACATCCGAGGCGGCCCAGAACACATCGCCGGCCTCGACATTGTAGATGGCCTTCATTGAATAACGCAGTGCCACTGCATGGCCGCCATTGTCGCGAACGACCCCCTTAGGTTTGCCGGTAGTGCCGGAGGTGTACAAAATATAGAGTGGGTCTAGGGCGTTGAGCGGCACGCAGTCTGCGGCACTGGCGTCTGCGATAAAGTGCTGCCAGTCAATATCAATAGG
>JBLHLU010000056.1:0-16177 GCA_047623385.1 Paraglaciecola psychrophila
ACCACAGCTTGCTAAGAACACAGTGCGGCACTTGAACTGGCAACTGGCAACTGGCAACTGGCAACTGGCCAAAGCTACCCGGTAGTGCTGATAGTGCCATTACGACCTCTGGTATTTTGTCGATGACTTGCTGTTAGCTAATCTTGCTACTTTGAAGATACAGGGCCAATGACACTTTGACCCTGTGGTATAGACAGCCTTCACCGCAGCCAGCTGGGGCTTTCAGTACCGCAGCGCATTAAGCACATAACAATGTATTGAGTACATAAATGACAACAAGGCTTTGCTGATAGCGGGCCTAGAACAACAGTAATGGACGCAATCATGGAAAAAGATCAGATAATTAACATCAACGGTGTACAACACAATGCCGCCGACCTCAGCAAAGATGCCCGCGAGCAACTGATGGGGCTGCGCCTGACAGACCAAGAAATAGCACGGACCAAGAATATACTGTCTATTTTACAGACCGCTAGACTGGCCTATGGAAAAGCGCTGAGCGATGCCATTGGGGTGAGTGGTGATGTAGACAATACCAATGACGACGATCTGACGTTCACCTTTTAACCGTTGTTGACTGACTGCGAGCAGGAGCTGGTTAGCCAGCTCTTTTTGTTGTATTGCGGTAGACCCGCCGATTCTGCTGGGCTCGAATATTGGTGTGCCCAAATTAGCCTGGCTGCCCAGTCAAGCAGCGGCGGCAACCGGCAATCGTGTCAAGACGGCTCAGAATTACCCCCTGGGGTAATATTATTTGATGCGCACACGCCAGTTGCGGGCGTCGATAATAAGCAGGACTCGTTGGCTCTGGTTGATGCGTTTTTTCGTCATGCCTTAGGTCGTGCTGCTACGGTAAGAGAGCGAGCTTATATTTTTGCGCAATCGCGGCGGCGCGGCTTTACTGCAATACAATTAGCGTTCTACTTTGTTAACCAACTGGCAGGGCCCGATCTTTCCCGCTACCAAATGCGGCTTGCTCGGGCTAGGCAATTTACCCACGAGATAACCACTAGTGGCCGACCCTATAAGAATGAAAACATTGAAGAAGCCAAAGTGTTTTTACGCGAAAAAGGCTAGTGTATTATGGTTTTTCTTCAGCATTGCTAGCACCGGTCGCCCAGTACGCAGCGGTTCTAAGAAGACGCCACTATGAGTGCGTTAATGAAAGAAAAGGTTTCTGACATCACTGCCTTAGCCTATACACCACCCCATTTATTGTACCCAACCACTGAATCATCGCTATGAAATCTTTACTCATTATTGGTCTGCCCCGGGGTTTTAGTAGCGAGGCCTATCGTATAGCCGCCGCTATGTTACCTGACTTGCAGCAGTCTGCTGTAGCGGCCGGCGAGGTACTCAATCACCAGCGCAACCCCGATTTGGCTGATGCTGCCGACTTCTATCTCGGCGACGAGAGCCCCGACTTCGAGTTTTTCTATCGCCAGTGTGAAGTACAGCTACTGCGTTATGCTGAAGATTTTATTATCAAAGATGTGGTGCAACCCTGGGTGGTATTGCGCTTTTTGAAAGAACATCCCGGTTTGTATCATGTACTATTCGCCGACCGTGACTTGGCGCAAATTAAGTTCGCGCTGGAGCGCAAAGGCTGGGCTTTTGTTAGGCACATCGATACGATTCACCAGAGCTTTCAGCTTTTTCCGTCTATCGATGTGAGTCACGCGCAATTTGATGCGGAGGTTTTTCACCGCGCACTGGTAGCTATTTACCCAGCGGCGCAGCAAGTGAATTATATCGACAACAACTTTATTGTTATTCGCGATAGGTTTCTTACAGCCTTTAATTGCGCGCATTGGGATGGCACCTTTCGCAGTATTAACCGCAGCGAACTGTTTCAACTGCAGGGTTTTAGCACTTTTGATAGCGGCCTGTGCGGCTGCTGGAGCTGTCGACAGAAGGTCAATATAACTATTAACATGCACAGTTTGGCGATCGCGCCGGGCGCCTTGAAAATAAAATGTAGTGCACCCTTAAGAGAACTTAACAGAGAACTAACCCTGACCTTCATTATTGAGGGATCAACCGACAGTTTTTCATTCGCATTTACCACTAGCCAACAAGTATTTACAATACCGTTGCCAGACAATTTTACCGACAAAATACTGATGTTACATATTGAAAACTCAGAACTGTTGTCACCGCTACAACTGGGTCTTTCTGATGATGCTAGAACCTTGGGAGCCGGCGTATTGTTTATAGGCTTTGATGCTAAGCCTACTCAAAGCAGCGCTTTTTTCCCGCGCTTATTGCGACAGATAAAAGGGCTTCGGCGTTAGTTCAACAAACAAACGGGCTGAAAACAGTTTTATGCTCTCGCTCGATACAAGGTGAAGATTGCTGCTAGGTTTATAGCGTGTCTACATTCCAAGGGCTCAAGTATCCATCGACACCAAAAAAGGTAAGCGCTAACCATGACCGATGGCCGTTCAAATCTGCACGTTTTTATGGCCTTTGCGCTGTTTCCTCTCGCCAGCCGTTTACTCCTTATTGTCAGCGGCGTTGAACCTCAAGTCAGTAATTTCACCGTAGGCCTGCTGGCTGATATCTACTGGTCTTTTTTACTGACGATGGTCGCTACCCTGGTATTTCGTAATCGCCTGTGGGCGGTGTTGCCGCTGTTCTTTTTATGGGTCGGCAGCTATGCCGTTGACGTTGAGCATATTACTGCTCTGGGACAACTGGCACACCACAGCAATATACAATATCTGTTCGACCTGCAATTTATCGCCAATTCCATGGGTGCGCTGTCTCCGGCTAAGCTGCTGGCCAGCACCGGACTACTTGCAGTGGCGCTGTGGCTGTTGATCACTGGCAGTCACTCGCTGCGCCGGCGACAAGTGCTGCGGCGGTGGTCGCCGCTATATGACTCATTAATGTTATCGCTGGTTATAGGCGGTGCCAGTGGCTTGTATCTGATGACCCCAGCTATAGCTCCAAATACACTGGTTTGGCAGGACAGAAACTTTTTTGCCTATCACCTAGATACGCTTGCGGCCGAGGCAGTGGCTGCTATTAACCCTGCCGAGCAGTCGTTAACAGCGGCTCTTACAGACCATAGCCGTCACCGCGTGTTTGCAGCTGACCTACAAGCTGCGCGTCCGGTTATGGGGGCTGCGCGCAATGTACTGTTAATCGCTGTTGAAGGGCTTAGCGGTGCTTATATTGAGTCGGTCGCTAGGCGTATGGGCCTTGCGGTAACACCACTGCACTCGACCGGGCCTGGCCCAATGCCGCAGCTCAGTGCGCTGGCAGAGCAGTCGCTACTGATCCCCAATTTTATTAGCCACCGCACACAAACAATAAGAGGTCTTTACTCACTACTGTGCAGTGATTTTCCCAAACTTGATAACAGCGCGCCAAAACCGCTAGAAATTCTCGGCAATGATACCGCCGCCGACCGCTGCCTACCGCGCTTATTGCGAAAAGAGGGCTATTCGACGCATTATTTTCAGGCAGCCAATTTACAATTTATGAGCAAAAATACGGTCATGCCTTTTATCGGCTTTGACGACGTAAGGGGTAGAGAAGCCTTCGCCTTACCAGCAGACTACTACTTCGATTGGGGCCCCGACGACAGTGATTTTTTTATCCAAAGTGCCGATTGGTTAGATACCTTAGCGCAGCAAAAAAAGCCTTGGTTTACCACCTTGCTTACCGTGGGCACACACCACCCCTATGCACTGCGAGAGGGTACTGGTAACAACAGTGCTAAGCTGGCTGCGGTTGCCGCAGCGGATAGCGCTCTTGCTGTATTTATTGCACGGCTGCAAGCAAGTGGTATTGCCGACGATACGCTCATTCTTATTACCTCAGACGAGTCCCATGGCGTATCAGGCCGGCACTTTGGCAGCAATTGGGGAATGATGGTGGTATTGGCACCCGATCTGGCGGCTGGTGAGTCCGATGATGTATTTAGTACCGCCGATGTAACCTTGTCTGTTATGGACTACCTAAATTTTCTGGATCCGCAGCAAAGACTAACTGGGCGCAGCTTGTTTCGAGACTACAGCAGTGAGCGAACCCTATTGTTTTCTGATTCGACCCGTGTATCACTGTCGACAGCAAAGGGGCTGATCGTTAGCTGCCCGATGATGGCGTTGAGTTTTTTACAGTGGTTGCTCGGCACCGGCGACTGCGAACAATTGAGAAGCGCTAATGGTGAGATGTTTGCTGCTCACTACCAGCATTCAAAGTTAGCTGAACCACAGCAGGAGCTGTATCAGCTGCAGGCCATCATTAACGAGCGTCTACAACAGCAAGGTGGTAAAAGCCAAAACAGCATTAATATCGCCAATAACGCAGTGGTGCCCCTGCGGCTCGACCGTTCGCGAGAGCTGGCTGGGGGCCAATACCTCAATATTGAAAAGGGTACACTGGTGACGCTTGAATTAGATGTATCTTACGCTGCACAGGAGCAGTCGATTTTAGAACTGTCATTGGTGACTAGAGACTTAAAAAGCGCAAAATCCGGTAACAGTGTATTACCGGTGCTGACGCTACCTTCGATTACTCACAGTGAGCGCATCAAGCTACAGCTGTCTTTCCCGGTTTTTTCTGAATATAGCCATGTTCAGATAGGTTTGCAGGCGCGCTCTTTACTCACTGACGGTGAAGCTATTGTTCACAGTTATCGTATTACCACTGAAAAGAAAGAGCGCTTTGATAGTTTGTCGTTGCAGCTATTAGAGGGAACAGTTACTGCTGCTAATGGCACTGTGGCAACATTGTTTAAACCGATGCAAGCAGCTGATGCACCTTTAACTTTTGTTACTAAAAACAGTGTCTATACACTCGGTAGCACTGAACACATGGCTAATGAAAAGAGCTTTTTGAAATACGGCGGCGCCGGTTGGTGGGGCGCTGAAGCTTGGGGGCGCTGGAGTAAGGCGCAAGCAGGACTAAATTTATTTTTGAACAATGATAGTGCTGTCGGCGAACAAGAGCTACTGCTGACAGCTCAAGCCAAGGTTTACAGCCACGAAGGGCGCCAGCAAGTTGAAGTGTGGGGCAACGGTGAACTACTCGATACTTGGGAGCTAAGTAGCAAGGCGCAAGCTTTTACCGTCACCGTACCGGCAAAGCTGCTTGATCGAGGACTATTGTCACTTAATTTTGTGCTGCAAGGCCCGCTGAGCTCACCCCAACAGCGCAGAAAGAACAGTAACGATAAGCGCCAACTGGGAATGGGCTTGATTGAATTTACGCTGTCCAGTGCAGCACAATAGCACATAGCTTTTACTAACATTTCCCCAGAGGGAGTGTTAGTAACAAGGTGAACACTGTGAATTTTTTGCTCTGGTGATCAGGCTGTACAGCGATTTTACGCTTAAAGTTTTGCTGCTAGTTACAGTACTGGAGTGAAGGCAGAAAACGGCGCTAACGGTTACTGTTATGATTGCTAGCCGGCACTTCAACAGCAGTTGCAGAAATAACGCACAAATTGCCGCTGGGTTTAATGGCAACCGAGTGATTGTCATTACCGACACGGGTATCGCTGAGCAGGTTAAAAAATAGTTTGCCGAATATCCGCTGTCGAAATCGGCCGCTGACGACGCGGTGTAAACCGCGCTGTTAGTATTTTCAAATACTGACACTGATACGCCACCGCTGAATCTCGGGGAAGGCCCTATATCGACGATCGAGCCGGTAACCCACTGCACCGCTACGGCGTTTGTACACTGGGGTTATTTCTTCCACCCAGCGATTATATGATTCAGCGGTTAACGGCTGTTCAAGGTCGATTTCAGCGCGAAATAAACCTGTTAATAATTACTCCATTAACTATTCAATAAACTATCGACAACATGCTGCCAGCTGATGCGGTGCTGCTTATAGGCCTCAAGTCCAGCACGACCCATATCAGCCGCTGCCGGGCGATTGTAGTAAAGCCAGTCAATTTTTTCAGCAATCAGTTCAGGCTCCGGTGCTACTATAAAACCCGTCTCTTGATTGCGTACAAATTCTAACGGGCCGCCAGAATCGTCACAGCTGATAACCGGCTTAGATGATAACATTGCCTCCAAGGTGATATATCCGTAGTCCTCATCAAAGGGCCCAAAAAAAACGGCTAACGAGCGAGCGTAGTAAGCCATTTTTTCAGCATCAGTAAAGCGGCCGATCAAACGTACTTTGTCCTGTACATTCAGATCTTGAATCATTTGCTGATAGATTCGCCGTTGCCCGCCATCACCACCTATCAGTATTTTTACTGGTGAGCGCAAGTGGGCCGCAGCCTGAATAAGTAAGTCTTGACGCTTGAGCCGCTCCAGACGACTAGGACAAAATATGTAGCCTTGATCCTCACCGCAATAAAAGGACTCAGCGCCCGCCGGCGGGTGATATAAAGGCTGAGCGGTGAGGCCGTTAAATTGCTTTAAGCGGTCGGCCACTCGCTGGGAATTGGCAAATAACTTTTTAGCGCCCGACAAGTTGCGGGTATCAAAGTCGACAACGGCATTGCGAATGGCTTTTACGCCCGGCGCAGCGCTAACCTCGTCAAATAGCTCGTAAACCGCACGATGTTGATGCATTAGCCAAACGGTATGATTGTCGTGTTGCACACCGTAAGCCGGAAACTGCAAACTAATCACCTTATCTACCGCCACGCCGTTGGGGTTCTGGAGACTGGTGCGCTGACAAAAGTCCATCAGCCGTTCTATGTCAGCTTCGGGCGAGAAACGAAAAGGAAAACGTATTAACTCCACCTCGTGGCCGTGAGCCCTGAGTTGTTCTGTGAGCCCGGTAATATGATTGTCAGCCCCACCAGGCATAAAAGGCACTATATTGGCGGTCACTATTAGCTTCATTACGGGGTTTCCAATATAGGTCTAAGGGTATTTGTTAAGCTGACTTTCCCCAATAAAATGAGTTGGCCGCAGTGGGTAGGACAGACTTTACAGATGCGCACTGGCCGAATATTGTCGACTATGTAGTATCAAACCGGCTTACGCGCAATAATCGCAAAGTCTTGCGGGCCACAAAAATGCCCATTAACACGGCTGGTGAGTTGATCTATCCCCTTTATCTTGGCTTCCTCTGGATAGGGGTGAAGCCGCATTATTTCACAATCACTAAAACCAATGTAGCGAGCTAAAAAGTCAATACCGGTGGGCGTAACGGGGTTGCGGTGAGTGGGATCGTGATAAAAAGTGTGTGTTGCGACCATCATGTTTTCGGGATTTGGCGTCTCAAATATAATTAAGCCACCGGGAACCAACGCTCGCAGCGCTTCGGCGAACAAATCAAACAACTCTTCAAACGGCAAGTGTTCAATAATATGAAAACCGGTTACCGCTCCGAGGGAACCGTCTGCGCGACTGCGTAAAGAGTCTAAGGCGTTTGCCAAGTTTGCCTGCAGACCTTGCTGCTGACACTGCTGCACCATCACCCGGTTGATGTCTACACCCTCACAGGACAACCCCTGAGAACTAACAATTTGCAACCACTCACCGCGACCGCAACCGATATCAAGCAGCGGCTTTTCAGCGGTGATGCAATCGGCTGCCGCAAGCACCGGCAGATAGACACTCTGGGCTTCATGAATTTCCTCCAAGGTGCCACGACATTCAGACTCGAAAGCCACGTAGTAGGCGTCAAAGCGATCTTTGGCACTATCGGAGACAATCTGCAGGGCGCTATCGCGAGTAAACAAGGGCTGCTCCGGGCTAGCAAGGCGCTCCATTAGCTGCTGTAACTGTGCCCGCTGGTAGCTCAGGTCATTACGACTCAATTGCATATCGCGGTGCAATTGCTGCGCCCGGAGTTCACTGGCAGCCAGTTGCCCCGCCAGTTGTTGATTGTCAGCTCGGGTTGCCGACATGTCCTTCTGGACAGTCTCATACTGGCGTTTTAACGCACCAACGAGCTCTCGAATATTTTTTTTATGAGCGACAATCTCACTGACCGCAATATCAACTTGCAGCGCTTGGCTGTTTACTAACGACCCAAATTTGTCTTGGAATAGCTGCGCTCGACGTTGCACGATATCTCGCTCTGTACCTGGCCGACGGTGGAAGCGACGCAGGCGCTTGGCCACCGAATGAAAAAGCCGCCCCAGTAGCGGCACAGTAAACAACAGACCCAGAAAACGGTAAAAAAGCAAACCGGCCACCACCACTTTGCGCTCTTGCGCCTCTGCTGAGCGCAGTAAATTTACCAGCACAATCTCTTTAAAACCCCCTGCCGCTAGGTAGTGCTGCAGGCTGCTCAGGCCACTCTCGTCCGGTAGCCGCTGTAAGATGCCCAGATAAGCATTGTCGATAAAATCAACATCACTACACACTAAAAAGTCACCGCTGTGATAGTGGCTCTTAAGCGGAAAGCTATCGTCGAGCTCGGGGTCGGGGTCGGCATCAACCTCCCCCAGTCCATCAATAATAATTCCTATCCGCTGGCCTTCATCGGAGTTGAGAAGACTCAGTAGAATTTGTTCTTTACCTAACCCAGAGCGCAGCGCGCGAATGTTGTCTTCTAAGCCGGTCTCATCGGCAGCTCGCTGCAAAACACCTAGATAAGCGTTATTAACAAAGTTTACATCCTCAAAAATTAAAAACTCACTTTTAGCATACTGGCGTTTAATCGGTAACGCGCTCTCCTCTGGTAAGAAGGCACCCCAGTTGACTTCTGCCGTATCGAGCTGCGGCGCTAGTAATCCTTGGCGCTGCAACTGGTCAGCCTCGGCACGAATATTGGCGAGGATCGTATCTATTGATGGCTCTTCACTACCGGCGATTGCCGCTGCTGCAGCTTCAGTAGCGGCAGCGCCTGTTACTAGATTGTTATCTGCATTGCTCATGAATTTGCTTACTCGCCGTTAAAAAGAGTGGCCGCGACAATCAATCCCGCGGTTATACCGATGCCGTTGGCCGCCATGTCACGCCAGCAAAAGCCACTACCGTAATAATGATCCCAGATTTCTTTTCCCAAGCCAATTAGCGCTGTCAACACCACCGACACAGTCAACCCGAACACCGCACTGAGCATTACCAGAATAAAAAAACTGTAAATTGAATGCTTTCGTTTATCTTCTTCATCAAGCAACGTTAAAAGGATGTTCATGATAGCGCTACCCGATTATTGACCGTGGCGTCGCCATCAGCAGCGACTGCCAGCGCTTCGTGTAACTGACTCGCCGAGCGCTGCCAGCTATAGCGCTGAGCCGACAAAAAACCGCGTTCGCGACATTGCAGTCGCAGTGAATTATCCTTCAGCAACTGCAACAAACCTTCGGCAATAGCACCGTTATTAGAAGGGTCAACCAGCACCGCCGCACCATTACTCACCTCTGGCAATGCACTGCGATTAGAGGTTAGTACCGGCGTTCCAGCGGCCATTGCCTCAACCACTGGCATCCCAAAACCTTCGTAAAAAGAAGGATACGCCATTACCGTTGCCGCCGCCACCAGCTTCGGTAGGTCCGACTGCGGTACGTAACCTAACATGATCACTTGATGCTTCTCTAATTTTGCCAACGCTTCCATAATAGCCTCAGTATGCCAGCCCATCGCCCCTGCGAGCACCAGTGGATAGGCATCCCGGTAGTCTACCGGCAGTGCAGCAAAGGCTGTAATCAAGCCCAATAAGTTTTTACGTGGTTCTATAGTTCCCACCGACAATAGGTAGTTCTCCGGTAGCGAATAACGTTGGCGCAACTGCTCGCAGTCAGCGTGGCTATAGGGGACAAACTCCGGTGCTGCAGCTGGCGAAACTACTACTATTTTTTGCGGGTCAATTGCAAAGTGCTGCTGCAGTTCATCGCGAGTGAATTCTGACACCGCAACAACGCGCTGTGCTCGCTCAATTGACGCTGGCAACAGTTTGCCTAACAAACTGACTCGTTCTTTAGGATGGTATTGCGGATAGCGAATATAGGATAGGTCGTGCACAGTGGTTAAGGCAGTATTTTTAAGCGGCAGCAAATTAAAGTTAGGTTCCCAATACAGATACTCTGCCAGCGCCCGGCTTTTGTTTAAAGCAATGCGCTCTTGTAACAGACGCTTAGCTACCCGTGCACCAGGCACCACTTTTAATATCCGACGAAGACGCTCTATGCCGCTAGATTGCGCTGTATGACTGGCCGCTGTTATGTCTTCGAGTACCAGCTGTCGCAACTGTTCACGTTCTAGCCAGCCGGTGGCCGTCACTCCTTTGATATCAATAATAGCCGGGCTCTTGAGCAGCTCTGTAAGTAAGTTTTGGGTGTAGCGCCCGATGCCCGTGAGTGGCGTGTGCAGGCAATCTACATTGACAATAAGCTTCATTATTTCTAACCCATTTGGCTTACAGTCGTTTTATCAAGCCCTCTTCTGCTACCAGTAAACACTAATTAGCCCCTGAGAGCAGTGTACTGGGTGCTTCTAACAGCGCATTAATACGCTCTATATCGTTGCCATCAACATTGCCCGCCTCTTTTTTAAGCGCCAAGCTGTAGTTGATGTATTGGTATTTTGCCTGCTGCAAATCGCGCTTTGCGCTACTTTGCTGGCGCAGCGCATCGAGCACTTCAACAAAAGTGACCGTGCCGTAGTCAAAGCCTTTTTTCATCGCCAGCGCTGACTCGTCCGCTGCTATTACTGCGCTACGTCCCGCCTCGATTCGCTGTAAACTAGAAGCAGCATTCAAATACGCCGCACGCGTGCGTTTAACAATATATCGGCGATTCATTTCCAATTCACTAGCCGCAATACCTCGGTTGTAGTAAGCCTCTCTAACCTTGGCCGAGGTACTACCACCGGAGTATAGAGGGATCGTTACATCAACACCAAAATAGGTTATTTCACGGCGCTGGGCAGGGGTATTCTCAAATCCGAGATCACTTTTTTGGTGGGACGCAACAAAACTCACCGTCGGGTAGTGCTCTCCTTTGCGCTCACTAATAACCTGCTGGGCCACTTTTACTGCACTGTGACGCACTTTTAACTGTGTATTGGACGCTAGCGCGCGCTCTACCCAGCTCTCCATAGTGCCCTCTATCGACGGGAAAGTGGTGTCATCAGCGAGCCGGTACAGACCGTCAACTGTTCTGCCACTGGTTTCCCATAGCGCTTCTTTGGCGATGGCGAATTCATTGCGGGCCTGTATCTCGTCTGCTTTAATTAAAGCAACCCGAGCCCGTATTTCGTAGAGCTCAGTGACTGCAACTAGCTTGCGCTGATAGCGTACCTCGGCCTGTTTCAATTGCTGCTCAGCGGCACTGCGCTCTGCACTCACTAGATCAACATTGTCTTGAGCACCTAACACCATAAAGTACCGCTCGGTGATGTCGATTAACACTAAGTTCAACTGTTCAAAGTACTCACCTTGGCGCTGATCTACGATCAGAGAGGCTTTTTTTCTGCGGGCAAAAACCTGCCAATTAAATAACACTTGCCGCAACTGCGCGGAGTATTTTTCACCGTCAAATTCAGTCACCGGAGCGCTGGTATCGATAAAGTCTTGCTCGTTGTCGCTGAAGTTACCGGACAGCGAAATTTGCGGCAGCAACTGGCCATTGGCCTGATCTTGTTGCGCTTTGCCGGCATAAAGTTTGTAACGAGCAATGTCCAGCACCGGACTAGCCTCCAACGTAGCCAAAAATAACTGCTGTAAGTCCTGAGCTGGCAACTGACTCTGGGCGATTCCGTTAGAACTAAAGCCCAGCAGCGAGACAAGCGCCATGGTTAGGCACTGTTTTATCATTGACATTGGGCTTACTCTTCAATCAGTGAACGGGCAAAAGCATTGGTAATTGGCTGCGTCAAATATTGAAACAACGTTCGAGCACCGGTATTAATCAATACTTCGGCAGGCATGCCCGGCAGAAGTTCCAACTCCGCAAGATTTTCCATTCCCTCTGGCGTCACTTCTACTTGAGCTAAAAAGTAGGGCATGCCAGTTTGCTGGTTGGTCAGACGGTCCGCCGACAGGGTTATCACTTTGCCGGTAATAACCGGTGTAGTAGAACTACTGAAGGAGGAGAAACGGATATCAGAAATCTGCCCAAGAAAAATTCGATCTATATCTGCAGGACTGACCTCCGCTTCGACAATAAGGTCGCCACCTTGCGGTACCACATCCAAAATGGGCGTACCGGGACCAATGACACCGCCCTGAGTGTGTACTTGTAAACCCATTACAATACCGTCTACGGGAGAGCGAACTTCAGTTCGTGCCAGTGTATCTCTAAGCGCTCTGACCCGTTCTTTTAAGTCATTGAGCTGGGTTTGTACTTGGCCCAGTTCATCAATAATCAGCGACTGAGAATCTTTCTCCAGCTGCAATATTTGCAAGCGGGTCTCACCAATTTGAATACGGGTACCGGCAATCGCTGAGATGCGCTCCGCTACTTCACCCTCAAGCCGTGATTGATTGCGTTCCAATTCTCTGAGTCGCATTTTGTCTGCATAACCGTCTTTGAGCAATTCGCGGTAGTCGGCAATCTCTTCACCGTAAGACGCAACCAAGGTCTCTTTACTGATCTTGAGCGCCTCTAAACCTTCGACATTGGCTTGGTACTGTTCGATGCGCTGGTTAAAGACACTGATTTCGTCGCGCCGGGCATTCTTGCGGGCGTTAAAAAACAGCTGCTGCGATTTCATTTCAGCGCGCATTCTTGGGTCCTGCGCCAATGGCAATTTTAACTCCAGAGTATCGCGACCGTCGCGCTCCGCCAACAGTCGCACTTCTTTAGCTGATTCGGCAAACAACGATGCCAGCGCAATGTCTAACTGGGCCCGCGCCTGAGTGCTGTCCATAACTGCGACAACCTCACCGGCGACAACTTGGTCGCCGTCTCGAACCAGTATCTCTTTGACAATACCGCCTTCCAAATGCTGTACCGTTTTCTTGTAAGACTTGACGGTAACGATACCCGGTGCCAATGCCGCGCCCTCTAGAGGTGCGACCAGTGACCAGATGCCAAATACGCCAAATACCAAGGCAATAATGGTCATACCGACACGCCGAGGCATAGTAAAATTGACATCGCTAGAAGCGGCTGGTGCGGAATCTGTCATAGTAATACCAGGTGATTTGTGATCAATTTAAGGCGCAATTGCCGGTGCTTGGGCCTTGGCCCGCTGCGTGAACTTAGCCATCACTTCATCTCTGGCACCAAAATCGACCATAGCGCCATCGGCCAAGACCAGTATTTTGTCTACCTTGCGTAAAATCTGCGGGCGGTGGGCGATGATAACGATGGTCACGCCACTGTCTTTTAACCGGTCAAGGGCATCAGCTAAGGCTCGATCACCCTTTTCATCCAAATTCGAATTGGGCTCATCAAGCACAATCAACTTAGGGTTGCCATAGAGTGCTCTGGCCAACCCGATACGCTGACGTTGACCGCCAGACAATATACCGCCACTGCCGCCGATGACCGTGTCGTAGCCTTCAGGTAGTTTCAACACCATCTCATGAACGCCTGCCAACTGCGCTGCAGCAACCACTTTGGCAGCATCAACACCGCTAAAACGGGCGATATTGTCGGAGATACTGCCGTCGAATAACTCTATATCTTGGGGCAAATAGCCAATATGCGGGCCCAACGACTCTCGATCCCAGCTATATATGTTAGCGCCATCAAGCCGTACGCTGCCACCAGCCACCGGCCATATACCCAGTAACACCCTTGCTAAAGTGGACTTACCCGCAGCACTGGGGCCGATAACGCCCATGGTCTCGCCAGCATTGAGGGTGAAATTTACTTTGGCCAGAATAGGCTGCCGTGATCCAGGCGGTACTACTATAATACCCTCTACTGAAACCGCACCTACAGGATCGGGCAGTGCCATTTTCTCTTCTTCTTCTTCAGGCGTTTGCGCCAATAACGCATTGAGGCGGTCGTACTGCGTACGCGCGTTGATAAAACCGCTCCAAGCGCCCACCATTTGATCAATGGGAGCCAGCGCCCGACCCAACAACAGCGACCCGGCAATCATTAGCCCCGGAGTGATTTCCTGATTAACGGCCAAATAAGCACCGGTACCCAAGATAAGTGACTGTAGGATCTGCCGAAATGCTTTTGAAAAAGAGGTCAACATTCCGCCTAAATGACTAGCCTCGGATTGCAGCTTCAGTACACCCTCGCCGTGATTCGCCCATAGCCGACGGATGCTACCGAGCATACCCATCGACTCGATAACTTCGGCATTTCGCAGATTTTTGGCGGCGAAGTTACTGCCCCAAGCCGCCTCTTCGTTGGCTTTTTTCAATTTCTTCTTGGTCGATTTTTCATTTGCATAAGCAATTATCAGCAATACCACAGCACCAAAAATAGCCATCCAGCCAAAAATGGGATGAAACATAAACATAACAAGAATATAGATCGGCACCCAGGGCGCATCAAAAAAAGCGAACAGGCCCTGCCCGGTCATAAATTGGCGCAGGCCAGTTAGATCGGCCAGTGGCTGGGTGCCGGCATTGACATTGCCAGAGAACAAAGACTGCCTGAAAGTAGAATTAAACACCCGATCTTTAAGGCTTAACTCCAGCGCAGAGCTAGCGGCGACCAGCACTCGAGAACGAACCCACTCTAAGCCGCCCATCGACGACAGTAAGAACACCATGATGAGTGTGAGCATCGCCAATGTCGACATGCTACCTGAGGCAACAACACGGTCGTAAACCTGTAGCATGTAGATGGCAGGCACCAACATTAAAATATTGACCGCGGCACTGAACAGGCCGGCGTACAAGAAATAACTTTTAGCGGCCTTTATGGCCTCAAAAATAGGCGTCGGGGCAGTGTCAGATTGAGCTTTAGCCATGTGCAATTTTTACCCATTTTTATTGATGCGAAATACTGTCACTCGCCAACTGTTTATCAATACGCTACAAGTACCTTCACCAATGTGTAGCGGACAAGGCACTTTTAATCCGCGCTATAGAGAAGTGGAATGTTTACATTCAAACCACTGCTATTAAAGCAGACTGAAAACCGGGCATTTTACACTACTATCAGCAATACCCCAACCACCATTAACCAGCGCCACCCCCCGAATACTAAAATACGGAGACAGTTTACTTATCTCCCCCGGAAAAGCCTGAGAGATAAGTAAACTGTCCCCATATTTGACGTTGCTATCGGTGGGAACTCTCGCTATCTTGAGTTGTAACTCTTTGCCTCAATTTTGGAGAATAATAATGTCAGGACCTCTTAGCGGCTACCGCGTACTTGAGCTTACTTCCACTGTGTCGGGGCCGATGGCGGCTATGGTGTTAGCCGATCAGGGCGCCGATGTGATCAAGATTGAACCGCCGCTGATCGGCGATGCAGCTCGCTATATGGGTAATACTCGGGCCGGTATGGGCGCTATGTTTGCGGTATTAAATCGCAATAAGCGCTCCTTGGTACTCAATATCAAAGAGCAGGCAGACAAGGACATCTTTTTACAGTTAGTGGCTACCGCCGATGTACTGCTAGAAAACTACCGCCCCGGCGTTGTCGACAAGCTGGGTATTGACTATGAGAGTTTGAAAAAAATTAATCCCAAACTGGTCTATGCCTCCATCTCTGGCTACGGCCAAAGTGGCCCCTATAAAAACCGCAAGGTTTACGACCCGCTGATTCAGGCTACTACCGGTACGGTGCACGCTCAGGGCAAGTCCGGTGAGCCAGTCAATATGGCCTCGGTGGTGTACGACAAAGTTACCGGGCTCACCACAGCGCAGAGTATTACCGCGGCACTTTTGCAAAGGGGTAAAACCGGACAGGGCCAGTATCTGCCGATCTCTATGCTGGAGTCGGCGCTGTACTATATCTGGCCCGATGTCTATTGGTCTAAAACACTTCAGGGCGATGATATTGCACACAATGGCGAACTGGCCGACTACTTTCAGGTGTTTACCGCCAAGGATGGGCATATCGCTATTATTCTCATCAGCGACGACGACCTGCAGGTATTTTGCCTGTGGCTTGGTGCTGCCCTGCACGAGGACGAGCGTTTCAGTTCACTCGGTGCCCGACTGCAAAACTTGCCGGCTTTTAAAGACGAAATTAATAAACTGTTAGTCGATCACGAAGTCGATGAACTGTGCGAAACACTCGATTCAATGAATGTTCCGGTCGCCAAGGTTAATACTATGGCGACCGTACAAAATGACCCACAGATTATTCAACAGGGATCGCTGGTTGAAATCAATCACCCGGTACTCGGCAAGATGCGCCTGCCCCGCCCGCCTT
>JBLHLU010000057.1:0-16047 GCA_047623385.1 Paraglaciecola psychrophila
GCCACTGCCAAGCTCAATGGCGGCGAGAACTTCTCACTAAGCCTAACGGTTAGGCGCTGGCTTTAGAGTTGCGCGCTCTATAGCCGGTATTCACCGAGACTATTAAAAAAACTACCAGTCAAGACCACAAGCCAAGACCGCAAGCCAAGACCGCAAGCCAAGACTACCAGCTAAAACTGCCAGCCAAGACCACCAGCAAAGTCTGCCAGGCACGACTAGTATTGTGTAAGTCCCAGTATGGGAAAGCTATCAACCGGTTGCTGGGTTTGTGCAATAGTGCAGTTGAGTCTGCTGATAAATCCTGTTTGCGAAAATTCACTGGCGCGCTTCGTAGTAGCTGTGATTGAAGCGTCAGACTGGTTCTTGCTGCGCCACCAAAGGTGGCTGTCGATCACTTACTGACTCAAGGCAAAACTATGGGCTAGGGCGACCCGCCGCAGCGGGCAATAACACTATGGGGCTCTTTGATTGCCCAATACCGCCACCCTAGTTTTGCACTGGTTGAAACTAACGCGCTTACTTGGCGTTTGGTACTATTAGAACCTTGCCATTTCTACCGCGTTGCACGGCGCGTGTTACCGCTTGTTTAATGTCGTCAACGCTAAAACGCGAATCAACATTGGCTGCTAGCGCACCGCTAGCAATCAGTGGAATGATTTGGCCAAATGCAGCCATTTGCTGTTCTCTGCTGGCGGCCTCGAACCATTTGGACAGCCAAAAGCCACGTAGACTGATATCGTTGAAAATGGTCATTGCTGTATCCAATGTTGTATCTTTCCCCGACAGTTTGCCATAAGCCACCAGCGTACCGCCAAAACCCAAGCTCGATGCCAGTCGGCTGTAGGTATCGCCGCCCACGGCATCAATCGCTAAGGCAACCGGCATGTTGCCAGTGGCGCTGGCGATTTGTGCGGCGAGATCTGGCCCATCGATCAATACTACATCGGCGCCCTTTGCCATCAAGTCTTCGGCCAAGCCTTCACGGCGCACCACATTGATGGTTTTTATCCCGCGCTGTTTCGCTAATTGAATGATATATCCGCCTACAGCAGAGTTTGCTGCGCTTTGCACCAACCATTGCCCCTCTTTAAGTTCGACAAAGGAGGTCAGCATTAAAAGCGCAGAAATTGGATTAACCGTAGCCATTGCCAGTTGCTCAATGACCTCTGAATCAAGCGGGCCGAGGTTGGGTAGAGGAAGAAAGCTTGATGCCGGGGCAACTATTTCATTGCGCCAAGTACTGCCTCCCACTAGCAGCACCAACTGATCTACGGCTAAATGCTTCACCTCTGCGGAGGTTTCCAGTACGCGGCCAACACCTTCGCTGCCGGGGTTGGAGGGTAGTACCGGATCTACGCCGTATTTGCCGGCAATTTGTAGTAAGTCTGACGGGTTAATGGGCGCGGCCAATACGCTGACTCTGACTTCACCGGCTTGCAAAGCTTGTTTTGTCGCTGTTTTTACCTGCAGTACCTCAGCAGGGTTACCCAGTTGAGTAAATTCAATGTACTTCAGTGTGCTTTGCTGGCTATTTTTGACCTCGCTATTACCGGCGAAAGCGAAGGGTGAAGCGGCTAAACATAGTGTTAGAAGGGTGATGATAGAGCGTTTTTTCATGATGATGTTCCACAGGTCGTTTTGTTCAGTGGTTAAAAGTAATACCGTTAATCTGACCGGTACTACCGCTTGTTAATCATAAGATGTTAATCATCTTTGGTCTGTTTGGGGCCGCAGCTGTCACTAGCTTATTATCTGATTACGCGGTGGTGTTTTCATCGCGTTCAAACCAGCGGCCAAGATAAATTCCCACCACTGACCAAAGCGCTGCAATACCGGCGCCAACTAGAGCAACAGCGGCTAAACCTAGACCTAAACCCTGTGTTAGTCCGGTAAATAACCAAGCCATTAACATGTCGCCGCCGCGATAGGCGACAATATCGATAACCGGTTTGGCTTTAAAGCGGGTTTCGCGGTCAACGCGGGTAAACAACATTTCTCTTGCCGGCCGAGTAACGGCGTAGTTGCCCGCGCGGCGTATTATTTGCAGTGCCACCACGGCACCCATAAACGGTGAAATGGCTAGAACCAGTAAGCCAATACAAATCAGCACCGGAACCAGCGCGATAGTCACTGGCATACCAAATTTTCCAACGATACGACCGGTGGCAAATAACCCTGTTGCGATGGATAGGGTATTGACCGCCAGATCCATTTGCGCCCAAACCGCGGTGCGCTCTGGGCGACTGAGCTCAGCCAGTAAATTCTTTAATTCGAAATAGACAAAGGAACTGATGCCGGTATAGAGAAAAATAAAGAAGCCGATGGCTAACAAATAAGGGTTAGAGAAAAATAGTTTGAAACCGGCAAAAGGGTTGCCGCCGATGGCCGCAGTACGGCTTTTTGTAGTTAAATCTTCATTGTGTAATTCTGATGACTGTAGAGACTGTAGATAAAAAATGATCGGTATTGGAACCAGCAACATAACGCTAGCGATTAGCATTAAATTGTCTGTGCCCAGTGATTCTGAGAAAAATGACGGGATAGAAGGGCCAATAAGGCCGCCGACACTGGCGCCCGCTGCGATGATACCAAACAATCTACCGGCCTGTTCTTTGTTGAACAAATCCGACATAAAGCTCCAGAACACTGAAATATGAAACAAACTGAATACGCTAACCCAAACATAAAAAGACTTATCGATTAATGTGCGGTCGGCGGTAGTTGATGCCAAGCCGTAAAAAACCACAAAGGTTAGGGCAAAAATGCCGTACATCGCCGGTACCAGCAACTGGAAACGAATACGCGAAACAGCGATGCCGTAGACTGCAACAACCGCGGTGCTAATAAAGAAATTGAGGGTCCACAACCAGCTCACCTCAGCATCGCTCCAGTCACTTGCCATAGCATCGCGCACCGGCCGAAGAATGTAGTAGGCAGACATCAATACAACCACAAAAATGAAGGAGCTTACCGTGGCTTTTACCTCCTGGGCTTCAATCTTTGCGGCCTTTTGTAGAAAATTGCTAATCGGATTGTTATTGCTCGTCGGCACTGCTGTCTCCTTGGTTGAAACGTATCGTGTAGCAAAGGGCTGGTTCTCACCCATTTGGTTGATTAAAGTATGCTTGAGCGGTTGTCGCGCTGATTACGGCTATGAGCGGGATGTCTGGTTTAACCGCTGTTTATAACGGTCGTATTATCTCGTAGTTATTTACTGATAAATAGAGACTAATTTGGGTTATTGGGTTGTCATAAAGACAATAATAAAGGGTAGTGCCGCTCTCCGCTGACTAGAAGGCGATGCTATGCCTGACATGATCAGTCTGTCCTGTATGGCCGCTATTTGGCAACTGTAGCCAGCTCCGCAGTTACTGCGCCTTATCTGCCCGTCGTTGCTCGGCTGTTGCCACGGGCAAATAATGGTGTTTGTAGGGTTATAACTCTCGGTATTGTGCAATACATTGCCTCGATAAATTTTTACTACCGTCTATGTGGTCTGTGTGGCCAATATTGTCAATGTTGACAATATTCATTTCAATAAGGATAATTGTTGAAGCTGGCAACCGTGGAGGCGCTATGCCGAGAGAGAAAGTGGGCGATGAAAGGAAAGAGCAAATACTCAGTGCCTTTGAAGCCTGTGTATTGAGAAACGGTCTGGCAAAGACCACGTTGCAAGCGGTGGCCGACGAAGCAAGGCTTCCCCGATCATTGGTTAGATACTTTGTTGGCAATAAACCGGCTATGGCTACTCTTCTTATCGACCGGATGAGTGAGCGAGCGGAACATGATTTGGCCTGTGGATTTCCAGCGGGCTATATCCCGTCATTTGACGAATTGATTGCTTTTGTTATTGATGGTGCCTTCACCAATAAAACCAGCAACAAAATCATTGCTGAGCTCTGGTACTTGTCAGAAAAAAACGAGCAGATAAAACAGCATCTAGCGCTGTTATATGGCCGGCTTCAACAACAAATAGTTGATGCCATGAAGACCGAAAACATCGGTAAAACTACCGATGATAGAACAACCTTTGCTCGTGTAGTTATGTCACTGGCCTATGGACAAGCCTGTTTCGAAGATTTGGCAGGGGTAATCGGTAAATCGGCGACTAAACGAATGGTGAATGCTATGTTGCAATCAATAAAATAAAACAGAGGAATAGGGCATGAAAAAAGCATTATTATTGAGTCTGGTGGGTGTCATCGCTATTGGCGTGACGCTGGCTTTCATTTACCAGAAAAACGTTGATCGTTTGGCCTATGGTGTGACACTTTTTTCCGGTGCGGAGCAGTATGAAAACTTCAATCGTATGAGTGAGTTGTACCCGGTGTCAGTGATGAGCGCTTCGCCAACCCCATTTGATTTTGAAAACAGTAACAGTATCAATTTACCCAGCGTGTTCAACTACGGCGGTGAAAGTGTAGCTGTTGAGCCGTTTTTAGTTGACACCGATACCAGTGCTTTACTGGTTATTCATCAGGGTAAGGTGCGTTTTGAACGCTATATGCTCACTGGTGGGCGAGACGTCAACTGGCTATCAATGTCCGTTTCAAAGAGCTTTATTGCCACTGCTATCGGCATCGCCGTTGATAGAAAATTGATCAATATTCAGCTGCCGATCACCGACTATGTACCCAGTTTATTAGGCTCCGCTTACGATGGGGTTAGTATTAAAGACGTTCTTCAAATGTCCTCCGGAGCCGCTTGGAACGAAGATTACAGCGATATCAACTCTGATATTATGCGCCTGGGTACTATTATGAGTGTTGGCGGTTCGCTGGATGACTTTGTTGCTACCCTAACGCGTGAGCGCCCCCCGGGTACGTTAAATCACTATAACTCGGCTGATACTCAAGCATTGGCAATGTTGTTATCGCGAGCGACTGGGCAGTCGGTAACTGACTACTTAACGCAAAACCTATGGCACCCTTTAGGTATGGAGTCAGACGCCTTTTGGATAGTAGATGACCAGAACGTAGAAATGGCCTTTGGTGGACTCAATGCGACGGCCCGCGATTATGCCAAACTCGGAGAACTGTATCGTTTAAAAGGCTCGTGGCAGGGCCAGCAAATCGTATCTGCAAAATGGATTGAAGCCGCCACCAAACCGGATGCCGCGCACCTAATGCCAGGCATAGACGAAGTGTATCCGCTGGGCTACGGCTACCAATGGTGGATACCTGAATCCACTGAGGGTGAGTACTCCGCTATCGGTGTTTACAACCAGTTTATTTACGTCAACCCCAGCCGAGATTTAGTTATTGTCAAGCTCTCAGCGTTTTCTGACTACGCGCAAACTGACGATCCCAGTTCCTATCGAGAAATGGAAACCATTGAGTTTTTCCGAGAAATTGGTCAGCAGTTAGCAAAATAATAAGGCTTTTTTTGGCTGATTTTAGTGCGCTAGGCATACTTATTAAAAGGAATAGCAGTGACATTTAATGTAAAAGTCGAAGCTAAGCTCGTCGATTTTATAGAAGCCGAAATGGTTCAAGACTTAGCACATGATATGAACCATGTGTTGCGGGTGGTGAAAACGGCGAAATCTTTGTGCAGCATTGAAAGTGCGCAAATAGAAATAGTGGTACCTGCGGCTTACTTACACGATTGCTTTTCCGATAAAAAGAGCCTTGCTAATAGACGTCGAAGTTCTACTATTGCGGCGGATAAAGCCGTAGGCTATTTAGCCAGTATCGGCTACCGGGCTGAGTATTTGCAGGCGATCCATCATGCTATTGTGGCCCATAGCTACAGTGCCAATGTCGAAACTACAACCCTAGAAGCGGCCATAGTGCAGGACGCCGATCGCCTAGATGCTCTCGGTGCGATCGGTATAGCCCGGTGTCTGCAGGTAAGTTCGAGCTTGGGGCGTGCGCTGTACTGCAGTGACGATGCCTTTTGTGACAATAGAGTGCCTGATGATAGTTTATACACGGTAGATCATTTTTATGAAAAGCTGTTGTCTTTAGCCGGCACCATGAAAACGCACTCTGGGCGTGCTGAGGCCGATAAACGATTATGTTTTATGCAACAGTATCTTAAGCAGTTAGAGTCTGAGGTGGTGACTTAGCTGTCATTGCGCGAGCCTGCGGCTTCAGCTAGAAAAGCGTGCCTGTAGACAATACCGATTGAGTTAATTGGGTGAGCCACAAAAAGGTGTATCACTAGGGGATTGTGTTCAGGCCACTGCCAACGTTTGCTGACTGCATAACTGCATAATTACCTAACAACACGATAATATTTCTTGGTCGCATCTAACGACTGGCAGCTGATCGAGTAGTGGCTCGCTTAGTGGCTGTGCTCTTGTTTTTACTGCTGCTCCGCGGGCGACGTTTTGCCGAGCCTTTAAACTCGCTTTTTAGCCCTTTTAAACTCAATAGCTGCTCGCCCTGACATTGCTCAATCAAGGTTCCCAGCGATAGCTGCAATGGCTGCATAAAGTGCTGGTAGGCTGTTTTTTTCTGGCTGATGTCATCTAACTCCATTTCCCAGCGGGCGGTCATGTCGGGTTTTGTAGCGCGCTCTGGCAGCCCTTCGATTAGCCCGGTACCGGCGGCGGAAGCTCGAATTTGCTTGCCGCTACGAATTAAAAACCCCCGCTTAAACAATAGTTCAATAATACCCGCCCGGGTGGCCTCAGTGCCTAAACCGTCGGTCTCTTTGAGTATCGCTCGCAGTGCCTTGTCACTCACATAGCGCGCAATACCGGTCATGGCAGCGAGCAGGGTGGCGTCGTCGAAGGGTTTGGCTGGGCTGGTCTGTTTTTCAAGCAGTTCGCCCTTCAAACACATTAACCTATCATCTTTACTCAGTGACGGCAGTTCACTGTTGAGGGCCAAGTCGTCGCTGGGTTTAGCGGCAGACTTACTGGGAAATAGGCACTTCCAGCCCTGCTTGCGCGGCTGTCGAGCTTTGGCGATAAACAGGCCCTTGGCGATGTCTAATTTTATCTCACTGTCAGCATATTCGTAGGGCGGATAAAACTGGGCAATGTATTGGCGCGCCACCAACTCGTAAATATTGCGGTCGGCGACAGTTAACTTAGCTAAGTTGGCTTTTTTCTCAGTGGGAATAATAGCGTGGTGAGCTTGCACCTTGGCATCGTTCCAGGCCTTACTTTTAAGCGTGGTATCGGCGCCTTTAACTACCGCAGTTAGGGTGTCGCAATTATCCGCCAGTGCCGCCAATACACTGGCGGCACTGTCAAAGTGTTGCGCCGGCAGATAGCGGCTGTCAGAGCGCGGGTAGGTTAGCAGCTTGTGGCGCTCGTACAGTGATTGGCAGCTGTCGAGTACCTGCTTGGCACTGAGTCCAAAACGCTTGGCGCCATCAATTTGTAAATTGGATAAATTATAGGGCAACGGTGGTGGCTGGGTCTTGTTGCGGCAGTGGCTCGACACCAGTGTAGCCGGTTGATTAGCTATACGTGCCACCACGTTCTGGGCAAGCGGCTTTGACAACACCCGGCCGTCTTCGTCCATATAGGGTTGGCAGTTGTCGCTGGGCTGCCACTTAGCTTTGAATGTACCACTATCGCCGGCATCAATATGGGCAATCACTTGAAAAAAGGGCTTGCTGACAAAATGTTTGATCTCTCGGTCGCGCTCTACTACTAGACCCAGCAGCGGTGTTTGCACCCGGCCGACCGACAATACGCCGTCGTAGCCAACCTTGCGGCCCTGCAGGGTGTAGGCCCGGGTCATATTGATACCGTAAAGCCAGTCTGCTCGGGAGCGCGCTAGGGCAGACACCGACAGCGCTTTAAACTCGCTATTGGCTCGCATCTGGGCAATAGCCCGGCGCACTGCAGGGGGGTTTAAATCACTAATAAGGCAGCGCTGTATAGACTCACGTTTTTTACCGGCAACTTTTAAAAAGTCGATAAGCTGATCGACTAACAGTTGACCTTCGCGGTCGGGGTCGCCGGCATGAACCAGCGTATCCGCCTCCTTGACCAATTTGCGCAGCACCGCTAGTTGTTTGCGCGACTCACTCTTGGGCCGTAATTGCCACTGCTCGGGTATAATTGGCAGCTGCTCCATACGCCATTTTTTAAAATCGGGATTGTAGGCATCGGGCTCTGCTTGTTCGAGCAAGTGACCCACACACCAACTGACGCAGTCGCCGTTAGCCAAATAGATACAGCCATCGGCTTTGTGCTGGCTGCCAGGAAGGGCCTCGGCAATGGCGCGACCGAGGCTGGGTTTTTCTGCGATATAAAGAATCATATAACTAGAATACTGTACGTATAACCAGTTGTCCATTAGCGGGCCGAATTTATTATCCGTTGTCAGAGCTTAATAGCATGACAGTTTTGCAACCTTTGATAAGCGAGCATTGCGCTGCTTGAAATAACGTATTTTGGCCCCACTCTATAAGTCTGTTTGGCGTCGCGCTGATAACGGCGCAATAACCGGCGCAAAATAGCCTCAGGCTGCGCCCAGCGTAGCAGCCACTTCAGTAACACCGCCGGCCAATTTAAAACCCTTGCGGCATTTTCCTTAGTCTCGGAGCACCATGATGAGTTTAACCATTGAACGTATTGCCATTCCCACTTTTAAACGCTCGCTGCTGGCGATCAGTGCCTTTATGGTCAAGGGCGAAGCCTATGCCAAAGAGCAGGGCATTGATCCCAGTGTTCTGGTCAATGCCAGTTTGGCCGAAGATATGCACCCACTGAGCCGTCAAATTCAAATGCTTACCGATACTGTCAGGCGTGGCCTGTGTCAATTAGGTGGTGCCGAGGTGGTATCAGTTGCAGACACTGAACAGAGTTTTGCTGAGCTTCAGCAACGTTTACAGAGCACACTCGACTTTATCGATACCTTTGACACAGCTACCTTGGCACAATCTGAAGATAAAATAATTACTTTACCGATGGGTCCGACTTCGTTGGAACTTGATGGCACCACCTACTTAATGAGTTTTGTAATGCCTAACTTTTATTTTCACGCAGCTGCCGCTTATAATATCCTGCGTAATCAGGGCGTAGATGTTGGCAAAATGGACTTTTTGGGTCAGCCATAAAACGTTGCTGACACTAGCGGGTGAGCTGTTGAAGAAGTGGATTCACTGATGGTTTATCACTCGCTGCTGTCGTTGTAGTGTACTTCAGCAGCGAAGTTCATAGATCTTTGCAAACTTTTCGTCGGCGATTCACCGTGTAACCGCGCTGCGGAGCAAACGTCGACCGACAATGACTGCGCAATATGCTGGCGGCCCTTAGTCAAATGGTGCCACTAGCCGAAATCGTTGTTAGGCTTCAGCCTTTTTTTTGGCGGCACCGAAGGGGCTTGAAATTAGCTGCAGCAGTCGTGGGTAATTAACCGGTGCGATACGTGCTATCAAGGCCAAAAAGCGTGCATCCCTGCCCACCATAATCCGGTATTTGTTGCCCTTAACACCGTTGAGGATAACCAGCGCCGCCTCTACTGAAGTCAATCCCGGCATACTATCGAACATCTCGGTCATCTCTTGTTTGGTCGGTGCCTCGTTATCGGCAACGGTATAGCGAGATTTGTTAATGATGTTGGTTTCTACCTTTCCCGGGTGTACACAGCTCACATTGATATGGCTGTCGTTAAGCTCTTGGCGCAGCGACTCGGTATAACCTCTAACAGCAAATTTGGAAGCATTGTAAGCTGACTGTGAGGGGAACGACAAAATACCAAAGATACTAGAGGTGTTGATAATATGGCCTTCGTCGGCTTTTTGCAGATAGGGTAAAAAGGACTTCGTGCCGTAGACAACGCCCCAAAAATTAATATTCATCAGCCACTCAAAGTCTTGGTAACTCATATGCTCAGCACTATCGGTTACTGATACACCGGCATTGTTAAACACCAGATTGATTTGACCGTGGGCCTCGAACATGTCTTTGGCATAGCGCTCCATAGCGCTGCGATCGGAAACATCGAGAATTTCACAGCTGACCTTAACCTGATACTGTTCCAGCATTGCAGCAGTTTCTTGCAGCGCTTGCTCAGATACATCGGAAATAGCCACTGCACAATTTTGTTTGGCCAGTTCGATTGCTAGGGCGCGGCCCATGCCGGAACCGGCGCCGGTGATTACCGCCACTTTGTTGCTAAATGATTTCATAAACTTGTCTAAACCCGTTTTTGATTGTGTTGCAGCACCGCTGCACGCGCCACGCAGTGAAATCGATAGTGGCGAATAATTCAAGTTACTTATTGGTTAACTGCAATGCGGTAAATAAATCTTCACCGTATTGGGGAATCTGCAATAGTCATACTGTTACCTGAAGCAATCCACTGGCACCGTATTTACACCTGGCATACAGCAAAAAACACGTTGATTTCGGTATTTTCTCCAAAGCCAATCAGTGGCGTATCGTAGCGCAGTAAATTTCCATCGACTAGTTTCTCTTCGCTGGCACACAGTTCGTAATCTTGCTCGGCCTCGGTCAGTTGTGCTGTTATTGCCGCGAGGGTTAAGGCCTGTCCGCTATGGTCGCCATAATGCAGCAGACACTCTTTGTCCTCGGCATCGATTTCTAATCGCGTTACCGGTATCGCTTGATCTTGTTGCTCCACTTCACCATCGGCGTCGACCACAACCTTTAATATATGCAGTCGAAAGTCGTCGCTGACTTGATCATACATTTGCAGTTCTAACAGTAATTCGCTTACACACTTGCTCAATGGTTGCTCTCCTGATGATAGCGTTCTAGTAACATAAAAGTAGTGACGGTGGCTAACTGATAAGCTATCAATTTGAATGGACGGTCAGCAACCGGCGTAGTCAATTATAAAGAAAAGGCGACTAAATAGTCACCTATTTGCATGTCTTGCCCGCCATAATTTGAGCTATCGAGGTCAATAAGCTGCGCAGGAAAAGCACTTTTTTTGCTGTATCTTGCAGGGCGCTGCATCGCAGTGGTGTTTTTTCGTGAGCTAAATTGCGGTGCTCTGTATTGCTGACCTAGCTGGTAGGCCTATGGCTGGTAATTTATGCTGGTGATCTGGGTTGGCGATCTGGGTTGGCGATCTAGGTTGGTGATCTGGGTTAACGATCTAGGTTGATGGTCTAATTTTATAGTCTAGGCGCCTGCTGTAGGCTCGCGATTATGCATGGTGATTCTAGCCGGCGGTGGCCTATCAACAGTGAAAACCGATTCAAGTGTTGAAACCAGCGTTCACTGCCATCGGCCATGAACCATCAGCTATGTGTCGTCATTCACCCAACGGGGTTTTCTCTTTTCCCTAAAAGCGGCCATGCCTTCGGCGCCTTCCTCGGAGCGAAACATCCTAACGCTCCAATCTGCAGTTTCTTTAAAACCTTCTTCCATCGACAACTGCTGTACCCGGCGTACCAGCTTTTTGCATTCAACGACAGCGTTGGGGCCGCCCAAATTAATCATCTCAATTTCTTCTTGTACCGCTGCAATTAGCTGGTCTGCGGCCACTGCGCGGTGAGCAAATCCCATATCGACGGCTTGTTGTCCGCTAAAGCGCTCGCCGGTTAAAAATAATTTCATACCGTGGTGAGTGCCCAGTTTAGGTAGGCAGACCACCGATATAACAGCGGGAATAACACCTATGCGCACTTCGCTAAAGCTAAATTGTACCTTGGCATCGGTAATGACAATATCGGCGGCACCCACCAGACCGAGACCACCGGCAAAGGCAGCGCCGTTAATCGCGGCAATAACGGGTTTTTCACTGTTTATAATGGACGCTAACACTTCCGGGTAGGGCACCGCGCGGCCGCCGCCTTCAATCATTTGTCCCGGTGGGCTCTTTAGGTCAGCGCCGGCACAAAAGGCAGAACCATTGCCGGTAATCACAATGCAACGTACAGCCGGGTCGGCATTGGCCGCTATTAGATGTTCGTACAGTTCGTTAACTAATACCGACGACAGGGCATTTCTATTTTTGGGACGATTGAGGGTGATCCAGGCAGCGCCTGTGCGAATTTCATAGAGTGTTGCTTGTGTACCGGCCATTGGTTAACTCCTATTGTTATAATCTTGGGTGGTATGGGCTGTAATCATCTGTTGATTCGTTGCGGTTTGCCTGTTAGTTAACTTTGCTTTCGGTCCGGGTATCGTCGCGGTGTAATACCCGGCGTTGGCTAGCAGCTGCGAAAGGTTCTCGCCCTATTCAGGTTAATAGCCGAGGCCGTGCGGCTGTAGATACTACAGCACTAGATACTACAGAACTAGATACTACAGCAGTAGCTTTCGCAGGTCTTAAAGCACAGCAAAGCAGGTGGAGCTGAACACCGGCTACTGGCAACACCGCGGTGCACAATAGCAAAAAAACGTTGCTCTGTAGACGTTGTTACAAGGAATTGAGGTGATTATAGCGGCCAGCGCTTAGCGCGGTTAATTACATGAGTAGTCAACGAGGGGATACCTTGTCAGCAGCTGGTTAAAAGTTGGTAATAAAAGCGCTAATACTCGGCAAGCAAAGGCCACAGGCTGGACTTCTAACCCGAGGCCTTTTATTGTGCGTGGGATTAAATAAAAAAAATCGCCCAACAATAAAAACGGAGTTGCCTTGTGATCGATGCCGATAATAATACTAAGGATACCGCCTATAGTGGGCCTACAGATGATAAAGGGCAGAGCAGTCGCTACGAAAGCAATGGCTACCGCTGGTATGCGCTCTTTGTATTGACAGGTTTATACACCTTTAATTTTGTCGACCGCCAGATATTGGTTATTTTACAAGAACCGATAAAAATAGATTTAGGGCTCAGTGATACCGAGCTGGGTTTACTCTCTGGTTTTGCCTTTGCGGTGGTTTATGTGATCGCGGGTATTCCCATTGCGCGCATCGCCGATCGCGGCAACAGACGCAATATTGTCACCATTGCGCTGGTAGTATGGAGCGGCATGACCGCGTTGTCAGGCTTCGCGCAAAATTACTGGCAGTTACTGCTTGCACGTATCGGTGTTGCCACCGGTGAGGCCGGAGGCAGCCCGCCGGCGCACTCGATGATTTCTGATATATTCAAAAAAGAAGAGCGGGCCACAGCGTTGGCGGTCTACTCAACCGGTATTAATTTTGGCAGTTTGATCGGTTTGTTAGCCGGCGGCTGGATTGCACAATTTTTTGAGTGGCGAGTCGCTTTTTTCGTGGTCGGTATCCCCGGTATTTTCTATGCCCTATTGGTGCGATTTTCTGTTGATGAGCCGCCGCGAGGTTTTGCCGAAAAAATTGCAGTCGTTGAAGACAGCCCGCCGATGTGGGAGGTAGCGAAGCTGTTGATGAGCCGGCCAACCTTCCGCCATATGGCTGTGGCCTCAGGGCTACATGCTTTTATCGGCTATGGCGCAGCCAATTTCGCTCCCAGTTTTTATGTGCGAGTGCACGGCATGGAGATTGGACCAGTGGGTACCTGGCTAGCCGCCGCCGGTATTACCGGTGCCATAGGAACATTTTTGGGTGGCTACTTAACCGACAAGCTGATGTTAAAGGACAACCGCTGGTATTTGTGGGTGCCGGCGTTGTCGACGATTATTACACTGCCGTTTTCGATGATTATCTATAATACCGGCAATGTTAACTTGGCCTTGGCGCTGCAGTTTGTCACCGGTCTAACATTCTCTATGTATTTGGCGCCTAATTTGGCGCTAGCCCATTCGTTGGTAGGATTGCGGATGCGGGCTATGTCTTCTGCGGTACTGTTTTTTATATTAAATATTATCGGTATGGGACTGGGGCCGTTAGTGGTCGGAATGGTTTCGGATGCGTTAGTGCCTGAGCATGGTAGCGAGAGTATTCGCTACGCGCTGATGTACGTGGTGCTGGTATTTAACTTGTGGTGTGTGTTTCACTATTGGATGGCCAGTAAAACGGTCGGCGCCGATTTGGCAAAAGCCCCTCAATAACACATCTTGTTCGTGTTATTTTCCTGCAGCGCTCACCGGCGCTGCATAGTTTAATTCTCAGAGGGTCTTTGCGACCTCTATTACTAGGAGTAATTGTGTTTAAAGTTTGTATGGTAGCCCTGTTGTGCCAATGTGTATTTAGTGCCACGGCCTGGGCCGACACGCTCGTTGTGGAACTCGCCGAAGGCGAAAAAATCATCTTACAGCGCCACGATATTGAGATCGACATTGACGGTAAGTTAGACGAGGCGCTGTGGTCAACGCTGCCTGCCTTTGATGAGTTTCTGATGATCGAGCCCGATACCTTGGCCCCCACTTCCCACGCCACTCGGGTGCGGTTTTTCTATAATGACAAGGGGTTTTATGTCGGTGTCGACGTCGATCAGCCGCGCGAGACACTGGTCGCGAGACTGTCTGGTAGAGATGGGCGCAATATTAATCGCGACGGCATAGCCATTACCTTGGATACCTCCGGCGAGGGTCGTTACGGCTATTGGTTTGGAGTCAATCTAGGCGATTCCTTAATGGATGGCACACTGCTGCCGGAGCGTAAGTTCACCAGCGACTGGGACGGCGCCTGGCTGGGCGCGAGCGCGGTCACCGACCGTGGCTGGTCAGTGGAAATGTTTATTCCCTGGGGTACAGTGTCGATGCCCGAAGTCGCTGATGTGCGCCGTATTGGCATGTATATGTCGAGAAAGGTCGCCTATTTGGATCAGCGCTGGGGCTGGCCAGCACTGCCAGCGACGGTGCCGAAGTTTATTTCCTCGCTGCAGTCACTGGAAGTTGACGGTGTTGCTCCAAAACAGCAGTACAGTATTTTTCCTTTTGCCGCGCTTAGCGCCGACCGTATCGATGACGATAATGACAACCGGGTAGGTGCTGATTTTTTCTGGCGCCCTTCAACTAACATGCAATTGACCGGCACCATAAATCCGGACTTTGGTATTGTTGAGTCAGACGATGTGGTCGTTAATTTAACCGCAACAGAGACGTTTTTCCCGGAAAAACGGCTGTTTTTTCTCGAGGGCCAGGAGGTGTTTGTCGCCTCACCCCGGGCTGATACTCGCGGTGCGGGTGTCGGCGCTAGGGGTGCACCAACAACATTGATCAATACTCGCCGCATTGGTGGTCGGGTGATTACACCAACACTCAATGAGGGGGTCAGCTTGTCTGAGCGTGAATCACGCCGCCCTGCAGAGTTAATGGGTGCGGCCAAGCTGACCGGCCAAAACGGACGTTTTCGCTATGGCGTGATGGCGGCCTTTGAGGATGACCCGACCTTTGTCGCTGAGCGCGGTGGCAACAAAGAAAAAGTTGATGGCTGGGGCAGTGATTATGCGGTGGCCCGATTATTATACGAGGATCAACCCGGTGGTGCCTACAAGGCGCTGGGTGTGCTGGCTACTTCAGTAAGCCACCGCAGCCGCGATGCGACCGTGCAAGGGTTCGACGGCCACTACCTGAGTGAAGACGGTAAGTTTGCCGTCGATGGTCAGCTTTTTTCATCGCAGATCGATGCACTTGACGAAGATATAGATGACGGTTTTGGTGGTTTTGTCGACTTCCAATACACCTTTCGCAAGGGCTTAACTCAGCGTCTTGGCATTGAGTATATGGACGATAGCGTTGATATTAATGACCTGGGCTACCTGCAACGCAATGACAATTTGCGCATTCGCAGCGCGCATACACGGGACTCCTCCGATTTGTCCTGGGCCCGGGATAACCAGTTGGATATTCGTGGTTATATGCAAAAAAATCGCGAGGGGCTGTTTACCGGTGGCAGTATTACGGTGGCGAATCGGACCACCTTTGATGATTTGTCTAAAATCACCCTAAAAGCGACGTTTATCCCTAGCAGCTATGATGATTTGAACAGTTTTGGCAACGGTAGCTACCGTATCGAACAGCGCAGCTCAGCGTCGCTGGGTTGGAGCTCAAACTCATCGCGGGCTGTGGGTTATGGTTTTGACCTCAATTATAACGGTGAAGATCTCGGCGGCGAAACCTACGGCGGCGGCGTTTATATTGACTGGCGTCCTTCAGACCGCTTTGGCCTGAGCATAAAGGCTGGCTATAAGCACCGTGAGGGTTGGCTGCTTCACCAACAATCGAAGCAATTTACCACCTTTAATGCCGAGCAGTGGACACCGACGTTTAGTGTCGATTACTTTTTAAATGCA
>JBLHLU010000058.1:0-16018 GCA_047623385.1 Paraglaciecola psychrophila
TTATTGAAGAGCATCACTACAGAACATCACTACAGAACATCACTACAGAACATCACTACAGAACATCACTACAGAACATCACTACAGAACATCACTACAGAACATTACCACAGAACCCTATAGTGGAAAAAAAATTGTCGAACAACGCAGTGAAATAATACTGTAGCAGTATAAAAAAACCTCTAAAACATACAACCGCACCATTGAATTTAATCTTCATACTCGCGCGCTAACAGGTACTAATACAGCAGCTTCCGCCGTACCGACAATCTCCTCGACCAGTAATCTCTTCGATCAATAATGAATCTTACTATTAGCGCTAACAATAGTTTTGATAATAGCTTTGACAATAGTTCTGACAAGATACATTGATAGCGATGAGCGATTGCCTATAAATCTGTGAAAGATACGCCGTTGGCCGATAGCGCGGCGTTCACTACAGCGGGTCACGACGGTATTCGCGGTGCATAGATGTTCAAGGTATTGCGGGCGAGTGAATTGGTTCACTTAACCGCTAAGGTGATCAGGCAGGGTTGAGGGGGTTGAGTGGGTTGAGAGAGTAGGGAGAGTTGAGAAGTTGACAGATTGGGCGTGAGATGCAACCCGTTCCACTCTCGTTGCACTAAAGCCCCTATTCAATGTCAGGTAATGGTGGCAGGCAGTGACCGATTTGCGATATAGCACATGCCAGTAATGCCAGTAATACGAGTGCTACAGTACCTACTTACAATACAATCGCTGAGTGCGACAGATAGAGGCAATAAGTGATGACCCCGACACTAAGTGTTCCACAAAGGTGTTGCGCTGAGTTATGCTGAGCTTTTATCTAGGAGTCAGTAATGCAGGATTTTGAAGGGAAAGTAGCGGTTATTACCGGTGCGGCCAGTGGTATTGGTCGGGCGCTGACAGAGAAGTGTCTAGCTGAAGGTATGCATGTAGTCATGTCCGATATTGAAGAGAAGGCGCTAGAACAGGCAGCGCAGGAGCTTCAGGCTACGGGCCAGAACTCAATTCTGGCGGTCAAAACCGACGTTGCTGTGCTGAGCGAAATTGAGCATCTACTGCAGCAGGCGATGGATACGTTTGGCGGCGTGCACTTGTTATTCAATAATGCCGGAGTCGGCGGCGGTGGCAATGCCTGGGATAGTACCCAGAAAGACTGGGAATGGGTGTTAGGGGTGAATCTGTGGAGTGTTATTCATGGTTTGCGGGTTTTTGTGCCGCAGATGATTGCCCAAGACACGCCGTGTCATATCGTCAATACGGCCTCTGTCGCCGGCTTGCTCGGAGGCACAACCAACGCCTCTTACGCGGCTACCAAGCACGCTGTGGTGGGGCTGACTGAAAATCTGTATCGAGACCTGCAGGCAGAAAATCTAAAAATTGGTGCTTCAGTGCTGTGCCCTGGACTAATCGATACCAATATTATGGACGGTGACCGAAATCGGCCGGCGTTACTCACTAACGACGTGCCCCGCGCAGCGCTCACTGAAGAGCAGGAAGCTGGCCGTCTAGCTTTTTCCGCTGCGCTAAAACAAGGCATGCAGCCTTCAGAGCTAGCCGATATTGTTTTTGACGGTATTCGCGCTGATCGGCTCTATATCAAAACCCATGACATGTTTAACCAAATGATTCTCGATCGTGCTAACAATATTACTAACGGCGTAAACCCAATGCCTACCATTATTGTCTGACTTTCACTAAATCCTGAGCCTTGCAAAGCTGAAAAATGCGCCGTTAGGTGAGCCGTTGTGTTGCTAAGCCCTGCGCCCGTGAGAAGCGCGCAGGGTCAGCTTAGCAAGTTAAGTGCTCTATCAATTTGGCCCTGATTGCCCTGGAGTGATTGAGTTAGTGCGCTTACTCGGCAGTGATTGGGCCAGTGATATCGGCGATACGGTGGCGGAACTAAAAGGCCTTTGGCCCCGGGCATACGCGGCTACAGTTCTGCTGTAGGATGGGTTTTTTTCGAGTGCTCTTCTCAGTATTGCTGTTGGATGATGGTATGTGGACGTCAGCAAAAAAAAAGGGGCAACATTCTAATTACCTGTGTTGCTCGACCTAAAAAATCGCGGCGTAAATTCTTTGGAGGATATGGACTCTTTGGTCAGCCACATTTTACACCGCTATTATGACAATAGAATTACTGCTACTTACGCTTTGGTAACCCTTTTCACGCCTATTGATGTTGATCTGTTATACCGGATTAACGTAGCATTCCTCTCTAGAAAAACACCGTACACCCTATTAATACTTCCTTTTAAATCGGCGTAATATGGAATGGTTTCAATTTTGACAAAAAATGTACTGACACTACTCGTTGTATCACTGGCATTGGCGCCACTGTCCACCGTGGCGCAGGAGTCCGGCATTGCACAAACATCGATGATCGAAGAGACGCTGTTTTTTGGACGCGCAGCTCATCAAATTGGTGAAGCTGGCGCGGCCAGTGAAGGCTCGGTGGGGGGTGCCGACTTGGCTATTCGCCCGCTGTTACAGGTCGCCGAGTTACTAGAGGCTGTTCCCGGTATGGTCGCGGTACAACACTCTGGCTCTGGTAAAGCTAACCAGTATTTTATGCGCGGCTTTAACTTGGATCACGGTACCGATTTTACCAATAGCATCGACAGCGTCCCGATTAACTTACGCTCACACGGCCACGGTCGGGGCTATTTGGATGTTAATGGGTTAATCCCAGAAACGGTCGAACGTATTGACTACAGTAAGGGTACTTACAGTGCTAGTTCAGGCGACTTCTCGATGGCCGGACGATCACAAATGCATAGCATCGATCGTTTTGAGGAAAGCTTTATCTCCGCTGAGGGCGGCAGCAACGGCTGGCAGCGGTTGGCGGTTGGCAGCAGCGTTGCAGTGGCTGATGGCACATTAACCGGTATTATTCAGCACAAAGCCTACCACGGCCCTTGGCAATCAGAAGAGGATCTGGACCATAAGTCACTGTGGATCAAATACATTAAAGACCTCGAGCTGGGTACATTAAGCGCCTCATTGTCTGGTTATAGTGCGCGCTGGTCTCCTACCGAACAAATACCAGAAAGCGCCATCGCTACCACGGCTACCGTACCCGCACAGGGGATCGACATTGGTGATGTAGTTTGTAAAAACGCTTATTGCTCTTTGTTTGAGGCCGAAGGAAAAACGGATCGGGTGATTGCCACCTTACAATTAGACGCCGACAGCTGGCACGGTGCGCTATATCTGCAAAGCTACGACTGGGAAATGTCATCAAATCCCACTTACGATGCTCCGCTTAATCAATTTGATAAGCGCACCATCATCGGCGGCCACCTTCGGCATCGCTACCAGCTAACGGAAGCCCTTACCGCTCGAACTGGCGTTGAGTTTCGCTACGATGATATTGACAATGTTGGCGTGTCTCACGCCAGTGGCAACGCTCAAAATGCTATTGAAGAGGGCTCTGCTGCCGTTTACGGCGAATTGGAATGGCAAGTCACTAACGATTTGCGGATAAGGCCTGGGCTACGCGCTGACTATTATGATTTTGATGTTAGCGACAAAAACGGCTTGAGCGAAGAGGGTCACGCCACTGACAGTTTACTTTCACCAAAATTGGCACTGGCCTATACCTTGAACGACACGCTAGAGTTCTACGCAAACTGGGGTCGGGGTTTTCACTCTAACGACGCTCGTGGTGTTGTCAATGAGACAGATCCGGTAGAGGGACTAGCCGCAGGTACCGGCTATGAAACTGGGCTGCGTTACGAACACGATGGATTAAGGCTAACAGCAACGCTCTGGTGGCTTAATTTGGACAGTGAGTTGATTTTTGTCGGTGACGATAATTCGGTAGAAGCGAAAGGCGGTTCTCGGCGCGAGGGTGTTGAAATAGTTGCGTTTTGGCAGCCTAACGACTGGCTGGCTATCGATGCAGTGTACGCGGTCAGTGATGCCCGTTTCACCGATCCCGATATTGCTGGTGAAGATCATGTTGATGGATCCATTGAAGACTCGGGACAAATTGGTTTCACCCTAGCTTTTGGCGAGTGGGATGTTAGCACTCGGGTTCGGTATCTGGGCGAGTACGCGCTGCTGCCGAATAATTCGGAGCGCGCTAAATCTGCTACCAGTGTGAATATTCGCGCTGCCCGTGCCTTTGGTGACCTATCGGTTTACGGCGAAATACTCAATGCGACTGATAGCGATAGCAAAGATATTGTCTACTACTACAGCACAAATGTTGCCGGACTGGGTCCCGACGAAGGGCGAGTTAGTCGCGCGAAAGAACCTCGCAGCTACCGGATGGGCCTGAGATACAACTTTTGACCGTTGTTGGCGCTCAAACCTAACTGTTTGATGACTACCGTAAGCAGTTGCTAAAGACAGGGTCAGTCGCCTTGATAATAAATCTAACTTCACTGGCGTGACTATAACTACTAAGCGCCAGTGAAAGCTCTAACCTCGAGCTAGCAGTTACGCTTATTGCGCTAATCCTAAGATTTCTATGCTTTTCTCAAATTTCAGGCATAGCTATGTACCAATATACCTAATAACTACTTTACTCATGTTAGTACTTAGGCGGCTGATTGAAACGCCTGCGCACCAATTTTTCAAGCTGTTGCCTGTCGATCAATCATTGAAGGCGGCAATGTTTAGCGGTATCAATAGAGGTGGCGTGAAAGCGGTGATGGCACCGGTCTTACTGCTGTTAACTGCTCTGGCGGTGCAATCGATTAGCTGCTGATACTCGCTCAATGCAAAGAGAATAGTTTTGCACATCGTTTCGAGTAGACCCTTCAAAGTCTAGAAGCGGTTTTATTACAACAATTTTCTAAAAAATAATGTTCTAATTTTTTGCAGGCCTAGCCGCGAATGACTGCGCCCAATTAGGTGATGGGCTTATACATTTTTGAGTGCTGGTATAACCAAAACTTTCCGGTGTGTCGGCCCTCTTCACTCGAATTGGGTTCAAATCAGCATCAGTCATATAGCTCAATAGCGCGTGTGGTGACTGCTGTGCCATCAGCCAAAATTCGATTCCCAGTAATGCCGGTGCCGCCACCTTCAATGCTAGTTGCCCTGTTAACCCGTTGACTAAGGGATCTGATAAACCAACTAACATTGCCCTGGCGTTCACACACCGGATCCGTTTTACCTGTGTTAGCTCTGCTGTGCTCTGGGCTATATCCGCCACATAACACTTTACCAACAGATAGCTTTTGAACAGCACTAACCAAGGCTTCATCACCGCATCGTCAGTTCAATCGTCAACTTGCCGAAGGCTTAACTGGTTTATAAAGAAGAGCTGGAGCACGGCACCTTATCATACCGCACCTCAATCTGCCGTTTCCAAGTGCTTGCTAATTCGCAGTGCTAGTAACGTGCAGAACACACCCGAAAGTAGATAAAAGCTAACCGCGATCAAACCAAAATGCACCGACAAACCTAAGGCAATCAATGGGGCGAAGGCCGCGCCAAACAACCAGGCTAAATCTGAGGTTAACGCTGCACCAGAATAGCGGAAACGAGGCTCTAAATTAGCGGTGATAATACCAGAGGCTTGGCCATAGGAGACGCCCAAAAGCGCAAAACCAATCAAAATGAAAGCATCCTGCATAACAGGCGTTCCGCTCATAAGCATAGGCGCAAACAACGCGAAAATACCAATCAATACCGCCATCAATGAAATAGTGGTGCGCTTGCCAATGCGGTCGGCAATGACCCCAGAGGCGATCGTTGCCAGGATGCAAATACAGGCGCCGAGGATTTGAACAACCAGCACATTGCCAATAAGTTGGGACTCACCCAGTAGAATCCAAGAAAGCGGAAAGATGGTAACAATATGGAAAAGTGAATAACTTGCCAAAGCAGCAAAGGCCCCCAAAAAAATATTCGGGCCCTGTTTGTCCAGCATTTCACTGGTGCTGATGGGCTCGAGTTCGCTCTCTTCTAAGGCCAGGGTATATTCTTCGGTCATCACCAAGCGCAGGCGAGCAAACAGTGCGACCACATTAATGGCAAAGGCGACAAAAAAAGGATAACGCCACGCCCATGCTTGAAAATCTTCACTACTAACGCTGTTGATCAAATACAGAAATAGTAAATTAGCGATCAGAAAACCTATTGGTGCACCAAGTTGGCCGATCATTGCATACCAACTACGCTTGGACTTCGGCGCATTTAACACCAATAAGGACGGCAAACCGTCCCATGACCCGCCTAACGCAACGCCTTGTAAGATGCGAAACAGAGCCAGTAAAAATATTGACGCGCCACCAAAGCTACTGTAACTCGGTAGGAACGCGATGCCAGCTGTTGCTGTACCGAGTAAAAACAACGAGGTGGTAAGCTTTACACTGCGCCCCCACCGGCGTTGGATAATCATAAATAACGCAGTGCCGAAGGGTCTAGCAATAAATGCCATAGAAAAAATAGCAAAGCCGTAAAGCATACCCTCGAAGGTACTAACAAAGGGGAAAAATACGCTGGGGAACACCAGTACGCAGGCGATACCAAAGACAAAAAAATCAAAATGTTCCGAGGCGCGACCAATAACAACGCCGATGGCGATTTCGCTAGGTGCGACAGCACAATGGCCCGTAGTCGTACGCACCTGGGTAACCGAAGAGTCATTAGTTTCATTAGACTTAGGTGAACTGGCCATAGCGCAATAGTTTTCCAAATTTTTAAGTTACGAGGAGACTACTCCTATTTTTATGACCCAGCCATAGGACAAATTGTCCAATTCTATCCTCCTGCTTTGTAGCATAAAGTAGCTGCTTCTTCTTACACTTGAATGTGCGAGTGCCGATGTCGATGTATAGAACGTTACCCAAGTTTTTCCTTACCGCTGCCACCGTGTTGTTGTCCGGCTGCGACACGGTCGTAATGTCACCCTCCGGTGATATTGCCGCCCAGCAAGCGAGCCTCATTGTCTGGGCGACGGGGTTAATGCTGATTATCGTGGTACCAGTCATTTTTTTCATACTGCTGTTTGCGTGGCGCTATCGTGCCAGCAATAAAGAGGCCGTTTACGAGCCAGACTGGGACCACTCGACTAGCTTAGAGTTACTTATTTGGGCTGGGCCGCTGGCAATCGTTATCGCTTTGGGCGCGTTAACCTGGGTCAGTACGCACCAGCTCGATCCCTATCGCCCTTTAGATCGTATTGGTAAAGACCGACCCATCCCCGAAGGTGTAGAAACTTTGGTGGTAGAGGTGGTGGCGATGGATTGGAAGTGGTTATTCTTTTATCCGGAGCAGGGTATTGCGGTGGTCAACCAGTTGGTAGCACCAGTCGATCGGCCGATTAAATTTAAGATCACATCCACCACTATGATGAATTCATTTTTTATCCCTGCACTAGCGGGTCAGATTTATGCAATGGGTGGCATGGAAACTAAGCTACACGCCGTTATTAACGAAGCGGGCATCTACGACGGGTTTTCCGCAAACTATTCTGGCGCCGGCTTTAATGGTATGCGCTTCAAGTTTCACGGTACGCCTGAGGACGATTTCGAGCAGTGGGTGGCGAAGGTAAAAGCCAGTGGCGAAGTACTTAGCCGCAGCGTCTACAAAGAACTCGCAAAGCCCAGCGAGTATAACCCGGTGCAATACTACAGCGCGGTTGAGCCAGCCCTTTACGAATCTATTCTCAATCGCTGCGTTGACCCCGGTACCCCGTGTATGAAGGACTGGATGGTGCCTCACCATGACGGCCATGACTCGCCGGGTAAGGTAAAAACGGATAGTACAACCGAACATAATCACTAACAGATTACCCACAGCAGTTTTAATCGCTTTGTGTGTATTTCTTTCACTGACAATGCCCCATGGGCAGCGGTAACTCTAATGACTGAACAGTTTGATCTAGGCAAACTTATATTTGGCCGGCTCAGTTGGGACGCCATACCCTTTCATGATCCTATCTTAATAGCGACGTTCGCGATGGTTGCGCTCGGCGGCGCCGCCTTAATTGCGGTGTTAACCTATTACAAGGTTTGGGGCTATCTCTGGCGGGAATGGTTTACCAGCATTGACCACAAACGCATAGGCGTTATGTACATGCTGTTAGGTTTTATTATGCTGCTGCGCGGTTTTTCTGACGCACTGCTGATGCGCGTTCACCAAGCAATGGCTTTTGGCGACTCTGCGGGCTTTTTACCCCCAGATCATTACGACCAAATTTTCACTGCTCACGGCGTTATCATGATTTTCTTCGTGGCAATGCCTTTTGTTGTCGGTCTAATGAACTACATAGTGCCGCTACAAATTGGTGCCCGCGACGTTGCATTTCCGTTCTTAAACAATTTAAGTTTTTGGCTGACCGCCGCCGGTGCCGGGCTGGTCATGGTTTCGCTATTCGTTGGTCAATTTGCGAAAACAGGGTGGCTCGCCTATCCGCCGTTGTCGGGGATATTACAAAGCCCCGGGGTCGGCGTGGACTATTATATTTGGGCCTTACAAATAGCCGGAGTTGGGACGCTGTTGTCGGGTATTAATTTGGTGGTAACCATTATTAAAATGCGTGCGCCCGGTATGAATATGATGAAGATGCCGGTATTTGTCTGGACTTCACTGTGTGCCAATATTTTGATTGTTGCCGCCTTCCCCATTTTGACCGCGGTAATGGCCATGCTGACTTTGGACCGTTACTTAGACATGAATTTTTTCACCAACGATCTCGGCGGCAACGCCATGATGTACGTGAATTTAATTTGGATTTGGGGTCATCCAGAGGTCTACATCTTAATTCTGCCGCTCTTTGGCGTTTTTTCTGAAATAGTGGCTACTTACAGTCGTAAGCGTCTGTTCGGCTATTCGTCAATGATTTATGCCACCGTAGTTATCACTGTTCTGGCTTATATGGTTTGGCTGCATCACTTCTTTACTATGGGTGCTGGCGCAACGGTGAACAGTTTCTTCGGCATCGCCACCATGATTATTTCAATACCGACCGGGGCGAAATTATTTAACTGGTTGTTCACCATGTACCGTGGCCGCATCCAATTTGATGTGCCCATGCTGTGGACTATCGGTTTTATGGTGACATTCACCATTGGCGGCATGACTGGCGTATTATTAGCCATACCACCTGCAGACTTCGTGCTGCATAACAGCCTGTTCCTGATCGCTCATTTCCATAACGTTATTATCGGTGGCGTGATCTTTGGTACTTTCGCCGCAGTTACCTACTGGTACCCTAAGGTTGCCGGTTACAAACTCGATCCGTTTTGGGGCAAAGCGTCATTCTGGTGTTGGTTTATCGGTTTTTATCTGGCCTTTATGCCGCTGTATTTGCTGGGTTTCATGGGTGTAACGAGACGCATGAGTCGCTTTGATGATCCTTCACTGCAAATCTGGTTTCAGATTGCATTGGGTGGCGCTGTGTTAGTAGCAGTGGGTATTCTTTGTTTTATGATCCAGCTTTATGTCAGCTACAAAAATCGTGACTCACTACGCGATGACACTGGCGACCCATGGAATGGCCGCACTTTGGAGTGGTCAACCTCGTCACCACCGCCGCAATACAACTTTGCATTTACTCCGCGAGTGCATGACATCGATGCATGGTGGCAAATGAAAGGTAATGGTTTTGTTCGTCCTACTAGCGGCTTTATGGCTATACATATGCCCAAGAACACCGCCGCAGGTATTGTGCTTGCAGGTATTAGTGCGGTGTTTGGTTTTGCGATGATATGGCATATGTGGTTGATCGGCGGTTTAGCGTTTGTAGCACTGCTGATCGCCATTATTATTCATACTTTTAATTATAATCGTGAATACTACATACCCGTAGAAGAGGTGGAGAAGACCGAGGCGGAATTTGCGGCTAAACAAACAGAGGTGCTTGTTTAAGATGGCTAACTCAATTGCAGTGCCGGCGACACAGCCGGCAAATTTTGACTTTTTAGTGCGCGAAGAAGAGCACCCTGCCAACGGTACGTTGTTAGGCTTTTGGCTCTATCTGATGAGCGATTGTCTGATCTTTGCCGCGCTTTTCGCGACCTATGGTGTATTAAGCCAAAGTTATGCCGGTGGGCCAACGGGCGCTGATTTGTTTGATTTGCCATTAGTGGCGTTAAACACCAGCTTCCTGTTGTTTTCCTCGATCACTTACGGCTTCGCCATGCTACAAATGCAGCAGGGTAAATTGTCGGGTACCCTCCTTTGGTTGTCGATTACCGGTCTATTAGGTATTGGATTTTTGGGTTTAGAACTCTATGAGTTTTATCATCTTATTCACCAGGGCGCAGGTCCGCAAACCAGTGCCTTCTTATCCTCGTTCTTTGCGCTGGTAGGCACACACGGTCTTCATGTTGCCTTCGGTATTGTTTGGTTAGTGGTTCTGCTAGTACAGCTTCGCAAGCACGGGCTTACCGGTGCTAACCGTCGCCGCTTATTTTGCCTGTCAATGTTCTGGCATTTTCTTGATGTGGTTTGGATCGGCGTATTTACCATTGTCTATTTGATGGGGTCATTATCATGAGCGAATATAATCAACACAGCCCAGATCAGCACCAAGAAGTAGGACCACACAGTACTTTTAGTGGCTATATGATCGGCTTTATTGCCTCGGTCATTTTGACAGCGGTGCCGTTTTGGTTAGTTATGGCCGATGTATTTAATTCACGAAATATGACCATTGTGATTATTCTCGGTTTTGCGTTAGTGCAAATTGTGGTGCATATGGTTTACTTTTTGCACATGAATTTTCACTCTGAGGGTGGATGGAATATGCTTTCGCTGATTTTCACACTACTTTTAGTATTCATTACTCTGGCTGGTTCGCTGTGGGTCATGTACCACATGAACATCAATATGATGCCCGGTATGATCGATGGCAGTAGTTGATTGTTATAGCCAATATCGCGAGTAAATTAAATAATGACTATACGCAGTGCGCTAACAAAATGGATTATTGCTTTGCTGGGGCTATTATTGTTCTTTAGTTTTATTGTGTTAGGCAGCTGGCAGCTCGATCGTCGAATCTGGAAGCTAGACCTGATCCAGCGTGTTGAAGCTCGAGTTCACGCCTCACCACAGTCAGCACCGGACATGAGTCAGTGGAAAGCTATCAGTAAGCACACCGACGAATACCGGCGGGTTTCGGTGAGCGGCAATTTCCTTAAAGGTAGAGACACTCTGGTGGTAGCGGCAACTGCCTTAGGCAGTGGTTACTGGGTGCTGACGCCCTTTCAGCGCGTCGATGACAGTATTGTTTTGGTTAATCGGGGATTCATCAGCCAGGGCGTTCAACCTACGCCACCGCTAACGGGCTTACAGCAGGTAGTGGGGTTGTTGCGAATGACCGAACCTGAAGGCAGCGTGCTAAGGACTAATCAGCCGAATTTGGGTCGCTGGTATTCACGAGATGTGAGCGCAATTGCTGCTCAACAGCAGCAAATCGTAGCACCGTACTTTATTGATGCAGAAAAACCAGGTCTCGAAGAATCACCGTTGGCCGCACAAACTGGTCAAGTTCCGGTGGCTGGACTTACCAGGATTAGTTTTTATAACAGCCACCTGGTTTACGCTGCCACTTGGTACGGCTTAGCTATTATGGTAATAGGTGCTGGCGTCATTGTTGTTCGAGAAGATCGGTAATCAACATTGAACTGATGCCGGCCGCGACACAGTGGTTCACATAGGTATACTGTCTATACGCTCTCGATAGTGAAAGATAACAACAAGTAGCCGATTATGACCGACGTACTACCGCAGCACAGTTACACTATCAGTAATGACCCTGACACCCTCGGTAAGCACATGCGCCAACTTGTGCAGCTTCGCTGGTTGGCTGTACTCGGTCAATTTCTCACTATTATCGTTACCCGTTATGGCTTTGGCGTAGAGCTGCCCATGCAAGTGATGCTAAGTGTGTTAGCTGCGCTCGTCGCCTTTAATGTACTCAACGAACTGGCACTACGGTATCGACACAAAGTACGCACCGCAGAGCTGTTTATTGGTCTACTGGTCGATATGACCACTCTGACAATGCAGTTGTATCTCAGCGGCGGGGCTACCAATCCCTTTGTTTTTCTTTACTTGTTACAAGTTGGCCTCGCCGCAGTACTTTTAGCGCCCTCTTATGCATGGGCGCTACTCGGCGTAGCGACACTGTGTTTTCTTTGGCTGGCAGAGAAAGCTCGACCGCTTGGTTTACCGCATGACTACCACCTAGGTATTCGTAGTTATTATGTTGAAGGTATGTTGATTTGCCTGATTCTTAATGCGGCTTTGCTGGTTATTTTTATCAATCGTATAAACCGAACCCACCGTGAACAAGACGCACGGCTAGCCAAGTTGCGCCAGCGCGCTGCAGAGGAAGACCATATTTTACGAATGGGTTTGTTGGCCTCGGGCGCAGCGCATGAACTAGGCACGCCGCTGGCTACTATTGCGGTTATTTTGGGTGATTGGCAGCGCATGTCTTTTCTTAAATCAGATCCAGATCTCGGTGAAGAACTCACTGAGATGCAAACCCAAATTCAACGATGCAAGGTAATTGTTAGCGGTATACTTATGTCTGCCGGTGAGACCCGAGGGGAGGCTTCCGGTGAGACCACGGTACGTAATTTTTTTGGCGAACTGGTCAGTGATTGGCAAAGCACCCGTAAAGTTAGAGAATTACGCTATCAAAATTTATTCGGCGAAGACATGGATATCGGCGCAGATACCGTATTAAAACAGACAATCTATAATCTTCTAGACAATGCATTGGAAGCATCTCCCCAATGGATAGGTCTTGATATTTTACGACAAAACGATATGCTACTTATTAGCGTTGTTGACCATGGCCCCGGCTTTTCCAGCGATATTATTAGTCGCCTAGGGCAACCCTATCAATCGACGAAAGGTCGGCCGGGCAGCGGGCTTGGTCTATTCCTTGTTTTTAATGTCGCGCGTATTTTAGGTGGCGAGGTAGAGGCGCTAAATCGTCAGCAAGGGGGCGCACAAATAAACCTTCGCCTACCGCTTGATACCCTTCGTCTTAAAGAGGACTAAAACCATGACAGATGATGGAGCTATCCTTCCTCGCACCCTCATACTCATTGAAGACGATGCAGCATTTGCGCGCACATTGGGCCGCTCATTAGAACGCCGTGACTACACAGTACTCACTACCAATAGTTTAGAAGGCGCGCAAAAAATACTGGAAAGCGACTCGCCGGGCTACGCCGTGGTGGATCTTAAGCTAGACGGTGAGGCCTCCGGACTTGCCTGTGTACAAGCCTTACACAAGCACGACCCGGATATGCTGATTGTGGTACTAACAGGCTACGCAAGTATTGCAACGGCAGTAGAAGCGATAAAATTGGGTGCATGTTATTACCTCGCCAAGCCGTCGAATACCGATGATATCGAAGCGGCGTTCAATAGCGCAGAAGGCAATGTCGGCGCTGAAATTCGCGGCCGAGCTACCTCAATTAAGACCCTTGAGTGGGAGCATATTCACGAAACACTCGCCGACACCGACTTTAATATTTCAGAAGCGGCCAGAAGGTTGGGCATGCATAGACGAACCCTCGCTCGAAAACTCGCCAAACAACAAGTTAAGTGACGGATGTTGATTATTACTTAACATTCTTCGTATTTAAAAGTAAGCGCCAGAGTAAGCCCATTGTCGGACAAAGATTACCATTAGCTATTCTTCAACTAGTGCTAAAGGTACACATTAATAACGAAAGACCCCGGCTAATACAGTCGTGACGTCAACTTCCAAGTGCTTCACAGCTTAGGCGACAATGTTAGGCCTATGCGCGCCCACTAACTTGGCAAGAGTCTGAAAATACAGGTTTATAGGCTTAGCCTTCAGTCGCTTCACAGCAGGTTATACTTATCGCTGGCCGACCAGTTTGAGACCGCTACTGCTGGATAGGTATTGTCGTAGCGGGCCGTTAGTGTTTGCATTGAAGCCCCGCTCTGAAGAACTGTAAGGGTGCGTAAATTACCCGTTCGTCGACAAAGCCTTGTTAACGTTCTCATAATACGAAAACTCTGTGCCGTTGTCAGCTGTAATAGTGCGAACAGTAACTTTGAAGGGGCCGGGCAGGTTTTTTGTCGCGCTTGTTATGTCGGCTGCACTTTTACTGTTTACTTGAGCTAAAACCGTGAACGTAGTAACTCGTTCTACGATGGTGACGAGAGCACTGTTATCGCCTTTACCGATCACCGCGTCTATTTCCTAATCGTCTATACATTTCTCATAAACAACGTGAGAGCGGTCATCTATACTGGGCGGTTTATAATGTTGATATACTATCGAGGCGCCTATCGTACTTCCCCCCTGACGGCGAAGATAGGTATACAAGTATTTGCCCGTTCGCATTTGTGTCGAATGCAAAGGTAGATACTATTGTGGCTAATTTGGGATTCATGGTAATCCAGTAAGCATCTGTCGATCTGTACGATTTTACACCCAACTCTGCCGATACCCCCGCTCGCTGGTATTCCTTGGCAATTCTCGACTGACTGTTGACTGGCTGGTGCCGGTAATTTTGACTATCTTTTTTCGACGACAACCGCTTTTTTTAGCGCTGATATCTCGCTCGATTGCTGGTAGGTTAACTGATGGTAAGTTCGTACTATTGCCTAATCTCTGGCCAATGATTAAGCAGTAAAACTTACCCTCAGCTTCACAGGTTTTTACCGCTCTAAGTGATGCACTTCGGACTTGAGTCCGCCTAATAGTAAAAAAATTAAGCATCCTCTCAAAAGGTAAGTGGCATTCATATAAGAACTTTTTGAGTGGGACGTAATTTTGAATTGCTGACTCAAAATTACGCGTCAATATTACCGAGTCGATTAGGTGCTTTGCCTGCTAAGGTTGTTATAATTTTATCGATGGCAGCTGACAATCCAACATGACTAAAAGGTGAAGCGGCTTTAGCGTTATCCTGTGGTGCTAACCGGTTACCGGTCTCGTTGGAAAAATTATTTGATAACGCCGGCGTTGAGATGGCAGTAAAGCAGCTAACAACATGCTTTGGATTATTGCGATGGTTTGGGTGAAAAGTGATGCCAGTGCTCGAGTTTATCTAGAGCGAAAATGGGGGGAATTTTTCAAAAAACGTTTTTTAGCGATGCCTAAATTATATTATTAGAAAGCTCTATTCACTAATACTCGGTGACTGACACAATACGAGCAAGTGCTTGATATAGAAGTCTCAGTATCGATGCTGAGCTTGTATTTGGAAGCCTGAAGTTAGAATGCGTTCATTGGATGAGTGAGCTATCTACCGGTTACAGCAACTACCGACTGTATCCATATCTGAGCTACACGAGTCTGAATCAATAGGAAATCCAGATAACTGTAACAAAGAGGACCGCTTAGCTTAGTTGTTAAGAAAAGCTAGCCCATGTCACGCTGCACTCTATCTCTTTCGTTCGGCAACACTGGACACCTGGTCCTTGTACATTATATTTACGCCACCATCGGTTAACTGTTTGATCTGCGCTTCAATGCTCTCGTGATGTTCAGCAGTGCTAGCTCTGGCATACACGATCTGCATAGATTTCACTTTTTCTTTTTTATTTACATCTAGTGGTTATAAAAGTGACAGGCTCAGGATAAAAATAATCGAAGTGGGATAAAACTTACTTTTTCTATTTGTCTCGCGTGGGTATACAAGATTGGTTGTTCTGGCATCAGTGGTACAAATTAGGCGCGTTGATGGAGGTCACCCAAGCCGTATTTTCTAATACACGCATTCAGCGAACACGTCAGAGTTAGAAAACGTCTATTAATAGCAAAGAAGCAGGGCTCGGGGCTTTTGCAAAGATGGCAAAGGTTTGCCTCTTTATATGTTTTTTCTAATTTGTAATGGATAATTAGGGGTTGTAATTTCAACGGGTTTTCTAGTACCATGGCCGCGATCGAAACTAATATCAAGTAATGGTAATAAATACAAATGTGCTAGGCACAGTTGCAATGAACATAGTTCAGTGTAGAGCAAGGAGCTATAGATTTTTGGAACACTTTATATCGTCTTATTTAAAATCAGCGTCTAATGATCCGTGGTTGATTTTTGACAGCAGT
>JBLHLU010000059.1:0-16013 GCA_047623385.1 Paraglaciecola psychrophila
CAGCTGAGCTGAGCTGAGCTGAGCTGAGCTGTGTGTGCTGTGTGTGCTGTGCTGGATCGGCGGGCTAGTGTTTTTTTGGTAGTTTGTCCCGCCTATTAACACATTAAGTTTCTCGCCCTAGCTGTGCTCAGTGAAGCTACCGTTCGGCCCTCTATTGAGTTCCTGTGGCACGGCACCTGCTTCGCTGTATTTGATGTCTGTGGTTGTTGTCTCTTGGCTTCTGTCGATAGGTTGAGTAGTCTGTCGTTAGTTTTTCATGGTGGGGCTTGCTTGCTGGCTGGCCGGCGACAACAATCTACCGTATTTTGTAGGGGGCTCTAACTCGCTGACTAGGGCGTATTGCCAAAACCCTGCTTTCAGTTTGAGCTCTTTAGACTCGGTATTACCTCGACTTGGAAGCATGGGGTTTATTTAGGGCGCTTTGTTTATGGTTCGTGTACGCGGCAATGCTAGCTGGCGACTTTAATAGCAGTGTCGATTACTGGTGCATTTGGGCTACAGAATGTTCAGGTTATTCGTTAAGGGCGATGTTTTTTGGTCGTATTGTCGCTGAAGGTACTGGATCGACCGCTGGGCGATCGGTTCACTTAGATCAATGCTTGATCGTTTTTTCGCCATACCGGTAGCTAACTGACTTTGTAGTGAAAAAAAGCATTAATTCGCAAACTAATTCAACGAAGCGGTTGACCGCAGGCTGTGCGATCCCTATAATTCGCGAACTCAAATTTGGTCTTGTTTCTAAGACGAAGTTTGCGCTGATATGCCGGAAGGGGCATGTCCCAGATCGTGTAATATGCGGTCTTTTGATGCGGGGTGGAGCAGCCTGGTAGCTCGTCGGGCTCATAACCCGAAGGTCGTCAGTTCAAATCTGGCCCCCGCTACCAAATATCTTGCTGACAATAGCTTTCTGTTAATCTGAACTGTTATTGTGCGGCAAAAATAAAAACCCCTTTTTAGGGGTTTTTTTTTAGTTGGCGAATTGATGTTGTCGGCAGCTAATTTACAGAAGTGGGCCTAGTGCCCATTTTTTGTTGGTGGCTATTGCTCTTGGCAGCGCTCAATTCTCGACGAGCGACTGTTGCTTGAGGGGCAGTCACTGGTCTTTTATTACTGAGTGGCTTATTCAATGTCGCTGATTTACAGTATAATTTTCAAAGGTAGGCTATGGCGGGTATAGACACGCGGCTGACAGAGTTGGTGCAGCCAGTAGCACAAGAGCTGGGTTTTGACTTGTGGGGTATCGAATACTTGTCCCACAGCAAGCAAAAGCTGGTGCGCATATATATCGATAGCGATCAGGGTATTGGGGTCGATGATTGTGCCAGTGTTAGTCGGCAAGTGGGTAGCGTCTTCGACGTCGAAGAGCCCATCGCTGGCGAATACAGTCTTGAGGTGTCGTCGCCGGGTATGGATCGCCCACTGTTTAAGTTAGAGCAGTACGCTCGCTATGTTGGCGAGCATATAACAGTGCGTTTGCGCACGCCCTATGAGGGTCGCAGAAAGTTTGCGGGGCAACTCAATAGTGTAGAAGGCGAAGATATTGTGGTGGCGGTCGACGACCATGAGTATTTACTACCCTTCGATATGATAGATAAGGCAAATATTACTCCGCGTTTCTGATTGGATACTGCGGACAAGAATTTTGAGGCTAACAACAGATTTTAAACTGGTGAGTTTATGTTGAAACGAGGCAAACAATGAGTAAAGAGATATTGTTGGTGGCTGAAGCGGTTTCCAATGAGAAGGGCGTAGATCAAAGTGTTATCTTTGAGGCTATAGAGCAGGCTCTGGCTTCCGCTACAAAAAAACGTTATGACGAAGACGCAGACATTGCCGTAATCATCGATCGTGAAACCGGTGATTACGAAACGTTCCGACGCTGGGAAGTGATGGCTGACGATGTTATGGCACTGTTAGGTCCGCAGTTCACTGTAGAAGAAGCACACGAGAAAGATGTTACCCTGCAAGTGGGTGACGTTTACCAAGAGCATGTCGAAAATGTCGGCTTTGGTCGTATTGCTGCACAGACCGCTAAGCAGGTTATCGTGCAAAAGGTCCGTGAAGCTGAGCGTGCGCAGATCGTAGAAGAATACGAAGGCCGTATCGGTGAATTGATTAGCGGTACGGTTAAAAAAGTGACTCGCGAAAATATTATTGTCGATCTGGGCAACAACGCTGAGGCTTCGCTGCCACGAGAAGAACTGGTCGGGCGAGAAGTTTTTCGCATGGGTGATCGGGTGCGGGCTATCTTACAAGATGTGCGCCCTGAGGCTCGTGGCCCGCAGCTATTTTTGAGTCGCGCATGCCCTGAAATGCTTATCGAGTTATTTAAAATTGAAGTGCCAGAGATTTCCGAAGAGGTGATCGAGATTCGTGGCGCTGCTCGCGATCCTGGCTTTCGAGCAAAAATTGCTGTTAAAACCAACGACGGTCGAATCGATCCAGTGGGTGCCTGTGTCGGCATGCGCGGGTCAAGGGTGCAGGCTGTTTCTGGTGAGTTGAGCAACGAGCGCGTCGATATTATTTTGTGGGACGACAATCCCGCTCAGTTGGTGATCAACGCGATGGCGCCGGCAGAAGTAGAGTCGATTGTTATCGATGAAGACTCTCGTTCAATGGATGTTGCGGTTGCCGAAGAGAATTTGGCCCGGTCCATTGGTCGCAGTGGACAAAATGTTCGTCTGGCTAGTGAATTGACTGGTTGGACTATCAACGTGATGAGCGTGGACGATGCTGCTGAGAAGCACGAGCAGGAATCCGGCGCCATTATTGATGTGTTTATGGAAGCCCTTGATATCGATCAGGATATCGCTGATGTATTGGTCGAAGAGGGTTTTGCCTCGCTGGAAGAGGTGGCCTATGTGCCACTCGAAGAAATGACAGCGATCGACGGCTTTGATGAAGATATTGCTGAAGAGCTGCGGTCGCGGGCCAAAGACGCGTTACTGACGCGCGAAATTGCTAGCGAAGAGCAGCTCGGAGAAACTGAGCCCGCCGAAGACTTATTGACTATGGATGGCATGGAACGTCATTTGGCGTTTTTGTTGGCGAGTCGCGGCATTGTCACTATGGAAGATCTGGCGGAACAGGCGATCGAAGATATTGTTGATATCGAAGGCCTGGATGAAAAGCGAGCGGGTGAATTGATTCTGACTGCGCGCGCGCCTTGGTTTGCAGAGGCTGAAGCCGAAGCCGAGCAGAATAAGCCCTAGATCGCTTCGGGTATTCCGCGTTACTGGTAGCGTAGTAGCGGCTCAGCAACGGCGTAGTAGCGCTGTATTGATAGTTTCGTAATAGTTTCGTAATAGTTTTGCAAATACGTACTACTGAAAGACACTAGAGAAAGGTACGGGAGAAAACTGAATGGCAGAAGTTACAGTAAGCCAATTGGCCGACGTAGTCGGTGCACCTGTTGAACGTCTGTTAGCGCAGATGAAGCAGGCTGGCTTAAATCATACCGCCGCTGAAGAGACGGTATCGGACGATGACAAGCAGACACTGCTGGTTTTTTTGAAAAGCAGCCACGGCGAAGAAGTTGCGGCGCCGAAAAAAATCACCCTGAAACGCAAAACACTGAGCACGCTTAAGTCCAGTGGCAGTCAGGGTAGGCGTACGGTCAATATTGAAGTGCGTAAAAAGCGCACTTATGTGAAGCGCGATGCCGCTGATCCGCAATCTGATGACTCCGGCGAGTTGGTTGAAGAAGTTGCGGCGCTCGACACGCAAGGGGTTGCTGAAGCGGCAGCCGAGGTAGCTGTCGAAGCGGTAGTTGCTGCTGAAAAAGCGGTCGCCGATATCGAGATGCTCGATAAGTCGAAGATGGATCCAGAAATTCTGCGGCAGCTGGCAGCGGCCAAGCGGCGCGAGAAAGAGGCGAAAGAGCACGAAGCACAGCAGGCTGCTATCGCCGCCAAGCGTATTGAGAGCGAGCGTGCTGCGCAAGCGCTCAAGACTGCGGTTAGTGCTCCGGCTACAGAGGCACCAGCCAAAGAAGAGAAAGTTGTTCGCGGTCGTCGCCATGAATTGCCGGTTAAAACCGACGACGATAGCAGTGAGAAAAAGCCGGCTAAGAGCCGCGGTAAAGTAGCGGCCAAGACTCGGGGTAAAAATCGCGGTCACAATCTTAAGAATGTCGATTCTATGGATGATGGCGTGGACAACCGCGGTCGCCGCCGGCAGAAGGTATTGAAATTACCTGAAGGTGCCAAGTCACACAGCTTCGCTCGACCCACCGGAAAAACTGTTCACGAAGTACTCATCCCCGAGGCGATTACTGTCGCTGAGCTAGCCCTGCAAATGAACATCAAGGGTGTGGCTGTGGTACGAGAGTTAATGAAGCAGGGCACCATGGTAACGATCAATCAAGCGCTGGACCAGGAAACGGCCCAGTTGATTGTTGAAGAAATGGGACACACCGCCAAACTGGTTAGCGGTGACGAGTTGGAGGAAGCGCTAGTGGAGACCATCAGTCAGCACGAGGGTATCGCACTGCCGCGTTCACCCGTGGTTACCGTTATGGGCCACGTTGATCACGGTAAAACATCACTGTTGGATCATATCCGCAAGGCCCACGTGGCCAGCGGCGAAGCCGGTGGTATTACCCAGCATATTGGCGCCTACCATGTCGAAACTGACAAGGGCATGATTACGTTCCTCGATACACCGGGACACGCAGCCTTTACGGCCATGCGCGCTCGCGGTGCCAAGAGTACCGATATCGTGATATTGGTAGTAGCTGCAGACGATGGTGTTATGCCGCAGACGGAAGAGGCAGTACTACACGCCCGAGCCGCTGGGGTACCATTGGTCGTGGCCGTCAATAAAATGGACAAAGAAGGGGCAGACCCCGACCGTGTTCGCAACGAGCTGGCGGCCAAAGATGTTATTCCGGAAGAATGGGGCGGCGATGTACAGTTTATCAACGTATCGGCCCACAGTGGCGAGGGCGTCGACGCTCTGCTAGAAGGTGTTTTACTGCAAGCCGAATTACTGGAGCTGCAGGCCCCCGCTGATATTCCCGGCAACGGTATTGTTATCGAGTCGCGGTTAGATAAAGGCCGTGGTTCGATTGCTTCGCTACTGGTACAAAACGGCACCCTACGTCAGGGCGATATCGTGCTGGCCGGCCACAACTACGGTCGAGTGCGCGCGCTGTTTGACGAAAACGGTAAAACGATCAAAGAAGCCGGTCCTTCTATTCCCGTTGAAATACTCGGTTTAAACGGAACCCCGGATGCCGGTGACACATTCACCGTACTGGATAGTGAAAAACACGCTCGGGAAATGGCCGATTTCCGTCAGGAAAAAGACCGTGCCGATCGCCAGAAGCGCCAGCAGGCAGCCAAGTTGGAAAACATGTTCGCCAATATGGTGGCAGCAGAAACCAAGTCGCTCAACGTGGTGCTCAAGGCCGATGTGCGCGGTTCACTGGAAGCGATTCAGTCGTCGCTGCTGGAACTGGGTAACGAAGAGGTGCAGGTCAATATTGTCTCCTCTGGTGTCGGTGGTATTACTGGTACCGATATGACCTTGGCAATGACGTCTAACGCAGTGGTATTTGGCTTCAATGTTCGCGCCGACGTTAGCGCCCGTAAGGTAATTGATGACGAAGGTGTAGACCTGCGTTATTACAGTGTTATTTACGACTTGATCGATGATGTTAAGCAAGCCCTATCGGGTATGTTAAGCCCAGAATTGCGCGAAGAGATCAACGGCACCGCAGAAGTTCGCGATGTGTTTAGATCGCCCAAGTTTGGTGCTATTGCCGGTTGTATGGTTATTGAGGGCACCTTGCTCAAGAACAACCCGATTCGTGTATTGCGCGACGATGTGGTTATTTATGAGGGTGAACTCGAGTCGCTGCGGCGCTTTAAAGATGACGTTAATGAAGTTCGCAACGGTACCGAGTGTGGTATTGGTGTTAAGAACTACAACGACGTTAAGCCCGGCGATAAAATCGAAGTTTATCAAGTTAGAGAGGTGGCGCGGACGCTCTAATCCCCAGGGATTAGGCGCCGACGGCAAACAGCGATGGCAAGAGAATATACTCGATCACAACGTGTTGGCGACTTCTTAAAACAGGAGCTAGCCAGTTTGATTCAACAGGAAATACGCGACCCACGGGTCGGCATGGTTAGTATTACCGATGTTGAAGTGAGCCGCGATATGTCTCACGCCAAGGTGTATGCCACGGTGTTGGGCATAGAGACTAAGGCCGAGGCTGAAGAGTCTATGACGGTGCTCAATCGGGCCGCAGGTTTTTTGCGCACGCAGTTGGCTCGTAATAGCAACGCCCGCACCACGCCGCGGCTGCACTTTTATTTTGATGCCAGTGTCTCCCGGGGCCAGCATTTGTCTGCGCTCATCGAGAAAGCGGTAGCCGGCGACAGCCGCGACGACAATAATAGCGAGAATACCGACGACACTATTGCTGATAGCAGCGCAGATAGCAGTGCTGACAGCAGCATCGACAGTAATCCAGACAGCAAGGCGGAATAGCGTCGGTGGCAAAAAATCGACGGGGCCGAGTGGTCAACGGTATTTTGGTGCTGCACAAACCCGGCGGGCAAAGTTCCAATCGCTCGCTGCAGATCGCAAAACGGCTGTATAATGCCCAGAAAGCAGGACATACAGGCAGCCTAGACCCTTTGGCGACTGGCGTACTGCCGCTGTGTTTCGGTGAGGCGACCAAATTCTCAGGTTTTTTACTGGACGCAGACAAAGCTTACCGCAGTACCTTTCAATTTGGTGTGATTACCGCCAGCGGTGATGCCGACGGTGATGTGTTGGAGCGACGAGACACGGCGGGTATCGATGAAGCTACTATTGTCGCTGGCCTACCGGCGTTTAGTGGTGAGATAGATCAGGTGCCGTCGATGTTTTCGGCGCTAAAGCACCAGGGACAACCGCTTTATAAACTGGCTCGACAGGGCATAGAAGTTGAGCGCAAAGTCAGACGGGTAACCGTGTTTGAGATTTATCTCGAGGCTTTTCGGCCGGCCAGTGTGACCGGGGATTGCCCTGAAGCAGACGTGTATATCCGCTGCACCAAGGGTACGTATGTGCGCTCGATTGCTGAAGATCTGGGTCTAGCGCTAGGTTGCGGTGCCCATGTCAAAGCTCTGCACCGGGTACAGGCCGGTCCCTTTGCTGAAAGTCAGGCGGTAACGCTGGAGCAGCTAGAAATGCTGAACGCCGCTGAGGGTTTTGACGCGCTCGATGGCCTATTACAGCCCGCCGACGTCGCGCTGCAAGAATTTGATAAAGTGGTGCTGGAGCCAGAGTCAGTATTTTATATGCTGCGTGGTAACCCCGTTCAAGCTCCGGGTCTGCCCCTTGAAGGCATTGTGAGATTGTATACTGAAGAGCAAGAGTTTATTGGCATCGGCGAAGTTTTAGACGATGGCCGGGTAGGGCCTAAGCGCTTAATAGCAACCAATTGAGCGCGCTGGGTTAGTACCGTATAAAAATTGCACAACAAGATTGTATAACAAGACCAAGGTGTAAATCCTGGTATTTGTTATTCATAGATTTGAACTAGCGTTGTTCAAATCAAACTAGCCTGTCTATAAATATGCGTGGTCAGGCTGAATAGTGACGAACTGGAAGTTTACTTGCAGTTCACTCATTGCATATTGACATTAAAATAGAGGAATACACCATGGCATTATCAGCCGAAGAAAAGTCAGTCGTCGTCAAAGAGTATCAAACTGCCGAAGGCGATACCGGTTCACCGGAAGTACAGGTGGCACTGCTGACTGTTAATATTCAAAAATTGCAGGGCCACTTTGGGGATCACAAACATGATCACCACTCACGTCGTGGTTTGATCCGTATGGTAAACCAGCGTCGTAAACTGTTGGATTACCTGAAGGGCAAAAAAGTTGAACGCTATACTAGCTTGATCAAGCGTTTAGGTCTGCGTCGTTAAGTAGCAGTCGCAGCTGCGGTTACCGCAGCTGCAAGAATTTAGTACCTTATCAGCACTACAGTAGTAGCACTAAAGAGTGGGGTCCCGGCGAAATAGGTTTCCAGGGCTCTTATAGTTAATCCCATAAGGGAGGGTTTCATCAGTGAATCCAGTTAAGAAGACATTTCAGTACGGTGATCATCAGGTCACACTTGAGACTGGGCGCATTGCCCGTCAGGCCACCGGCGCAGTGCTGGTTACCATGGGGGAGGTACAGGTATTGTGCACCGTGGTTGGGGCAAAATTTGCCAAAGAGGGGATGGACTTTTTTCCTCTAGGTGTTCACTACCAGGAAAAAGCCTACGCTGTAGGAAAGATCCCCGGTGGTTTTTTCAAACGTGAAGCCCGTCCGTCAGAGAAAGAGACGCTGACTTCGCGCTTAATCGATCGCCCTATTCGCCCGCTGTTCCCCGCTGGTTTTAAGAATGAGGTACAGGTTGTTTGTACTGTTATGTCCGCTGATAAGAACACTGATCCGGACATCGCGGCACTAATCGGAACCTCCGCAGCGCTGGCTATTTCAGGTATTCCCTTTAACGGTCCCGTTGGTGGTGCCCGCGTTGGCTTTACCGCTGAGCACGGTTATATACTTAACCCCAGTTACAGCCAGTTGAAAGACAGCGCCCTAGATATGGTTGTTGCAGGAACCGCTGATGCCGTTTTGATGGTTGAGTCAGAAGCTGCAGAATTGAACGAAGACCAGATGCTCGGTGGTGTTCTTTACGCCCATCAAGAAATGCAGACGGTAATTAAGGTAATTGCTGAATTGGCCGCCGAAGTTGCCAAGCCTCGTTGGGACTGGACACTTGAAGAAGACGATACTGCTCTGTTGGCCGCTGTCGCCAATGGCTTTAAGCAAGGTATTGGCGAAGCCTATCGCACCATCGACAAGGCCGAGCGCACTAGCTTGTTGAGCACCTTGAAGTCACAATCTGTTGCACAGTTGGGCGAGCAGTATGGCGCCGGCGCTGTCGGTGACGTCTTCAAAAAGCTGGAGAAGTCTATTGTTCGCCAACGTATCCTCAACGGTGATCCACGCATCGACGGCCGCGACAGCAGTACTGTGCGCCCGATCAATGTTGAAGTGGGTGTATTGGCCAAAGCTCACGGTTCTGCTCTATTCACCCGCGGTGAAACGCAGGCTATCGGTGTAACCACACTGGGTACAACCCGTGATGCACAGTTGATAGACGCTCTCGAAGGCAAGCGTGAAGACAACTTTATGCTGCACTATAACTTCCCTCCCTATTCGGTGGGCGAGTGTGGTCGTATTGGCTTCACCAGTCGCCGGGAAGTTGGTCACGGTCGCTTGGCCCGTCGCGGTGTCGCCGCAGTACTGCCTAGCCCCGAAGATTTCCCTTACACCATTCGGGTAGTGGCTGAAATTACTGAATCCAACGGTTCTAGCTCTATGGCTAGCGCCTGTGTTGCCAGCTTGTCGATGATGGAAGCGGGTGTACCTTTGAAAGCGCCTGTTGCCGGTATAGCTATGGGTCTGGTTAAAGAGGGCGAGCGCTTCGCGGTATTAACCGATATTCTCGGTGACGAAGATCATCTCGGTGATATGGACTTTAAAGTGGCCGGTACCGCCAACGGTATCACTGCTTTACAAATGGATATCAAGATCGAAGGAATTAACGAGCAGATCATGGATATTGCTCTGGGTCAGGCACTGGAAGCGCGTTTGCACATTCTGGGTCAGATGAACCAAGTGCTGAGCGAGTCACGCACTGCGGTCTCCGACAATGCACCGAGCATGGCTACCTTCAAGATTGATTCCGACAAGATTCGCGATGTTATCGGCAAAGGCGGTGCAACTATCCGCTCTATTACCGAAGAGACGGGCGCTACTGTTGATATCGACGACGACGGTACTATTCGCATCTACGGCTCCGATGCGGCGTCTCGTGACGCGGCAGTCGCTAAGGTGGAAGAAATTACCGCCGAAGCCGAAGTCGGTGCTATATATGAAGGTAAAGTTGCACGTATCGTCGACTTCGGTGCCTTTGTTAATATCCTACCGGGTAAAGACGGGCTGGTTCACATCTCACAGATCTCCAAAGAGCGGGTTGAGAAGGTCAGCGATTATTTGACCGAGGGCCAAATGATTAAGGTGAAAGTGCTGGACGTTGATCAGCGCGGCCGTATCAAACTGTCGATGAAGGAGCTTGAAGAGGCGACTGAAACCGGTGGTGAAGCCGCCGAGTAAACTCGGCGCAATAAAAAAGAGAGCCAGTTGGCTCTCTTTTTTTTGCCTGCAATTTAGTCAGTTTCTAACGTAGGTAGATTTCTCCTTCGATTAGGTCGAATTTAACCGTCTCTAAAGATTTTCCCAGACAGGGGCCGGCGACACAGCTGCCGTCCTCGATCAGAAACAGCGCGCCGTGAGTTGTGCAATGAATAAGCGCACCTTCACTGTCGAGAAACTGGTCTTCTAGCCAGTTCAGTTCAACGCCAAGATGTGGACACTTGTTGCGGTAGATAACCAGTTCGCCGCCTTTTTTTACCGCAAACAGCCTGTCCTCACCCACACTAAAGCCCTTTGAACTGTCGTCATCAATGTCATTTATATGGCCTAGAAGGGTCATGGCAGCCTCACGTCGCAAAAAGCACGATAGTAGCATAAATGCATCAGACGCCAGGCTCTTCCATCGAGGTATTTTAGCTGGAGTGGATGCAGTGCCGGTGTTGCTGCTTGAGGGCTTCCTCTACCAAACCCTGCTTGGTAGCACTATCGAGATCGTTCCATGGGGTATCGTTAAGCGCACCGTATAGGGCGTACAATAATACCTTCGATACACGAATGCCGCGGTGTTTAATTTCTAGGTAGGCAGCAACAGGCCCTGTGTTAAGTAGCTCTTCGCGGCTGTTTATGCCTATAGTGTGCAACCAATTAACAGAGGTGTTACCTAGATTCTTTAAATCTAGTAAGTCGCTTTGCATTGTAGATCTCTTTCTATTGTTTTTATTTTATTGTTTTTATTGGTAATAACAATTAGCAATAATTAGCGCTTACGATACTATTTGGCGTTATTATTTGTAGATATTATTACTAAATATTTATATTACCAGCTTTGGAGTCTAACATGCCCTCAGGTAAGAGCAAGCCCGATCACTTAATAGGCCAGCTGTTCGGTGTCGATGACAGTTTAATTGATCGCCACTCACTGGACGTTCCTGTTCATAGAGATATTATAGAACCGTTTAAGTTACTGCAGTCTCAGGCAAAAGTAGCGGGCTTTGACTTAGCTATAGCCAGTGGTTATAGAGACTTTAATCGCCAGTTGATCATCTGGAACGAAAAAGTTGCAGGGTTGCGTACTGTCTATGACAATAACGATCAGCCTATTGATATGTCATTATTGAGTGCTTGGCAGCAGGTGCAAGCTATTTTACGTTGGTCTGCGCTGCCCGGTACGTCCAGACATCACTGGGGAACCGACATTGATGTCTATGACCGCGCGGCGCTAGGAGTCGGCGATAAATTGCAGCTGTCGAAGGCAGAAGTGAGCGAGGGTGGACCTTTTTGGCCATTCCATCAGTGGTTGGACCAGTCACTGCAATCGCCGCAGAGTGGTTTTTTCCGGCCCTATTACCAAGACAGTAACGGCGTGGCTCCCGAGCGTTGGCATTTAAGTTACGGCCCAGTGGCGCTGAGCTACCAAGCAACGGTTAGCGAAAATACGGTGCGAATATTTCTAACTGATAAGTCCATTGCACTAAAATCTACGATAATGGAGAATTTGCATGAGATTTATAACCGTTTCATTTGTGTACCCATTTAATCGTTTGAAAACAGCTTTTGGCCGAAATAGATACAATAACTGCGCGCGCGCAATATAAACTATGTTATTTTGCAGCATTTTGCGATATCATCTCTTGTAGTAGTTGAGGGATTAATTATTGTAGTTAAAAAAAACTGGTGAGGCATAGACGCCCAGGCCAGAGAGAGGTGTAAAAGTGAGTGTAAAACTATTAGATAACGAAGCTTTTTATGGATACCGCGTACGCCGTACAGTCAACGGAAAACTCTATCAGGAATATTACTCGCTGAAAAAAGCAGGCAAGCGTTTGGGTCCAAGACTCAGGCGGGCTGTGGAAGTAGAAGCTGGTGAAAGAGATCAGGTGTTAAGCGAAGAGCAGAAGCGGGTTAAAAAACAATTAAAGGCATCCCGCTGTTTTAATGCTAATGGATCGGTAAAGGGGATAAGCTACTTACTGAAAACTGAAAAAAGTGGCACAGTAACGCCCATATTTCAGGTCGGGATAGCCTCGGAGTTGGAGAGCAAAATTGTCTGTACCAGCTTCTCTTTAAATGCCCATGGCAAAGATCTAGCTTGGGATAAGGCTGTCGAAGCTTATGCAAAACACAAAATCATCGGTAAAAACTCCAAACTGTTTAAAAAACTGATGGATTCCATGCCCAAGGTCAAAGCCGTTAAAAAAGGCGCTGGCAAAATTGCACTAGCGCCAAAGAAAAAGACGGCAGCGGCCAAAAGTAAATCTGTCTCGGTAAAGAAGAAGCTTGTGGCAGTAAAACCGAAGGCTACAGTGGTTAGATTGGGTAAAAAAGCAAAGAAGAAGTAGTTGTTACTGCGGTTATTATTTCGCCGTTGTATTGCACTGTGATGAATAAACCTCAGACATAAAAAAACCAGGAAACCCTGGTTTTTTTATGTCTGAGGTTTATCGGTGCCTTCGCCACTTCAAGTAAGTGGTGAGGTGATTGCCACAGCGCCCACTAACGAGTTTTCTGCTCATAGCGCTGGACCAATAGCGTACCGGAGTATTTAGCCACCTCGTATTTGATGGCATGGCGTTCATCGGTATATCGATCATCACATTAATATCACTGGGCAAACTGTTGCCTGAGGTATCGTCGTGAAGACTCACTATACGATTCTGTTAAGCCTGAGGGTTTACAAATAACTCTAGCATGCCCTTTCCCGCAGGCCACTATAAGGGCCTGTTAGTGATTTGAGCGCTCCACAATGCTATCTTTAGAAATGAGCAGCTAAGTTAATTACCAGCTATACAGCAGTTAACCTATGGCGATTGTGTTAGTGATACTCGGGTCAATATTGAGTGGTTATTGAGTGACTATTGAGAGCTTATTAAGAGTTTATTGCGGTGGTTCGGGTTCCAGTCATGCTGAATTAAACCGGTAAAATGAAGTCAAGATAGGGATCTTTCGACCCTATTGGTCAGCGCTGCCGTTGTTAAAATAACGGTATTACACGCTTGTTTTATCACTGAACGGACTCACTATGAGCATTGATAAGTGCCGGGCTATACGCACAGCTTCGCGCGCTGAGGTGAAATGATCCGCTCCGGGGAGTGGCGACCTCGATTTGCACACCGGGGATATATCAGAGCCCGGGATTTTTATATTGACCGAAGGCAGGCCAGCACGGACTATTGGCGAACGGTTTTCAGTGCAGGTGCAGGGTACGGGAGGCAGTGATGCGTTAGTGGTGAAAATGCGTATTGTTCGCTGTGAAGCTAGTGGCATCATCCATGAATTCGTCAAAGAATAGGTAGCAAGCTAACTTGCAGCTATGTTGAGCGCAATAGCGGGGAACTACTACACGATTGACGGTGGTGCTCGCCTGCTGGGGTTGCCCCTACAGCTATGCTATTATCGCGCCTTGATGGGTCATTACAAGGGTCGAAATGCATATTCATATACTGGGTATTTGCGGTACGTTCATGGGTGGCCTGGCTGTTCTGGCAAGACAGTTAGGGCACACCGTTACCGGCTCAGATAGCAATGTGTACCCGCCGATGAGTACCCAGCTGCTGGACGAAGGTATTACTCTGTTTGAGGGCTATGACCCTGCACAGCTCGACCCATCCCCGGATATGGTGGTGGTCGGAAATGCTATGAGTCGAGGCAACCCAGCCGTCGAGGCAATGTTGGATCTCGGTCTGCCCTATACCTCGGGACCGCAGTGGTTATTTGAAAACTTGTTACAAGAGCGTTGGGTGTTGGCGGTGGCGGGTACCCACGGCAAGACCACGACCAGCAGTATGCTGGCATGGATTTTGGAATTTGCCGGTATGAAACCGGGTTATTTAATTGGCGGGGTCCCCGGCAATTTTGAACGTTCAGCCAGTCTCGGTGACTCGGCATTTTTTGTTATCGAGGCTGACGAATACGATAGTGCGTTTTTCGATAAGCGCTCGAAATTTGTCCACTACCGCCCCCGCACCGCTGTCCTAAATAATCTGGAATTTGATCACGCCGATATTTTCCCTGATCTGGCGGCGATTCAGCGCCAGTTTCACCACCTGCTGCGAACAGTACCGGCGACGGGGCGTGTTATTGCGCCCGCTTCAGATGACAATATTGCTGCGGTGCTAGCTCAGGGGCTGTGGTCAGAGCTTGAATTGAGCGCCGTGCAGAGCTCTGCGCCGGGTGAAAGCCCTGCGACTTGGCTGGCGCAAATACTGAGTCCAGACGGCAGTGAATTCTCCGTTTTGTACAGCGCGGCCGAAAATAGCAGTACTGAAGTTGGCACCGTGCTCTGGCAGCTTACCGGGCAGCACAATGTTAATAATGCGCTGGCGGCTATTGCCGCCGCCAGGCATGTGGGGGTAACACCAGCGATTGCAATACAAGCGCTGTGCAGCTTTGCCGGTGTGAAGCGTCGAATGGAATTGTTAGGGACCCCTAGGGGCGTTGCCATTTACGACGACTTTGCTCATCACCCCACGGCGATCGCCAGCACTCTGGCAGGTCTTAGGGCTAAGGTCGGCGGCGGAAAAATAACAGCCGTTATTGAACCACGTTCTAACACTATGCGGATGGGCTCACACCTGGCTAAGCTGGCGCAGTCCAGCCGTGATGCAGACCATGTGATTTGGTATCAACCACCCGGCCTGCACTGGTCGCTAGAATCCGTGGTTGAAGAAAGTGAAGGCCGAGCAATAGTTGATTCGTCAATTGAAAATATTGTCGCGACACTCAAAGCGCAGTCGCTTCCAGGTGATAGTATTGTGATAATGAGCAATGGCGGTTTCGCCGGTATTCACCAGCAGCTGTTAACAGCCCTAACTTAAAACCTAAACTTAATACCCATAGCGATATCGAATTTTCGGGAATATTACACCTATGAAATTGCAGCTTTTTTCGTTTTACGAGCGAGTTATTCTCAACAATCCACGGGCGTCGCTGCTGTTGATGTTGTTATTGGTAGCGGGCCTATCTACTTATATCCCAAGTTTCAAACTGGACGCATCCGCCGATTCATTGGTGCTCGAGGGTGATCAAGCATTGCAATACTCTCGCCAGATCAGTCAGCGCTATGCTTCGGAAGAGTTCCTGCTGGTAACTTACAAACCTCAAAAAGAACTTTTGTCAGACGAGTCACTGCACAGTCTAGACCAATTGCGAGCAGAGCTGTCTGTGTTAGAAGGTGTCTCGTCGATAACCAGTATTCTCGATGTGCCACTGCTGGAAAGCCCGCTGGTAACGCTCAGTGATATTGCCGGCGGCGGTGAGTTGCGTACATTGCGTATAGCTGACATCGATAGGGAAATGGTATTGGCAGAGCTAACAACAAGCCCCATATACCGTGATTTGATTATGAGCAGCGATGGTAAAACCACCGCTGTACAAATCAATTTAGCTAACGACGAAAAATTAGAATCACTGTTTGCCAGCCGGGAATTATTGCGTGAGCAAGCTAGGTTGGCAGGCTTTAGCCAACATGACGCGTTGGCCACAGCTGAACTTGATTACGGCGATTATGCGGCTCAAGTTAATCAGCGCCGTGAGCAGCTGGTTGCAACAGTACGGGCAATCATAGAACGCTATCGCAGCGACGCCCAGATGTTCTTAGGCGGCGTGCCGATGATTGCTGCAGATATGGTCAGTTTTGTGAAAAATGATTTGGTGGTCTTTGGCGCGGGTATTGTCAGTTTTATGATTCTCGTGTTGGGGCTGATTTTCCGGCGTGTGGTTTGGGTTGTGCTGCCGTTGATTAGCTGTGTGGTGTCGACCGCCTTTATGCTGGGACTGATTACCTGGCTAGACTGGAGG
>JBLHLU010000060.1:0-15981 GCA_047623385.1 Paraglaciecola psychrophila
GCCTTGTTCCGCCCGGCGCTTTTCCTGAGCCCATTGAGCGTCGCCCTCGGTGCCCATGCCGGTGATATAGTGGAAGGAGATTGGGCCGCTGTCTTTTACTGCCAGCCACTGGTTGGCGAAGGCCAGTGGAAAGTCCACTTGGATGCGGGTGAAGGTAGCATCGTCGACGCTGAGCGATGATACGCCTAGGCCCCACAGCACCGTATCAACTTGGCTCAGTACTTCAGTCAGTGCGCTGTAGTCGGTAAAATCTTTATGCATATGCAGTTCGATACGGCCGCTGGCCACACCTTGGTCGATACGTTCGGAGCGGCTGCGGGTTATTACCACCACGCGTTCGACACGGTTGTCTTCCATTGCGGCTTTTAATAAGCCGTCACCGGCTGCGCCGTTGGCTCCCATAACCAATACCACTTTGTTGGCGTCGGGGTCGCGGCTAAATGCCGGGTCCGGTTGCATGGTACCCAGTGTGAGTGCGCCCCAAATATCCAGTGCGGCGATGGCTACTAACAGGCCGATGGGTAGGGCTATAAGTAGGCGCATAATGGTTTTCATAGTGTTGCTGTTCCTGTTGTCTTAGCTGTCGTTGTGACTGTGGTTGTGGTGGCTGTTGTTCTTGTAGTTATAGTAGTCGTTATCGGCGCAGAGCGTTACAGCCGGTTACAGCCGTACTTCCTGTGGTTGCTTGGCAGTGGCGAGCAAACCCTGAGACTTTAGCACTTCTTCGTACAACCCCATCATAATTGATACTGTGGGGCCGGCGATGCGAATATTGTCGCCACCTGGCTCACCGTGAAAGGCGTAGTGGCCATGGCTGCCAAAGTGCTGCAGGCGATAGGCGTCACTGGTAAAAACCCGGCTTGCTGCCAATGCATAAATCGCCGCCACCTCGTCGGGCTCCGGCTGCAGGTCGTGTTCAATGGACAGCGGCTGTTGCGCGAGGGCCACCACTGGGCTAATGCGGTAGCCGCTCTGGGTAACATAGTCCCCCAGTCGCCCCAGCACTTGCACCGCAGCAGGATCTAGTCCGATCTCCTCTTGAGCCTCACGCAGGGCGGTGGCCTCGATATTGGCATCACTGTCGTCGACCTTGCCGCCGGGAAAACAGATATGCCCGCCGAAACGTATTTTGGTGCTGCGCCGGGTGACAATGAGGTTGAGCTCGCCATCTTGAGGGGCAAACAGCATCAGTACTGCTGAGGGTATGGCGTCGGCGGCAACGGCAGCTGAAACCGGTGTTTCCGGATGAGGGTTGCGCAGGGGATGGCGGCTGCGGGCGTAGTCGCTGGCAAAGTGGCTGCTCAACAACGCTGCTGACAGGGTTAGGTCCGGGTGCGAAAATGGGTTTTCTGTGCTTTGCATAAATTAGGTCATGGTTGTTTAGTGGCCTTGGCAGTGAGTGCTTTTCAGGCCGTGAAAGCTAGCCAGTGTAAGCTTTTTCGCGCTCTGGGCACAATCAAGAGTGCCGCTGTTGACTCTCGCTGCGGATAAATAGTGGCCGCTGGCACGGGCGAATAGGCTCCGCCGCTAATAGGCGCTATACTGGGCGGCTAACGGGGGCCGCTGTAAGTCAGTGGCCAGATTTTACTTAGGGAAAACATATTTGAATGGCCGATAAGCCGATTAAGGATCCCCACGCTAAGCGCGAGGCGGACAACTACCAACAACCCATTCCCAGTCGAGAATTCATTCTCGACTTTTTAGGCCAGGCAGAGGGTCCGCTTAATCGTGGTCAGCTGACGCAGGGACTAAACTTAACAGATGAGCAGGATGTCGAAGCGCTGCGCCGGCGGCTGAAGGCGATGGAGCGCGACGGCCAGCTGTTGCGCAATCGCAAGGGCGCCTACGGTCCGATTGAAAAGCTGGACTTAATTTCCAGTCGGGTCTCTGCCCACCGCGACGGCTTTGGCTTTGCGGTACCCCACGACGGCGGTGCTGATCTCTATCTTAGCAGCCGGCAGATGAAGGGTGTATTTGACGGTGACGAGGTGCTATGTCGCAGCGCCGGCTTCGATCGCCGCGGCAAGCGCGAAGGCGTCATTGTCGAAGTGCTGGCCCGCAATACCCTGCAGTTAGTGGGGCGTCTGTTCGAAGAAAACGGACAAATTTGGGTGGCGCCGGATAGCGCCAGAGTCAATCACGATATATTACTACCCGATGGTATCGATGGCGAAGCGGTGATGGGCCAGTACGTTATGGTTGAAATTATCAATCAGCCCGGCGCTCGCTCCGGCCCCACTGGCCGCATTGCGGAGGTGTTGGGTGACCATATGGCACCGGGCATGGAGATCGATGTGGCTATTCGCGCTCACAACATTCCCAATACCTGGTCGTCGGAGTTATTGGCCGAGGCTCAGGGTTTGGATTCGGCGCCGCTGGAGCAGGATAAAAAGCATCGGGTTGATCTGCGCGAGATGCCCTTTGTGACCATCGACGGCGAAGATGCCAGAGACTTTGACGATGCTGTTTACTGCGAGACAAAAGCCTCCGGTGGCTGGCGGTTGTGGGTAGCAATTGCCGACGTGTCTCACTATGTGCAAGTAGGTAGTGCCTTAGACAAGGAGGCTATTGTGCGCGGTAACTCGGTGTATTTTCCCGAGCAAGTGGTGCCGATGTTGCCAGAGGTGTTATCCAATGGCCTGTGTTCCTTAAAGCCCGAAGTTGACCGTCTGTGTATGGTCTGTGAAATGACGGTTAGTGAAGCTGGCAAGGTTAGCGGTTACAAATTTTACGAGGGGGTGATGTACTCTCACGCTCGGCTTACCTATACCCAGGTCGGTGCGATGTTAGATTCGGCCAATCCGGAGCACCGTCACCTGCGTCAGGAATTTGCGCACGTGGTACCAGATGTCGAGCAACTACATAGTTTGTATAAAGTACTGCGCAAGGCGCGGGCCAAGCGTGGCGCCATCGACTTTGAAACCACCGAAACCCGTATCGTGTTTGGTCAAGAGCGCAAGATCGACAAGATCGTACCGGTAGTTCGCAACGACGCTCACAAGATGATTGAGGAATGCATGTTGGCGGCTAATGTCGCCGCGGCACGGTTCCTTGAGCAGCACGAATTGCCAGCGTTGTACCGGGTGCACGAGGGGCCCAAAGAAGAAAAGCTGGAGAACCTGCGCAAATTTCTTGGCGAGTTGGGACTCAATCTCGGCGGTGGTGGCAAGCCCACGCCCAATGACTACCAACAGCTGCTGGCGAGTCTAGGCGATCGGCCCGATGCCAAAATCATTCAAACTATGATGCTGCGCTCTTTGCGCCAGGCTGTGTACCAGCCGGAAAACCTTGGCCATTTTGGCCTTAACTACCCGGCTTATGGTCACTTTACCTCGCCTATTCGGCGCTATCCCGACCTACTGGTACACCGCGCTATACGCCATATTGTGCGCAGTAAGATCGACAGCAAACACGTACAGCGAGTGCGTGGTGCCAAGGTCATTGCTAAGAAGACAATCTATCCCTATGGGCTGCCTGAGCTGCTGGTCTTTGGTGAGCAGTGCTCGCTCAGTGAACGCCGCGCCGACGATGCTACCCGCGATGTAGTGGCCTGGCTGAAGTGTGAATATCTCGAGGACCGGGTCGGTGACACTTTTGAAGGGGTTATTTCTGCGGTGACCGGCTTTGGTCTGTTTGTCGAACTGGTTGATATTTATGTCGAAGGTTTGGTGCATGTCACCGGTCTTGCCAGTGACTACTATCACTTCGACCCGGCCAAACAACGGCTGGTCGGTGAGCGCAGCGGCAGCAGTTTTCAGCTGGGCGACACCGTCACCGTTAAGGTGGTACGAGTTAGCTTAGACGACAAGAAAATTGATCTGGAGATGGTGGCAGGTGCCAGTCGCGGCAGTCGCCTAGAAGCCAGGGCGCCACAGCAAAAAGGCGCTGAGGATAAGCCGGCAACTAAAAAGCCGCGCTCGCGTAAACGCAAACCCAGTGGTGGTGGAGATGCCGCCGCCCCAGCTGCAGCTCAAGATGGCGCGCCGGCGGCAGATACACCGGCGGATGGCGGCGGACCTAAAAAACGTCGCCGCCGTCGCCGCTAAGCTCACTACCTAAGGAATTAATGTGAACGATAGTCATACCGTGTTTGGTATCCACGCGGTGGAGGCGCTGTTGCAGCGCCAGTCCAATCAAATCGAGATGCTTTGGTTGCAACAGGGCCGCGCCGATGAGCGTATGCAATCTTTGGCAGAGCATGCTCGGGCACTGGGTATTCGCTGTGAGCAGCTACCCCGGGACGAGCTGGATAAAAAAGTAGAGGGTAGTCACCAGGGCGTGATCGCGCTGTGTAAGCCCGCTCAAGTGTTGCGCGAACGCGATCTAGTGGCTATTTTGGAGGCGCTAGAAAAACCGCCGCTACTGCTTATTCTCGACGGGGTTACTGACCCGCACAATTTGGGCGCCTGCCTGCGGAGTGCCGACGCCGCCGGTGTCGACGCGGTGATTGCCCCCAAAGATAACTCTGCTAGTCTCAACGCCACGGTGCGCAAGGTAGCCTGTGGTGCTGCCGAGGTGGTGCCGTTTATTCAGGTGACCAATTTAGTGCGCACCATGAAGGATTTACAGCAGCGCGGGGTATGGATTACCGGTACCACCGGTGATGCTGAGCAGGGTCTGTTTGAGGCCGACCTGCGTGGCCCGGTGGCATTGGTAATGGGTGCTGAGGGTAAAGGCATGCGTCGACTCACCACCGAACATTGCGACTATTTAGTAAAACTGCCGATGGCCGGCAGCGTTAGTAGTTTAAACGTGTCGGTGGCCACCGGTATTTCCCTGTTTGAAATTGTCCGCCAGCGCGGTCTCTAGGCAGCACTGCCTCGATGGCTGCCGGCGAGTCTATTAATGCCCCGTAAACACTATCGACAGACACTATCGACAAACACCCTTCAGCAGTAACAATTAACAGTCAACAATAATAAGGTGAGAGCATGATTGAACAGCATATTGATATTGCGACCAAAGACGGTTCGATGAATTGTTTTGTCAGTCACCCGGAAGAGGATGGCCCCTTTCCGCTGATTATCTTTGCCATGGATGCACCGGGCAAGCGCGAAGAATTACACACCATGGCGCGGCGCCTCGCCAGTGTCGGCTATTACGTTATTTTGCCGAACCTCTACTATCGCAAGGTGCGCGAATTTCATATGTATATGGAGGGGGTGACCCGAGAGGCAATGTTCGAGCAGATGGAGGCCCTCAATAACACCTTGTTCTGCGAGGATGTAGAGGCCATCTTGGACTATGTTGAGCCACTTGAGCAGGTGTCCGATGGTCCAGCGGGGCTGGTAGGTTACTGCATGAGCGGCTGTTTTGTGATGTCGGCGGCGGCACATTACCCCGAGCGCATCAAGGCCAGCGCCTCTTTTCATGGCGTGCGCCTAATTACCGATCAGCCCGACTCTCCGCACTTGTTGGCAGACCGTATTGCCGGTGAACTCTATATTGGCTGCGCCGAGGTCGACTCTTGGGCACCGCCAGAAATGATTGACTCCCTGGACCAGGCTTTAAAGAAGACCGGTTGTAACTACCGCATCGAATGGTATCCGGGAACGGAGCACGGTTTTGTGTTCCCCGATCGCGGCGCGATTTATCATCAAGACGCGGCGGAGCGCCACTGGGAACGACTGTTTGCGCTATTTGCCCGCAATTTGTAAGTTGCGCTCTCGACCATAATGTTCGGGGCGATCAGCTCCGACTGCTAGGGCGGCAACCTGCGAAAATTAGCTAGGGCTAGGGACAGGGCTAGGCGTTAAGGTCGGCGGCGGTAAATTTTTATTGGCGCAGTGCACTGTGTAGCAGTGGCTTTGGATGGCGATGTAGAGCTTGTCTGCGGCTGTTTTAGCGTCGCTGCGGTGCGTTTAGCACACTCGGCTAAGGCATTCCTATCCAGCGGATGCGCGTATCTACCGCGATTATCAAGCCTTGATGCTATCCTAGGCGCCGCCACCCGCAGATCAGTGTATCGACTTTGCCGCTACTGTTAGCCCAGTTTTTCTGCCATTACCGATTGCCCTGGCCGCGCTAGTGAGTGCTTTTCACTTATTGTCGGACAGGGCGGCCATGTTAGTGGCCGAGGCCTCAATACTGCGCTAGGCGATTACTGATAGCGGTCTCAGCTAGGGTCTGCCCCATCGCTATATTGGCTAGCCAGTGGTGCAAGAGGTTTGGGGCCGAGTGGCCGCCGGTGAGTTGGGGGTTGTTAGGGCTGTGGTGGTAGAGTATCAACAGGGCTGGTTGGTGTGGCCCGATGGAGGCGCTAAGCAGGTGAGTTAGCGCAACGACCCCAGCCAGGTGGCTCGTCGTCGAGGCCTCTTTGCACTCTTTTAGTCTGATTCCGGCGCGGCACCCGGAAGGCTATCGAGAGGTCTTCGCTAATATCTACCGATTGTTTGCCGCTGCTATTAAGGGCTGCTCGGTATCGCAGCCAGCGGCTCTGGCTGGAATTGAAGAGGGGTTGCGCGGCATCGCCGTTATCGAGGCCCTGGTCGCCGCCTGCGCCAGTGAGCACAAAGGGACTGCAACGTCAGTCTATTGAGGGGGCGAGCTAACCACCGCCCAGTACAGTCAAAAACGTAATTCAAAATATCAGCTCAGGATATCAGCTCAGGATATAAACCCAGGATAACTGTCCACAACCCAACATTGGAACTCGACTATGAAATTATACGATGCCGCGATGCCGGCTCCCAATCCACGCCGTGTACGTATGTTTCTGGCGGAAAAGAATATTACCGATGTGCCGCTGGTGCCGGTTGACTTAAGAAAGGGCGAGAGCCGTTCGCCAGAGCTGATGGCCAAAAATATCCTCGGCGGCATTCCCTTTTTAGAGCTCGACGACGGTACTGTGCTTGGCGAGTCGCTGGCGATCTGCCGTTATTTTGAAGAGTTACAGCCGCAGCCGTCACTATTTGGTAGCGGTGCGCTGGAAAAAGCCACTATCGATATGTGGTGCCGCAAGATGGAATTGAATTTTATGGTACCGGTAGGGCAGGTATGGATACACGGTCACCCACTGACCGCCAAATTAATTGCCCAGGTGCCGGCGGCAGCTGACTTTAATCGTACCCGCTTGGCGCAGTTCTACCCAGTGTTGGATCGTCATTTGGCCAGCAATGAGTATATTGCCGGGGCCAACTTCTCAGTGGCCGACATTGTGGCGTTGTCGGTGATGGATTTCGCCTGCGACTTAGTGGGCGTGCCCTACGAGGCAGAGCTGGTTAATATTCAGCGCTGGCGCGAGTTGGTGCAGGCCCGGCCCAGCGCCAGCGCTTAGCCTGACAACCGCAGCCGGCTCTGGTCGGCAAATAAAGCTTGCCTTTTTGCGGTGGCTTCACTAAGATGCCGCCTCCTATTTTTCGATGTCAATTGTGCCTATGGTGCGACCTCGAAAACTCCTTGTCATATGTCGGCGGTCTTTAGGCCAGCCTTTAATGACACAACCCGTAAGGAGATGCTATGCGTCATTACGAAATCATTTTCATGGTTCACCCGGACCAGTCAGAACAAGTTACCTCCATGGTTGAGCGCTATACTCAAGCAATCGAAAAAGACGGCGGAAAAATCCACCGCTTTGAAGATTGGGGTCGTCGTCACCTGGCCTACCCGATTAACAAGATTCACAAAGCCCACTACATTTTGATGAATGTTGAAGCTAATCAAGAAGCTATTGACGAGCTGACTACTAATTTCCGCTATAACGACGCGGTTATTCGCAACTTGGTTATTCGTATGGACGAAGCAGTTACTGCTGAATCGCCTATTATGAAAGCTGAAAAAGAGAGCCGTGAGCGTCGCTCCAGCAGACCTGAGCGCAGTGACAGCTCAAGTGCACCGGCCGCACCGGTTGCCGCGGCTGAAAAGCCCGCCGAGCCCGCGGCTGAAGCCGCCAGCGAATAAGCAGTCTTAGTCGACTATAATTGAATTAGGAGTTTCCCCATGGCACGTTTTTTTCGCCGTCGTAAGTTTTGTCGTTTCACCGCTGAAGGTATAAGCCAGATCGACTATAAAGATCTCGATACACTGAAAGCCTATGTTTCTGAGACCGGCAAGATTGTACCCAGCCGCATTACCGGTACTAAAGCTAAGTACCAGCGTCAGTTGTCTTCGTGTATTAAGCGCGCGCGCTTCTTGGCCTTGTTGCCTTACACTGATCAGCACGAATAAAACGCTCGTTCGCCTTTACTAGACACCGGATATTCACATGCGCGCTTTGGCAGAGTATGTAATGAAAGGGCGAAGCCAGGCCGTATTGGCTGTGGTATTTGCCACCGGAACGGTATTGTTTGCTTGGTTAGGGGCTGCGATTGTCGCCTTGGTAGTGCTGCGAAAAGGTACCAAGCAGGGTAGCTTTGTTTTATTTTGGGGCCTGCTGCCGGCGACCTATTTAGCCACTGTTGGCGACACGGGGCCCATTGTGACACTGTTGGGAGCCACCTTAACTGCGGTGGTGCTGCGGGTTACTGGCTCTTGGTCTTGGGCGCTGGTGACTGCTGTAGGTTCTGGATTGCTGACCGCAGTGGTGTTGTCGACGGTTGGGGCAGGTTATGTCGAGCTGATATTGCAACTGCTTCGCGATACCTTTGCTGAACTGGCTAAACAGTCAGCTAACGCCGATCCTAGCAACCCGTTGGTGTTGCCAACAGCGCTGCAAATTGCCGGGCTGATGGGTTTAACCAATGCCTTTACCGCCGCCATGTGCCTGTTGTTGGCGCGCTGGTGGCAGGCATTGTTATATAACCCCGGCGGGTTTCAGGCTGAGTTTCACCGCCTGCGCCTAGCGCCGCAACTAACCGTGCTGTTAATCGCACTGGGGCTGGCACTGTCACTGATGGGATCTGACTTCCGCTTTTGGGCAGTTATTTTTGCCCTGCCGTTGGTATTTGCAGGCTTTGCGCTGATTCACGGTTTGGCCGGTCACAAGCAGCTAAAAAATAGTTGGCTGGGGTTGATTTACGGCGGTTGGCTGATGTTGACGCCAGTTCGAGCGGTGGTTTTACTGTTAGCGGTAGCAGACAGTTGGTTAGACTTTCGGTCTAGGTTAGACGTTAATAAGGCGATCGTAGATAAGTCGGCAGCAGATAAACCGGATGCTGACAAGCCAGACACAGACAACACGGACGCTGACAAGCCGGACTAGTGATCGGCACAGCTAGCGCAGTTGAGTGTAACTGGGCAAAAATTGAATGATAGCTTCGCCAGGTGTATGCACCGCGAGAGCTGTTTGGGAATTAATGGTCACAGCGTGACCGGAAAAGAAATGAGAGGGTGAGTACCATGCAAGTTATTTTATTGGAAAAAGTCGGTAAACTGGGTGAGTTGGGCGATAAAGTTGTTGTTAAAGCGGGTTTTGGTCGCAATTTTTTAATCCCTTACGGCAAGGCGGTTCCCGCCACCGCGAGCAATGTTGCAGACTTCGAAGAGCGTCGCTCTGAGTTGGAAGCTGCCGCTGTACAAAAGCAAGGTGGCGCATTAGCGCGTGCGGCTAACTTGGCCGAGCTGAGCATCACCATCGAAGCCAACTCCGGCGACGAAGGCAAGCTGTTTGGCTCTATCGGTACTCGGGATATCGCCGATGCGATTACCGCCGCTGGTGTTGAGGTCAATAAGTCAGAAGTGCGTCTGCCTACAGGTGCTATTCGTGAGTTGGGTGAGTTCGAAGTCACTATTCAGTTGCACTCCGATGTCAGCCAGGTTGTGAACCTAGCGGTTATTGCTGAAAGCGAGTAAGGCCTGAAGCGGCTTGGCGATTCGACGGCATAAGTTGTCGAGACAGGCTTGGCCGCTGCTACAAAAAGCACTCTGATGTTGTTTCATTACAACCAGGGTGCTTTTTTTTTGGGGCTAAATACCGGACAATAGCGCTAAAGATGGCCGTTCTAAAGTACAGCCCGATAAAAAGCACAGTCCTATAAAAATAGATGCAGCGACAAAGGATGGCCTCGAAGCCGTCTGGCCCCAAGTCCTCTGACCTTAAGCCCTCTGACCTCAAACCCTCTGACCTCAAAAAGGTACCACTCGCCGTGGATTCAGACAGCTATAACGACCCACCCTATCCTGAGGACGCCGGCTTTTCAGACAGTGCCGCGCCCAATATGGCCCCCAGTGGCTTTGATTTGGGTATTGGTAGCGATATCGATCTGTCGGAATTGAAAATGCCGCCGCACTCGCTTGAAGCAGAGCAATCGGTACTCGGCGGGCTAATGATTGCCAACGATTCCTGGGACAATATCGCCGATCAGGTCAGCGCCCCAGACTTTTATCGCGGCAGTCATCGACAGATTTTTATCCAGATGGCGGCGCTGGTAGAGGCGGCGGAACCGATCGACGTGGTGACGCTATCGCAGGCACTACAACATGCCGGCGAGTTGGAGCAGGCCGGCGGTTTTGGCTATCTGGCCGAGTTAGCCAAAAATACCCCGAGTGTTGCCAATATACGGGCCTACGCCAAAGTGGTGCGGGAGCGAGCTACGCTGCGCTCGCTGATAACCGTAGCCAATGATATTGCCGATAGCGGCTTTAATACTGAGGGTCGTAGCAGTGAGGACTTGCTCGATGAAGCCGAGCGCAAAATCATGCAGATCAGCGAAGAGCGGCCTAAAACGGGCGGTCCGGAGGAGGTCAATCCGCTGCTTAAGCGCGCAGTGGAGCGTATTGATGAACTGTTCAACAGCGATGGCAATATTACCGGGGTCAGCACTGGGTTTAGCGATCTGGATGAGATGACCTCGGGTCTGCAGCCCTCAGATCTTATTATCGTCGCGGCGAGACCCTCTATGGGTAAAACCACCTTCGCCATGAACTTGGTCGAAAATGCGCTGTTTTCACAGAAGAAGCCCAAGCCGGTAGTGGTATTTAGTATGGAGATGCCGGCAGAATCACTGATTATGCGGATGATGTCTTCGGTCGGGCGAATCAATCAAACCAAGGTGCGCACCGGTAAACTGGACGAGGACGATTGGCCGAAGTTGAGCTCTGCGGTGAGTCGACTAAAAGATACCCCGCTATTTATCGACGATACCGCCGCTCTCAGCCCTACCGAAGTGCGCTCCCGGGCCCGTCGCATTCAGCGCGAACACGGCGACCTAGCGATGATTATGATCGACTATTTGCAGTTGATGCAGGTGGCCGGCGCCAGTGAGGGTCGCACCGCGGAGATCTCAGAGATCTCACGCTCGCTGAAGACCATCGCCAAAGAGTTTAACTGTCCTATCGTGGCGCTATCGCAGTTGAACCGCTCGCTGGAACAGCGTCCGAATAAGCGACCGATTAACTCTGATTTGCGTGAATCGGGGGCCATCGAGCAAGACGCCGACGTGATTATGTTTATTTATCGCGATGAGGTTTATAACGAGGACAGCCCTGAAAAAGGGGTGGCTGAAATCATTCTTGGCAAGCAGCGAAACGGTCCGATCGGTACTACCCGAGTAGCCTTTATCGGCGCCCACTCCCGCTTCGACAACTTGTCGACGCAATACCACGACGATCAACACTAAAAGATTGCAACACTTTATATTAGCGTTTAACCATCTAATGAATTTTAGTGGTTTATAACGGGGCCAATATTATTTATTGGTCTGCGCTGCGCTAGCTAACAATGTTGTCGGTACGATCCTTCTTCACCATTTTAAGGCCTCTAGCAATCGTTCTGTTAAGAGGGCTGGTAAAAAAATCGGCTTGTCTCGTTTCGCGCTAACCCCCAGGGTGCCTGTCAGCTACACAGTCTCAAGATAAATCTTGGCACTCTTTCGGGCGCTAATAAAGGTGCTTTGGCAGTGTTTTTTCGCCGCCGCCGCTGGCCGCAATCGTTCTAAGAATAGGTCGCCTTTAACCCGCTATTGTTGCGACAAAATTAATTTGACAGTATTTCTCCTCTCGGCGCCAAAAAGAATGGAAATCATTCCAAAGTCTATATATAGTGTCTGTATATCACAGAGGCACTAACTGTCGTAGGTAATTGGAAAAATGCTTTATGCATTTTGTCCCAAAAACGCCTCATGTGAGTCACGCAACCCCTCAGTACCGCTGTTTGGCGTCGTTTGTCGTCAACACATAATAATCTATCAGTAGAGCAGAAAATGACCTCATCACCTAGTTTGACACTGGCTACCACTAAGTCTGCAACTCCATCCACCACTGCGCCTTCTAATGAAATTACTCTGCAAGATGCGTCTTTGGATATATGGGATCAAAAGTACCGTCTGAAAGATAAAGATGGCAATCATGTCGATCAGACGATTGAGCAGAGTTTTGAGCGGGTCGCCACCGCGCTGTCGTCGGTAGAGCTCGACGAAGACAAACAAAAACATTGGCAGGAGCAATTTGTCTGGGCACTGCGTCAGGGCGCTATCCCTGCGGGGCGGATAATTTCCAACGCCGGTGCGCAGGCACACAAGCCAGCCACCTCCACCATAAACTGTACTGTATCGGGTAGTGTCAACGATTCGATGCAGGACATTTTGGAGAAAAATCTCGAGGCGGGCCTCACGCTCAAAGCGGGCTGTGGTATTGGTTACGAATTTTCTACACTGCGGCCCAAGGGCGCTTATGTGTCTGGCGCCGGTGCCCAGACGTCTGGGCCGATGTCCTTTATGGATATTTTTGACAAGATGTGTTTTACCGTGTCTTCTGCCGGTGGCCGTCGTGGCGCACAGATGGCTACCTTCGATATTGGTCATCCCGATGTAATGGAGTTTATTCGCGCCAAACGCGAAGACGGTCGCCTGCGTCAGTTTAATCTGTCACTGCTGATCACCGACGAGTTTATGCATGCCGTAGCTACTAAGGCCTCTTGGCCATTGGCCTTTCCACTGCGTAAGAAAGAGCTGGATGACGCCAAAGTCGATCTCAATAATGCCGAGCAAGTGATTTGGCGCGATCACCCCGCCAAAGACGGCTACGTAGTCAATGAGCAAGGCTTGGTGGCCTGCTTGATCTCCAAAGTGATACCGGCGGAGAAATTGTGGAATGTGATTATGAGTTCCACTTACGACTTTGCCGAGCCGGGTTTTATCTTGATCGACAAGGTCAACGAGTACAACAACAACTGGTTTTGCGAGGAAATACGCGCCACCAATCCCTGTGGCGAGCAGCCCCTGCCGCCCTATGGTAGCTGTTTGTTGGGCTCGGTTAATTTGACTCGCTTTGTCGATGAGCCCTTTACTCCCCAGGCGCGTTTTGACTGGGATCGCTACGAAAAGACCGTCTCAATTTTCACTCGCATGCTCGACAATGTGGTGGAAATCAATGGTCTGCCACTGGAGCAGCAGCGCCGCGAGATCGAGCAAAAGCGTCGCCACGGTATGGGCTTTCTTGGGCTGGGTTCTAGCCTGACCATGATGGGTATGAAATACGGCGACGAAAAATCGGTCGAGTTTACCGACAAAGTGTCTCGGTCGATGGCCGTCACTGGCTGGCAGGCAGCACTGGAACTAGCTCAGGAGAAGGGGCCGGCACCGATCATGGAGCAGGACTTTGACGTCACTGAAAAGATGATGCGGCTACGCCCGGAAATGCGCGCAGACGGTATCAAGGTAGGCGACCAGCTCAAGGGCAAGGTGCTTCACAGTCGCTATAGTCGTTACATGCAGCAACTAGCCGAGATTGAGCCCGAGCTGGTAGCCGAGTTGGCAGAAACCGGGGCGCGCTTCACTCACCACAGTTCGATTGCCCCAACTGGCACCATCTCTTTGTCGCTGGCCAACAATGCCAGTAATGGTATCGAGCCCAGTTTTGCTCACCACTACTCGCGCAATATTATTCAGCAGGGTAAAAAGAGCAAGGAAAAGGTCGATGTGTACTCCTATGAGTTGCTGGCCTACCGCAGCCTGATTAACGAAAACGCTATGCCTTTCTCGGAAAAGGAAAGCGAGAAGTTGCCGGACTATTTCATTGCCGCCGATGATGTTAGTCCCAAGCAGCATGTCGATATTCAGGCCGCCGCACAAAAGTGGATTGACTCGTCGATTTCGAAGACAGCGAACGTCCCGACCGATTATCCCTACGAGGACTTCAAGGACATTTACCGCTACGCTTATGAAAAGGGACTCAAGGGTTGTACCACGTTCCGTTTTAACCCAGAGGCCTTTCAGGGGGTGTTGGTAAAAGAGGAAGATCTGGCCAACACCGAGTACGAATTTACCCTCGCCGATGGCAGCACGGTGAAATACAAGGGCAATGATACGCTGGACTACGACGGCGAAATGCATACAGCAGCCAACCTATTCGACGCCTTAAAAGAAGGCTATTACGGAAAACTTTAAGAGCATATCACCATGACTACACATAAAATTGACCAGGATATTGTCGGCTACCGGGTAGTAACCGACACCGCCTCCGCGGAGCCGAAGGCGCCGCAGGAAGTGGAAGTGATTCATATGCACGAGAAGGTAGTGCGCCCGGAGGAGTTGGAGGGCTCGACCTACAAAATTAAAACGCCGCTGTCGGAGCATGCACTGTACGTTACGATTAACGACATTGTGTTAAATCCTGGCACTGATTTCGAGTTGCGCCGGCCCTTTGAGGTGTTTATCAACTCCAAGAGTATGGATCACTTCCAGTGGGTGGTAGCTCTGACCCGGGTCATTTCGGCGGTGTTTAGAAAGGGTGGCGACATCACCTTTCTAGTGGAGGAACTGAAGGCGGTATTTGATCCTCAGGGCGGCTATTTTAAGAAGGGCGGTGTGTTTATGCCCTCACTGGTAGCGGAGCTGGGTTTTGCCATTGAGTCGCACTTGAAAAAAATTGGCATGATCAAAAGCGAAGTGATCAGTGAGCACCAGCAGTCTATTATGGACGAAAAGCGGGCCGCCTTTGAGGCCCAGCAGAGTGAAGCCGGTGATGATTCGGGCTATCCTGCCGGAGCCCAATTGTGTAAAAAATGTCTGACCAAGGCCAGTATCCTTATGGATGGCTGCATGACTTGTTTGAGCTGCGGCGATTCCAAATGTGGCTAACCAGCAAAAACTGTAACTTTATCTAATAACTACATTATTAGATAAACGCATAGAACCTCTCTATATTAAGGTATAGCGGGGTTTTTTTATGTCCATAGATAATATCCAGCCTCTTGATTCTTGTTATTATCATCCCGGCATTGATAGGCTAGCGCGACACTTTTTGAGTACAGCAAGGTGGGCTGTAAAGTATCGCTTATCCGATTGCGGCCACAACAAAAAAGCGCGCAGCTACAGAGAAAGTCTATAAGCGTTAGCTAACCCCCAGCTATCGGCAATGAGTATTTTTTGCTCCGCATTGTTCTCTATTTAGTACAGGAGAATGCCTTACCCAAATCAGCCACCACCAAACTAAAGCGCTGGACCGAAGGCCTGCAACAAGCCTAATTCGTTAACGGTACAATAGCTGTATATGTCACAGGTCTAGTAGTTCAAGCGCCGAATCACTGGCCCCACACACACTATCAGCCCCGAGCAAATATTGCTGGTGAAGTAATCACTTATTCACTTTCGAGGTCAGCGCAACGAGCAATCACCACTGCAGCGAACCGCGGGTTCACGTCGTGTGTTTTAACGCGTTGGTTGCCTAGGTAGCGGGCAGTATTAATCCCAGCAAATATTCAATCAACATGTGGCTTAGGCCTACCGCCACCACCGCTATATTTGTCGGCGTGCTACAGCTGTGTCGCCTGCGCCTGATAATTTTTTAGTCTGTATAAGTCACTGCCATCATTAATTTAGCTATCCCGGCTTTTGATCGGCAGTTAATGTCATCCCAAGCGCTGCGGTTGCATGAGCCATTTTTTGTTTAATTTGACAGCTGAATAAGCCCGCAGCTCTCACCGGTTTATTAAACCATTACTCCATGGGTTGTAGGCATGATGAGCATGCGAAATGATTCTGGTACCAAATGCATGCTGAACACAGGGCGAGAGAAGGGCGAGAGAAAATCCTCCGCTAAGTCAGTCTTGCGGCGCTTGAGGTGACCTCCCGTTAGAGCATTGCATTCAGTAGCACTGGTCGACAA
>JBLHLU010000061.1:0-15875 GCA_047623385.1 Paraglaciecola psychrophila
AATGGAAAGCTTGGCCCGAGCACATCAGTGTTAATCACCCACTGCGGTGAATAGCGTAATACAGGCTAGGGCTGGCCACTGAATAAGCGCCTGCAGCCCAGCAGCCCGAGCATAGATATAACAGTAGTAGCCGCCAATCACATCCAATGCATTTGTCTTCACAGGATATACCCGGACGATACCCCTCACTGGGCATTATGACTGCACTAACGACGGGCCGACATAGCGCGCCCGCGGCCTGATCAATCGGCTACACTGGGCAAACTCCAGATAGTGGGCGATATAACCGTACACCCGGGCCATCGCAAATAGCGCGGTAAAGTCCAATCGTTCGATGCCCAAACTATGGAACACCGCACCTTTGTAGAATTCGACATTGGCGCGAATATCCTTGCCATTGGCAGCGAAGGCCCGCTGACAGGCCTGCTCTACCGCGACCAATATCTCTAACAGTGTTCGGCTTTCACCGTCACCGCACAATGATTGCGCCATCGGCTTTAAAATCGCCGCCCGAGGGTCTAACACCTTATATTCGCGGTGACCCATACCCATGATTTTACCTTTATTTTTTAGACACTCGGCTACAAACGCCTCGGCCCGATCGACACTGCCCACCGCCATCGCCATTTCCAGCGCCGCTTGGTCGGCGCCGCCATGCAACACCCCAAACAGAGTCCCAATTGAGGCGGCAATACTACTGGCAATCGGCGCCTGCGTGCTGGCACAGACCCGGCCAGCAAAGGTGCCGGCATTAAAACTGTGTTCCATCTGCAAAATCTGCACGGTGTCGAGAATACGAATTTTGTCTGAGCTGGGAACAGCACCGTGGTACATCAGTAAAAAGTTCTCGTGAAGGCCCAGCGCTTCACTGCTAGGCACAACGCTGAGACCCTGGGCCAGACGGTGCCTAGCGGCGATAATAGTTGGCAGTTTAGCGGCAATGCACAGCCCCTGACGCAGCACTTGGCCGTCTATGGCGCCATCGCCCACTCCGGCGCCACACAAGGGGTCTGGCCCCGGGCCATCAAAGGGTGTGGTAGATAAGGTCGGCACCAATGCCTGCAACGCCAACATCGGGTGCAGATCTGTGGGCAACGCAGTGACTAAAGCCAATTCTACGGCGCTCAAATGGCGCTGCTCGCGGATAGAAGCCGACAGTGCCTGATGCCTTGCGCCGCTCTCGTCAATGCCACCGTGTAGTAACAATTCAACCACCGATAAAAACGGCTGGCTAGCCAGCGATTCTATACTACGACCGCGATAACTGAGCGTGCCGGCAATACCATCAACGTCGGAGATAGCGGTTTCACCCACAACCACACCGGCTAAGTCCATTGACTCCCATTGCGCGCTGAGCTTTTGATTACCGTCTTTGCCGCTGTCTAGTGTGCTCATTGCCTGTCTCCTCGATTAATGTCAGCAGCAGTATACGAACCGCACGAAAATAAGTTAAATTGATAATACTAATTACATAATTAGCCAGACTTATATAAATGCAATAGAGGGAAATCGATAGTGAGACTCGAGAGCAGTGAACTCAGGGCCTTTATCGCCGTTATAACCTATAACGGTTTTAACCGGGCGGCGGAAAATTTGCACATCACCCAATCGGCGGTCAGTCAGTCGATTGCCAACTTAGAGACAAAGCTCGATAGCCCACTGATTCAACGCGGCAAACAGCTCAAACTCACCGCCGAGGGAAAACGGCTGTTCGACTACGCCCACCGCGCACTCAACGACGAACAGCAAACTCTAGAAGACATCAAACGCATTCGCAGTGGCGACTTTGAGCCTTTGTCGCTGGGTATTAACAGTGTGATCAATCGCTTTTACGCACCGCAGTTACTCACCCTATTTTGTCAAAACCACCCTAACTATCGGCTAAAAGTAGAAGAGTTGCCCAGTCGCAGTATTATTTACGCGGTTTTGTCCGGCACCATCGAACTGGGTATGGGACCACTGCAAAAGCATATGGCCGCCCACCACACGATAGCCCTGTTCGAGGAGAGCCGTTATTTGGTAGTGAGCCCCAAGCACCCGCGATATCAACAAATTATTGCCGGCGATGACAGCTATTTGAAACAGACACCCATCTTAGCGTCGGTGCTGGACGACCCCGACATGCGCCCGGCGATGCAGCGGGTACGAGACCGCTTTGCCTCTGTGTGGGAGATTAGCAGCCTGACACTGCGTATTCACTTAGTGGATCAGGGGCTGGGTGTGACCTATATCGACAAAAAATTGTTAGAGGAAGATCCGCGCTGCCGGGAATTTGTACCGATTGAAGATGCCGGTATAAGCCGCTTCGATCGGCAAGTAGGTATTTACTACAAGAGCGGAAAAACTCTCAGTAACTGCGCGCAGGCTTTTATTAAACAGTGCCAAGATTTTTGGCAGCTGGCCGACTAACAACACTACAACAGTGCAAGCGACTTGGCCGCTAATAAAACTAATAGTGCGTCTCTGTTCTGCCTCGCTCACGTATTTGCGAGGGCGTGGTACCAGACCAGCGGCGAAACGAACGGCGAAAGTTTACCGCATCGCTAAAGCCCAGCAAACCTGCAATTTCAGCAACCGGCAGCGTTGTGCCCACCAAGTATTCACCGGCCAGCCGATAGCGTACACGGTCTAACTGCAACTGATATTTAGTAGCCTCCTTGGCTAACTGCCGTTGCAAGGTGCTCTCACTCATGTGCAGTTTTTTTGCCATCGCCGCGCAGTTCGGAAATTCTGACCCCGCCTGTAACAATACCCGCTGCACCCGGGCGGTGACGATGCCGCGGTGGTTATCTCTGGGCAACATGCGATCGCACTCGCGCTGCAACAAGTCTTGGGCAAGAGGGTTAGCGGTTGATATAGCTAACGCGAGACTGTCTTGGTCAAAACTGAGCGCCCGCCGGGCGCAGTTAAAGCGCACCCGCGAAGCAAATAGCTTTTGATACAAGCCGTATTCGCTAGGTGCCGGGTAGTCTAACTCTAGAGTAAAGCTGGTGGTGGCAACATCTGAAAGGATATGGCGGCTGGCGAGAATAGCCGCGTACAACAGTTCGCTGTAAAAGCGCCCTAGATGAGTAGGCAAATGTTCGGTTTGGGTGATCACTTGCAACGAGTTTCGCTCCTGTAGCAATTCTATTTGGATACTCGGCAAGATAGCGCGGTTATAGCGAACTAATAGCCGCAGTGCATCGCCCACGGTGGAACTGGTCATTAGCGCGTAGCCAAAAATACCCTGAGAGGGTAAATCAATTTGCGAGCCCACCTTCAAACCCAAGTGCGGCTGTGCCGACAACTCCAATGCATTCGAAAATAGGGTGTTGAGCTGGGCTGAGTCAAAGCTAACATTGGCCTGTATATCTGCCAAGGACATATCGGTTCCCTGCAGTAACTGCCGCTCAGTAATACCCTTTTCACCGAGTAGCGAGCATAAAATAGAAAAGTAGATTGAATGCATGACTGTATATAACCCTAATAATGACTGCTTATAACCCTATAAAGGACTGTATTTAACCCTTCAAATGACAGTATTTAACTCCCCCACCCAGACCATTGTCAACTAGAATATTGGTTGTATTTTAACCGCTGATCAAAAATTAGTAGTATGGTGCTAATCGCGGCGACGGCTGGGCTAATCGAATAGTATAGAAACACAGCCCCCTTTAATCACTAGTATTGTTAGGAGTAGCTCCATGGCTTGGATTCCAGAACCCAAAGGCAAACTACCCGGTATTGGCCACAGCCGATTGATCGACGCGGTTGCACCAGTACAGTCACTAATGACCTTGGCTGAGGAGATGGGAGAAATTTATCAACTGCGCCTGCCCGGCGGCAAACTACTGGTGGTCTCCAGTCAGCGCCTAGTTGACGAATTGAGCGACGAGAGTCGCTTTGATAAGAAGGTCAGTGGCGCGCTTTACAATATTCGCGATATTGCGCTAGACGGCTTGTTTACTGCTAAAACCACCGAGCCCAATTGGCAAAAAGCCCACAATATATTGATGCCGGCTTTCAGCATGGGTTCGATGTCGAATTATTTTCCAATGATGCTAGAAATAGCCCGGCAAATGATGACCCGTTGGAGTCAGCTTAACGCCAATGACGAAGTCGATGTACCCGACGATATGGTGCGACTCACCCTCGATACCATTGGTCTGTGCGGATTTGACTACCGCTTCAACTCTTTCAGCCGCGACGAGCCCCACCCTTTTATAGAAAGCATGTTAGTGGCGCTACAAGAAGCCATTGATCGCGCCGTGGCTCTGCCGATAGTGCACTCGATGAATGTCGGGCGCCGCCAGCGCTACGAAAAACATATCGACAATCTCAAGACCATCGTCGACCAAGTTATCGCCGAGCGCAAGGCCGGTGGCGGCGATGTCAATGCTAAAGACTTACTGAGTTTAATGCTCACTGGCGCCGATCCAGAAACTGGAGAAAAACTTTCCGACGAAAATATTCGCTACCAAATCATTACCTTCTTGATTGCCGGTCACGAGACCACCAGCGGCCTGCTGTCCTTTACCCTGCAATACCTGATCAAACACCCCGCAGTGCTCAAGCAGGCCTACCGGGAAGTTGACGCGGTTTTAGGCGACGACCTAGACACCCCACCAACTCTAGCCCAACTCGGGCGGCTACCTTATATCCGCCAAGTGCTAAACGAAGCATTGCGCCTATATCCGACTGCGCCGGCCTACACGGTGATGCCACTGGAAGATACTACCCTAGCCGGTAGCTACCCGCTGAAGAAGGGACAGCCCATATTAATATTGATTGGCGGTCTGCACCGCGATGAAAAAGCTTGGGGCGACAATCCCGGATTATTCGACCCCGACCGTTTTTCTCCCGAAGCCGCCGCAGAGCGTTTACCCAATGCCTTCAAACCCTTTGGCAACGGCCAACGCGCCTGTATTGGCAGCCAGTTTGCTTTACAAGAATCTGTGTTGGCGCTCGGCATGGCGCTGCAGCGATTCAAATTTGTCGATCACACCAACTACCAGCTAGAAGTAAAAGAAGCACTGACGATTAAGCCCAATGACTTCAAGATCAAACTGAAAAAACGCACCGCAGCAGACCGCGTACTGCCCGCGGCGGTTACCCCTGAGCGCAGCGAAACAGCAGTTGAAGAGCCCGGCGCACAATTGCAAAGCGGTCACAGCACGCCGCTGTTAGTACTGCACGGCAGCAATATGGGTTCGGCGCAACAGGTGGCATCACGACTGGCCGAAGAGGCCGAGTCAGTCGGTTTTGTAGTTAGCCAAGGTAGCCTTGACGAATACGCCGCAGCGCTGCCAACCACCGGCGCGGTACTGTTGGTAACCGCCTCCTATAACGGCGGCCCAACCGATGATGCCAAGGCATTTATGAGCTGGTTAGAAGCGTGTAATGACGATCTAAGCGGCCTGCGCTACGGCGTATTTGGAGTTGGTAACCGAGACTGGGCGGCGACCTATCAACGGGTGCCGAGACTGATTGAAGAGCGGCTACAGACGCTGGGGGCACAGTCTATCGTGGTCCGAGGCGAAGCCGATGCTCGCGGTGATTTTTTTGGGGACATTGATAATTATAGTCAGCGGCTGTGGCCAGAGCTAGCGCAATCGCTGGGTCTAACGGTAGCTGCTCCGGTCGATCTGGGTGCGCGCTTCGACATTGATTTAATCGAGAGCGATGATAACACTACCTTTTTAAACCACTATTCGCTGGCCCCAATGACCGTACAAGGCAATCAAGAAATGGTTGATACCGGTGTCAATTTTGGTACCAGCAAACGCCATATCAGCATCGACCTACCACCGGGCGCAAGCTATAAAACCGGTGACCATTTGCTGGTTATGCCGCGCAATCCGCAGGCCAATGTTGAACGCGCCGCCATGCGTTTTGCTATGCATTTACAGCAGCGTATTCGCCTGTCACTGCAACATGGCAGCGCCGGTGCTATACCTGTCGAAAGTGCCATTACTGTGGAAACTCTGCTCAGTCGATATGTCGAACTCAGTGATAGCGCTACTATCCGACAGATAAAACTGCTGGCGCAACACGCCCCATGCCCTCCCGATGCCGCAGCCCTAACCGCACTGACGGAGTCTGAGCGCTATAAAAGCGAGATTCTCGATCTGCACGTATCACTGCTGGACCTACTGCTGCGCTACCCCAGTATTACCCTGCCTTTTCCGGTATTTATTGACCAACTAGCTGAACTGCACCCGCGCTACTACTCCATCGCCTCGTCGAATTTGGTTAACCCACAGCAGGTCGATATCGCTGTCAGCCGGGTTGCTGGGCCGGCTCTGAGTGGTACCGGCAACTATCTCGGCGCCTGTAGTTCGACCCTCGACGACGCTGTCGTAGGTGAGCCTATTCTGGCCCGACTGCGGTCGGTAGATTCTGGTTTTTTGCCGCCGCAAGATCTGCAGCAACCGATTATTATGATCGGCCCGGGAACCGGTGTGGCGCCGTTCCGCGGTTTTATTCAGGACCGTATGGTGCACCTTAGTGAGGGCCGAGACCTAGCTGAGGCGATGCTATTTTTTGGCTGCCGTCACCCCGATGTAGACGATATCTATGCCGAGGAATTTTCCGCCGCCGAGGCAGCCGGTGCCGTGCAATGTATCAAGGCCTATTCTCGCTTGGTGCAATATCCGCACCGCTACGTACAAGATGCTATTGCCGCTGAGGCAGAAAAAGTCTGGGCGCTGTGGCAGCGCGGCGCGCTTATCTATGTCTGTGGTGATGCCCAGCATATGCTGACCGGAGTGCGCGGCGCACTGCAGAATATTTATCGCGACGCAGAGCGCGCCGCGGGCAGTGAAGTGAGCACCGAGCAGGCCCAGGCCTGGCTGCAAGAAATGGAAGTTCAGGGCCGTTTCCTAATCGATGCTTGGGCATAACTATCTGTGAGCTAACCACCACTGGTAACCAACACTGGTAAGCACCGTCGGTAAACCGTGAACACCAATAAGTCGAAGTTACTTGTTGCCATCACCGCTGCAGGCATTATTGGCTGCAGTGGTTGTGCGAGCACCGACACTAACCCAGTCGCGCTGACTGGGTTGGCTACCGTTAAGTATTGAAAGCCCCCACCGAGCCAGATACCTTCAAAAAGCTCAATCGAACACTGCCGCTACTGACCGCTGAGCAACTACAGTCAGCGGATTGTTCCAAGCACTAATAGCTGCCCGGGCTATTTTGCAACAGTGATAAGCCGGTAACTACGACTGTCGGCGCCAAAGTGCTTAGTGATGCCAACAACCTCGATTAACTCAATTCCCTTGATGGCGCTGAAGTTTCTGTCAAGCTCACAGTTAGCTAATGCAATAGCCCCGTGCAATTGACCGCCATCTTTAGTACTTTGGCTGCCAACTTCGTCTGTGTTGAACGCCAGCTGTATTTTATACACTAACGGCTGCTCGCTCAGCACGGCTAATTCCATACGGGGCACTGCCATGCTAAAAATTAACTCCATCGTAAAGACCACAATAAAGACCTTCGTCAAGGCTTTGCTAAGCACTATGGCCTTGAGCCTATTGTTAGTGCAATCGGCCAGCGCCGCCGACAAATTTGCCGAGGCTGCACCGGCACGGCTGGTGGACTATCTACAGATAGACACCACCAACCCACCGGGTAACGAGTCTTTGGGCGTCGATTTTTTCGCCGGTTATCTCAGAGACGCCGGTATCGAATTTCAACGCGGCGAGTCCGCGCCCGGACGAGGCAACCTGTGGGCGAAGATCCCCGGTGGCAACAAACCCGGATTGGTGCTAATCAATCACATAGATGTGGTGCCAGCCAACGCCAAATACTGGAGTGTCGACCCCTTAGCCGGCGAGATTAAAGACGGTTTTATTTACGGGCGCGGCGCTATCGACATGAAGGGGCTGGGCATTGCGCAGTTTCAGGCTTTTTTATCGCTGGCGGCATCGGGTAAAAAACTTAATCGCGATGTCTGGTTTATCGCCACCGCCGACGAAGAGGCCGGCGGCGCTTTTGGCGCGGGCTGGTTGGTCAAACAGCACCCGGAAATATTTAAAAACGTTGGATTTTTACTGAACGAGGGCGGCGGCGGCTACCAAGTCGATGGCGAGGTTGGCTTTGCCATTGAAGTCACCCAAAAAGTACCGCTGTGGCTACGACTCACCGCTACCGGCAGACCCGGCCACGGCTCTGCACCGCAGGTAGAAACCGCCGTCACTCGGCTGTTAAGGGCCGGCTATCGCATCACCACTACCAACTTCAAAGCCCGAGTCATCGCACCGGTGCATACCATGTTTAGCAGTATTGCCGAGTCTCAGCCAGCACAGTTTAAAAACCAGTACACTGATATCGCTCAACATGTCGATAACAGCGACTTTATGCTGGCTCTGCAATTGCGCAATCCGGCCCACCATTCGCTGCTGCGCGACACTTGTTCTGCCACCCGCCTAGAGGGCAGCGCTAAGATTAATGTGGTGCCAGCGGAGGTGATGATGGAATTAGATTGTCGATTGTTGCCCGATCAGGATCTCGATCAATTTCAGCGCGATTTAACCCAGTTAATCGCCGACCCCAATATTAGCATCGAACGCATTATGGGTTTTAGCCCGGCCATCAGTGCTATCGACACACCGTTGTTTGAACATATTAAGGCTGTGACTAGCCAGCACTACCCCGGGTCAAAAGTCATACCCAGTGTGTCTACCGGCTTTACCGACAGCCACTTCTTTCGCGACCTCGGTATTGCCTCCTACGGTTTTGGCCCCTTTGTCGCAAAACCCGAAGACTTTAATGGTATTCACGGCAACGACGAGAAGATATCCATCGACAATATGATTGGTGGCACCCAAATACTGCGCGATTTACTGGAGTCTTTCGCGGTCGAATAAAGCCATTATTTAGCATCGGTCAGTTTGCTGCGCCATATCAGCCAGACCGGTACTAGCACCGCTAAAAACACCAGCGCCGACACTAAAAAGCTGTCTTTGAAGGCCGAGACCATGGCCTGAATGTGCAGACTGTCGGCCAGGTACTGCATTGCCGCTAGCTTTTTTTCGATTGCCGGCATACCGGTGGCACTGAGTTGCTGCTCTAAGATAAAGATCGACTGCAAAGTCTCAGCGTTGTCCGAGCGCTGGGTACTTAGTACGGCATCGGCGTGAAACTCGGTGCGATGGGCCAAAATAAGTGAACACAGGTTGACCCCGAAGGCACCGCCCAACTGACGCATAAAATTCAACACCCCGGAGGCCTCGCCTACCAGTTCAGCTGGCACCGATCGCACCGTCCCCATACTCATCGACGGAAACGCAAAACCAATACCGATACGGCCAACAGCCATCCACCAGGCAAAGGTAAAAAAGCTGGTATTAGCGTCCGCCCCTACCATTAGAATAAACGACCCTGAAAACAGCAAACTGCCCCAGGCAATCAGTAAGCTGGGGTCGTAACGGTCAACCAGACGCCCGCAAAAGGGTGCGACCACCGCCATAAGCAATCCCGCCGGCATCGTTAACAGACCAGAGTCAGTGGGGGTCATACCCTGCACTAGCTGCAGAAATAACGGGATTAAATAGGTGGAACCGTACAACCCGGCGCTGAACACAAAGCCAATAATAGAGTACATAGCGAAGCGGTAATGGCGGAAAATAGCCAAGTTTAACAGCGGTGTTGGATTGCGAAGCTGCCAATAAATAAAGCCTAGCGATGAGCCGATACCACCGCCCAAATTACTCAACACCCATGCCGAATCCCAACCCTCTCGGCGGCCGCTACTCAGACCGATGAACAGTAGCGATATGCCCAGCGACAGCAGTATAAGACCCCACCAGTCGAAGGGAATAGCGGGCTTTTCACCGTCGCGGTCCGGTAGGTAAATCAACGCCAGCGGAATACACAGCAGCGGCGCTACCAGACAAACATAGTACACGTAACGCCAATTAAAGGTGTCAGTTAGCACCCCACCCAGAGTGGGGCCCAGCGCTGGCGCCAACATCACGCCGATGCTGGATACGCCCATCACCATGCCTTGGCGGTTAAAAGGAAACAGCAAAAAAACCACAAACATGGATAGTGGTGTAATAATTCCCGCGGCAATACCCTGCAATACCCGGGCAAAAATCATCAGCTCAACATTAGGGCTCGTTCCGCCGATAACGGTACCGAGTAAAAACAGTAACATCGACCAAAATACCACCAGCCGAATACCCCACATCTGCACCAACCAGGAGGTCAGCAGCATGGCCACAGTAGAGGAGGCCAAATTGGCGGTAGACAGCCACTGGGCTTGATCCTGGCCGATGCCGTAAGCGCCCATTATTGGCGGAATGGCAACATTGACAATGGTGGTAGAAAGCAGTGTCGCCAGCATCGCCAGGGTGATAACGGCCATTGCAATCCAGGCATAGCCGAGGCCGTATTGACGAAACAGCGCCTTAATCGTTTCGCTGGTGGTAAGACTATCAATATAGGCCTCGACCTCAGCGGACATCGATGGCCACCTCCACCATCATGCCCGGTTTCAACCGCAGCTGTTGTTGCGCAAGGGAAATTTTTACCTGCAGACGCTGGGTAACTTTAGTGAAGTTACCGCTGGGATTGGTGCTCGGCAACAATGCAAATTCACTGGTGGCGGCATGGCCAATTTTTATCACTTCACCGCTAAATTCGGTGTCGGGATATGCATCCACATTGATAGCAACGGGCTGCCCGGGCAGCAAAAAGCGTACCTCGGTCTCTTTTACGTTGGCACTAATCCAAATATCTTCGGGATTGTGCATTAACAACATACGCATACCCGGCAGCACATGCTCCCCCGGATCCATATAGAGGCCGTCGATAATACCGTCACTGGGGGCGACTATAGTGCGGTTGTTGAGATCAACTTGTTGGCGCTGTAACTCCAGCTGCAGACTCTCTCGCTCGAATTCCAGTTTTGCTAAAACTCTAGCCATCACCAGCAATCGTGACTGATTAGCCTGCGCCTGGCTCAAACCGGCACGGGCACTAGCGACATCGGCCTCGACACCATCCCTTGCCTGACTCGCTTGCCGGTACTGGCTCTGCACCGCTTCGAAATCTTGCAGTGATAATATCTTCTTGTCGCGCAGTTCCCGCGACCGCTGCCACTCACCACTGCGAAAGACCTGTTCAGTAGTAGCCGCTGCCAGTGCCGCCAGAGCTGAGGTCAGCTGTGAACTAGCAGCTCTATAAGCGCCACTGGTGTGCTGCTCTACCATGGTAATTTCTGCCTGCTGCGCCTCATAACCGGCGGTCAGGGCAGAAGCCTTAGCCTGCAGCTGGCGCAGTTTTAAAACCGTGTCTTGGCTGTCGACAACCGCCAGTATATCTCCGCGCTTGACCTGGTCTCCGCTGGCAATGGCAAAGGATACAATCCACCCCGAAACCTTGCTGCCAATATCAACCATATCTGCGGCAATACGTGCATCGTCACTATAAACGTGAGTCATGCGCTGGTGGACCCAATTAGCGGCTACGGCAAGTGCCAACAGTAGCAGTAGCAGCAGTATTAGCTTGCGACCCAGCGAGTGAATATTCATGGCAATTCCAGTGTTGGTGTGGGTGTAAGGGCTGGGCTTTGATGATGTTTGAGCAACAGCAGCGCCTCTCGAAGCTGGCGCAGCCCCTGTTCGAGTTCACTGAGCTGCGGCGCCGGCAAGTGCCCGCTCAAAGCACCATGTAAATCGCGGTAACCACTAGCGGCGAGGGCAATCATCGGCTGCGCCTCGGGTGATACCGTTAGGTGTTTGAGGCGTCCATCGGCTGCGCTAGACCGGCGGCTCAGCCACTGTTTTTGGGCCAACTGTGCAACCACCTTGCCCAAGGGCCCGGTCGGCAAGTCCAATACTTGCGCCAATTCGCGCTGGTAAATACCAGGCCGGCGCTGCACTACCGATAACACCAGCCATTGGGTGCGACTGGTACCGAGTTGTTTTAAGGCGCCGTCAAACTGCCTGCGTAGCTGCCGGGACAACATACCGACCAGATACAAACTAGTGCTGAGCGTTACCCGAGTGAGTGCTTGCTTACTCTCAGCGGCTCCAAAACCGGCGACCAGCTCCAGTAACAGCTGCTGTAGCCGATCCCACTGCGGCGCCGAGAAGGCAGCTTTGAGTTGCTTGACCAAAACCTGTACACGCTGATCAATCTCGGCGGTGCGAGGTTTCGCCTGAGCTGGAATAAACAAGGTATTAGCCCTGCGATCGCGAGGATCGGGCCGGCGCTGCACCCAGCCTTGGCGCTCTAGCCGATCGAGATGTTCTCCCAGCGGCGCCTTGTGCACCCCCATTAACGCGGCCAACTCCGTTTGCGTGAGCCCTTCGCTGCGGCTCAATAGCGAAATCACCCGCCACTGGGCGTCGCGCAGGCCAAAGTCGGCAATGCCATGATCGAAGCGCCGTCGCAGTAGGCGGTTGCAGTCGTACAGCAAGTACGCCAAGTCCTGGGGCCACATTATCGAGGGTGTAGCGCTCATCATTTAGTATCATTACATTATTATAATGCACTAATACTATAATATAAGTTGAGCTAATAATAGTTACAAGTCAGTCTGCGAAACTTATTAGCAACAAAATAAACATCGCCTGACAATCTTTCCTCGGCCTACATTTCCTAAGGCTATTAACCCTGAAGGCAGACTTTCCGCTCTCGCCTAGGCGACTTTATGCAGCGCTGACATTCACATTTTGTAATCGATGGGCTTTTTAACGCCGTCGAGCTGGCACTCATTTTTATTGCCCGCTGAGTCCAGCCACACTCACTACTAAAACGTGTTGGCAAGGGCTCTGCTGTGAGTATTCAATGGTCGCGTTGTTGCCCGGAAAATACGCGTACCAACAGAGGCATTGCACAAATAGTCGGCAAAGCCGCTCGGCTTCGTTTTTCGTTTACCAATACCTTCGGCGCCGGAGGAGCCATTGTTGACGGTGTTTAATACCCTAGTGCATGCAATGCAGCACGTTGAGCGGAGCATGAACAGTTTCTGTCAGCCGATGTCCACAGGACCTGCCGAAAGCTATAACGACTTTTCGCGCAGGGCTGTATTGCAAAACACCTACACCAGAGCTGTAAAGACCGCTATGCAGCCTAGGCCGGTGGCCCGTATGCAGTGGACTCATTGGCCGGGCCAGCGAACAAACACATGACATGTTGTCCGGTATTGAGCAAGAGAAGACCAATTGGGTGGCCGTTGTGAAACAGTGTAATCAAGCCAGTAATCACAATACATATAAAGCGAACAGACCCATACACAGTTTACTAAATGTCGGCAAATGATCGCCGCTAATAGTTTATCAGCACGGTCGAGTAACAACCTTGCCACTGTCCGGCAAAGCAGCACCGAACTGGCAGGACTGAGCGGAAACGAGCAAACAGACTAAGCCAACAACGGCTTCGATGAGTTCAACAACAACGTTTTTTTAGGAGGGGCGACACATGTTCGCAAGGTGTCCAAGCAAGAGATAAAAAGTATTACAGCACTGCTGGCCTGGCAACGGCAACGCTTAAAACGGGGCACTAATAGTTGGAATGTCGAGCGAAGGAAAAAGGCGCAAAAAAGGTGTTAGAAATAAACCAAGCTGGTCTCCGACTGCGGTGATGTTATTTTTCACCAGCACCGATGTTGTGTGGGTGTTAGCGGCCATCAGTACAGCTTGGTTAGCAGTCGATAGCCGCTGTGGCCGTTTCAAAAAAACTATTTAAAACCTAAAACATCCTGCATGTCGAACAATCCGCTATCGCGATCAGCCAACCATACCGCGGCCCGCACTGCACCACGAGCAAAACTCATGCGAGAACTGGCCTTGTGAGAAATTTCAACCCGCTCGCCGTCGGCTAAAAACATCACCGTGTGATCGCCTACTATATCGCCGCCACGCACTGCAGAAAAGCCAATTTCTTTGTCGGTACGGGCGCCCACAATACCTTCCCGGCCGTATACCGCAACCTCAGACAAATCTCTCTGCAATCCAGCTGCCACCGCCTCACCCATACTCAGTGCAGTACCAGAAGGCGCGTCAACCTTGTGCCGGTGATGCGCTTCAACAATTTCAACATCGTAGTCGTCACCTAGAATCGCTGCGGTCTCACGCAGCAATTTAAAACACAGGTTGACCCCGGTGCTGTAATTGGTGGCCATACAAGCGGCAGTTTGAGTGGCGCAGTGATCGATAAGCTGTTTTTCAGCGGCGCTACAACCGGTGGTGCCAATAACAATTTTTTTACCCACCGCAGCACAGGCCTGGGCATTAGTAACCGTTGCAGAGGGCACAGTAAAATCTACCAACACATCAAAGTCATTAATCACTGCGTTGATATCAGCGACCACAATGACGCCATTTTTACCCAGTCCTGCCAACTCACCAGCGTCGGCACCGATAGCATCACTGCCTGACCATTCGATGGCCGCGCTCAATTGGGTGTCACTATTGAGTGCGATGGCCTCAATCAGTATTTTTCCCATACGACCGGCGGCACCGGTCACAGCTATATTTATGGTCATCGTCGTTACCTGTTATTACAAACTGTTGCCTAGAACAGCGACTGCAGAACACAGCCGCGGGCTGCACCGGTTATGGTTTCATGTCGTCAAAAAAGCTTTTCACACCGGCAAACCAGGAACTTGTTTTGGGACCTTGGTTGCCCTCTTTCTCAAAAGACTCTTTCAGCTCTTTTAACAATTCGCGCTGATGCTTAGTCAGATTCGCTGGGGTTTCAACCGCCACCCGGCACAGTAAATCACCGGTGGAGCCACCGCGAACAGGCGCTACACCCTTGCCACGAAGGCGAAACAGTTTTCCGGTTTGTGTCTCCTCGGGTATTTTCAACTTGACCCGGCCCTCCAGCGTCGGCACTTCGAGTTCACCGCCGAGCGACGCATCGATAATGCTGATGGGTACCTCACAGTATAAGTGCTTGCCATCGCGCTCAAAAATAGCGTGCTCGCGCACATTAATTTGTACAAACAGATCACCGCTAGGACCGCCATCAGGACCTGCTTCGCCCTCGCCGCCCAAGCGAATACGATCGCCGGTATCAACCCCGGGGGGCACTTTAACCGACAGCGTCTTGCTTTCTTCAACCCGACCCTGACCGCGACAGCTAGTGCAGGGATCGCTGATCATCTTGCCCTTGCCACGGCAGTTAGGACAGGTTTGCTGTACTGAGAAAAAGCCCTGCTGCATTCTGACTTGGCCGACACCGCCACAGGTAGTACAGCTAACCGGCGTACTGCCCTTCTTGGCGCCACTGCCATTACACGGCTTACAGCCGACTAATGAAGGAATACGAATTTTAGCTTCGGTGCCTTTTACCGCCTGCTCAAGATCGACGTCGAGGTTGTAGCGTAAATCGCTGCCCCGGGCCGGACCGCGGCTGCGACCACCGCCACCACCACCGAAAATATCACCGAATACATCACCAAAAATATCACCAAAATTACCGTTGCCACCACCACCGGCGCCAGCATTGCCACTAACCGCATCGTGACCGTACTGGTCGTAAGCGTTGCGTTTTTGTGCATCAGACAAAATCTCGTAGGCCTCCGAGGCCTCTTTGAACTTGTCCTCCGCATCTGCATCGTCTGGATTGCGATCCGGGTGAAATTTCATCGCCACCCGGCGATAGGCTTTTTTAATGTCTTTTTCCGATGAGTCCTTGGGTACTCCGAGGATCTCATAATAGTCACGCTTGGACATAATAAAACTCAATTCCAGTAATGTGGCGGTAGTAAAATCGACACCAAGCGGCGCAGATCAGCACTACATATAAAGGTAAGATACTTGTGCCGATTTGTGCGGCGCTAGTACGCAAAGACGCGGGACATGCCCGCGCTTTGGTTAAACCGCAGGGCTAAGAGCACCCTGCTGTAGTCGATCAAAAAGACTATTTGT
>JBLHLU010000062.1:0-15872 GCA_047623385.1 Paraglaciecola psychrophila
TTGACGCCAGCGGTAAGCTCAGTGCATTACTCGACAAAGCATTGGAGAGCAACGCCAAAACACCGGAGCTCAAAGCTGTTGTCAAAACTGTTGTCACAGCTGAAAAACCGGCACAAAACCCGGAGCCAAAACCGGTGGTGAGCGCCGAGCCGGTTGCCGCCGAGCCGCCAGCAGCCTATACCGCCAGGGCAATTCCCGATGTCATTTTTAGAGCCTATGATATTCGTGGGCGGGCCGACGAGCAGCTCACCGACGATGCGGTTTATCATATTGCAATTGCCATTGGCAGCGAAGCTATCGATCAGGGACATCAGCGCGTGGTAGTAGCAGCCGATGGCAGACACAGCTCACCGCGTATGCTTGCAGCCATGACCCAAGGCCTGCTGGCCAGTGGCTGTGATGTCATCGATATCAGCATGCAGCCCACGCCATTGATGTATTTTGCCACCCACGAGTACGCGACGCATACCGGCGTGATGATAACCGGCAGCCACAATCCTGCCGAAGACAATGGCATTAAGGTAGTCATCGGCGGCAGAGCGCTGTCCGGCGACGCCATCAAGAACCTGCACCGCCGCATCATCGCCGGCAACTTGCACAGCGGTCAGGGCAAATATGCAAGCAGCGACATCGAACAGGCCTATATTGACTACATTATTAATGATGTTGCCATTGCGCAGCCGCTCAAAATCGTTATCGATGCGGGTAATGGTGTAACCGGCATGGTTGCTCCCCGACTGTTCCGGGAACTGGGCTGTGAAGTCATCGAGTTGTATTGTGATATTGATGGCGATTTCCCCAACCATCACCCAGACCCCGCTGTCGAGGCCAACCTGGAAGATTTAAAACGCGTGGTGATCGAACAGCGCGCCGATCTCGGCATTGGCTTTGATGGCGACGGTGACCGTCTCGGTGTGGTTACCGCAACCGGAAAATCCGTCGCCGCCGACCGCCTGTTAATGCTTTTTGCCCAAGACGTCGTTTCAAGAAACCCGGGGGCCGATGTTGTTTTTGATGTCAAATGCACTCGCAGCTTAAACTCACTGATTAGCAATTATGGCGGCAGGCCGATCATGTGGAAGAGCGGCCACTCTTTTATGAAAGACAAAATGATGGAAACGGGCGCACTTCTAGGTGGTGAGTTCAGCGGGCATATATTTTTCAAGGAGCGCTGGTTTGGCTTCGACGACGGCATGTATGCAGCCGCTAGGCTAATAGAAATATTAAGCACAACCGATCCAGACCTCGATTTACAGCTGGCAGCGTTCCCCGAGCTCATCAGCTCAGCCGAATTAAAAGTGCACACCAGCGAACAACAAAAATTCATCATTATCGAAAAATTGCTTAGTGATAGTCAGTTTGACAAAGGTAAACTGTCTACGCTGGACGGTTTGCGTGTCGATTTTGCCGATGGTTGGGGGCTAGTCAGGGCATCTAACACCATGGCGATGCTAACGCTGCGCTTCGAGGCTGACAATGATGCCGCCATGCAACGCATTCAACGGCTATTCAAGCAGCAGCTAAGCGCTGTTGATGGGGACCTGGACCTGCCTTTTTGAGAGCGGGCCTGCGCTGCCATTGCACAAGCGAAAACTGTTAATTTTCAAAGACCTCTATTCAATCTATTAACCGCAAAACAAAGGGAAACACCATGTCGCTATCGCGCGATGCAGCCGGTAATGTTGCTAATGTACTAACCGAGGCATTACCCTATATACAACGTTTTACTGGCAAGACTATTGTTGTTAAATTTGGCGGCAATGCCATGGTAGAGCAGGACTTAAAAGAGCAGTTTGCCCGTGACATTGTATTGATGAAACTCGTCGGCATGAATCCGTTGGTAGTTCACGGTGGTGGACCACAAATCGGCAGCTTACTCGAAAAATTGAATATCGACTCGCATTTTGTCGACGGTATGAGAGTCACCGACAGCGAAACCATGGATATTGTAGAAATGGTGCTGGGGGGCAGCGTCAACAAGGAAATTGTTTCTTTGTTAAACAACAATGGCGGCAAAGCTGTCGGTATTACCGGTAAAGACGGGCAGTTAATTCAAGCTAAAAAAATGACCGTGAGCCGTCAGTCACCGGGTATGAGTGCGCCGGAAATCATCGATATTGGGCATGTCGGCTCGATTGAAGCTATCGACCGCTCGGTACTCGATATGTTGTTGAACAGTAATTTCATTCCGGTTATAGCCCCCATAGGCGTGGGCAGTGACGGCAGTTCCTATAACATCAACGCTGACCTAGTAGCGGGAAAGATTGCCGAAGCCATGGGCGCTGAAAAGTTAATGCTGCTAACCAATGTAGCCGGCTTAATGAGTAAAGATAATAAGGTGCTGACAGGACTGGGGACTCGTCAAGTCGACGAACTAATCGAAGACGGCACTATTCACGGCGGTATGCTTCCCAAAATAAGCTGCGCACTGGACGCGGTGAAAGCTGGGGTGAACAGTGCTCATATTATCGATGGCCGGGTACCCCATGCGGTATTATTAGAAATATTTACCGATCAAGGCATTGGCACCCTGATTACTAATCAGAGCTGAATGTGGTCGAAACGGGCTACCCTTATTTCAGATTTTATGAATTTTCAAAAAATTATGCCATTTTGTTCTAAGGGCTAGTAAATTCTTTGGCTGCGAATGTTGCAGCTAGCGTCGTAAATCGGATAGCATTGACCGCTCAATAGCGATGAACGTTTCGTCGCACAGGGATGTTACAAGTGAATAATAAGTGATAAATAAGTGATGAAAAAATCATCTCGTCGTCAACAAATTCTAGAAGCCCTTGCCCACATGCTGGAAGTCAGCCCCGGCGAGCGAATTACTACTGCGCGACTAGCCAGAGAAGTAGGTGTTTCTGAGGCGGCACTTTATCGCCACTTTCCCAGCAAAGCTAAAATGTTTGAAGGCCTGATTGAGTTTATCGAGGATACTATATTCACTCGCGTCAATATCATCGCCAATGACAACCGCAGCGCGCTAGACCGCTGCGAAAAAATTCTCGGACTACTACTCGCTTTTAGCGAGCGAAACCCAGGTATTACCCGTATTTTAACCGGCGACGCACTCGCTGGAGAAACTGATAAACTGAGAATTCGAGTGGCGCAGTTTTTCGATCGCCTGGAGACCCAACTGAAACAGATATTGCGAGAGGCTGAACTGCGCGAGGGTATTAGACCGGTAGTACCGGTTGCTGTTGCAGCAAATATGCTGATGTCGATGGCAGAAGGGCGTATATGTCAGTTTGTTAGAAGTGAATTTAGCCGCAAGCCAACCGAAAATTGGCAGGCCCAATGGCCTGTTCTAATCAGTGGTTTTGTCAAAGAAACCGCGCAAGTTAGTCCGGCCAATGAACTTAACGAAAGTGCTACGAGACAATCCTAAAAACACTAGTAAGCTGTGGCGGATGACGGTGCAAGTGGCTGACGCCGCATTCTCACTTGATCATGCAAACTTTCAAAACGCGTTTTATCCCGCTCAAAATCGACTTTCATCGCCGCTATTTCCTCGCGCCTAGTGACAATCGATTGCTCTATATCCTCGATTTCCAGCTTCATTATTTCGATATTTCCGGTCATTTCTGCCGGCGCCTCGGCGCCTCGGCGCTCAATATTTGCCGCCTCTAGCTGCCCGCGCTCAATCTGAGATTTGGTGGCAGAAAGATTACTCTTGAGAATACTGACACGTATGTTGAGCTCTTTCATCGCTCGCTGTTGAGCCGCATCAATATCTTCAGTTGAGCTGTAGCGCAGCAACAGCGACTCGTCCCAAGCGCGCATTCGCAATGCTTCGCGCTCAGCATATCTCGCTTTGGACTCATCGGTACTGCGCTCCTGCAGCTCCTCGGCACTCAATGCCCGCGGCACGGTGCGCAAAAGATTGCCGTCGGAACTAAGAATATCGTAACCTCGCTCAACATACTCAGGAGGAATTTGGTGGTTGATAACCGGGGTACCATTATCATTGTGATAACGGTACAACACACCTGCAGCACTGATGGCGCTGGAGATCGTACCGGCAATCAGCACCGCAACCACGGCGGTCCGTTGAACAATACGGTTCAAAATACAACTCAAGCTATATCTCCTCGGGCAACCAGTGCTGACGTACCCAGGTGATTAAACACCATAGGAGTTGCGGTAGGCCTCAATTTTACTCACATAGTCCAACTGTTCGCTACTTTTTAGATAGCTAACAACTTGGTCGACATTGATAATACTGATCACCTGAGTATTGTAGTCTCTTTCAACCTCTTGAATGGCCGATAATTCACCGCTGCCACGCTCTTGACGATTGAGACCGATAACCAGTCCTGCTGTTTGTGCGCCCTGCTGTTCAATGAGACTCATGGCTTCGCGCACCGCCGTGCCCGCGGTGATGACGTCGTCGATAATCAACACCCGCCCGCGAAGGGGCGCACCTACCATCGAACCACCCTCACCGTGATCTTTAACTTCTTTACGGTTATAGGTATAAGCCACATCTTTATCAAAGTGCTCAGCCAGTGCCGCAGCCGTCACCGCAGCCAGCGGAATGCCTTTATAAGCCGGACCGAACAGACAATCGAACTCGACCCCAGAATCGATTATCGCACTGGCATAACAGCGCCCCAACTGGGCCAGCGAGGCGCCGCTACAAAATAGGCCCGCATTAAAAAAATAAGGGCTGACACGCCCAGACTTTAGGGTGTATTCGCCAAAACACAAGGCTTCGCGCTCGATGGCTAACTCAATAAATTGCTGCTGGTATTGCTGCATAAATCCTCTCTATGGCTGTTGTCCACTGGCAGCTGGCCGCATTAGCAGACAAGATCTAAACTCAAATGTAAGTGACAGTAAATCGACTTGGGCAGCGCCTATCTAACAATGTTGGTACTGTACCTGAGCTGAACGATATCCTCAGACATCGATTCACGACGTTAGGGCGCATCACCGAGCCGCAACCTAGTAACAATTAGTCTGTGGCCCAGTATACGGTATGTGCGCTTTGAGCCCAACTGTGGTGGCTGGGCCAAAAGTTTCTGCCCAGCCTCAGGGCGGGTCAAATGACAGCAATATTAGGTTACGGTGCCCCGGCAAGGCGGCCAGGGCGTTATTTTTTCTCTGCCTTTTTTCCATCTTGTTGCCAGCTCAGGTATTATAGGCCAATCGGCGATTGTTATTATTTGCGATGATACCGATTTCTCTTACCATTCAATGTGAAGTACACCATGAGAATCATTAGTTTTTGCGCCGACGGTATCGAAGACGCTGCCAAGCGGGGATTTTACGACTGGGTTTTGGAGCAGGATGCCGATTTTATCTGTATACAAAATATCAAGACACAGGAATACGACTTAAGGGACGAGTTATTTTTCCCGGCCGGTTACAACCCGTTCTTTTTTGACGCCGTGGATACACAGACTAACGGCGTCGCTATTTACTCTCGGGAGATGCCCAAGGCAATAATGACCGGCTTAGGCTTTGTCGACTTTGATATGGAGGGTCGTTATATCCAGGCTGACTTTCAAAATATCAGTATCGGCTGTCTGTTAGCCCCCAGTGCCGAAAGCGCCGACAGTGAAGACCAGACCCGCAAGGGCCAGTTTTTTGAACTGCTGCAAAATCATCTGATAAAAGTCAGCAACAAACGTCGCGAGTTTATCATTTGTGGCAACTGGAATATCGCTCACCGCGAAGGCGATGTTCAGCAAGCTCAGCAGCACCAAAACAGCTCCGGCGCCCTGCCTGCAGAACAGCAGTGGATGGACCAGCTATTCCAGAGTTCCGGCTATGTCGACAGTTTTCGCGAGATCAACAAAGACAGTGACGAGTTTACTTGGTGGCCAGGTGGTGACCGCACCCAAGATGGTTGGCGTGTCGACTATCAGGTAGCCTCTTCAGGGTTAAAACCCACCATCGAATACGGTGCGATCTACAAAAACCAGGTCTTTTCGAGCCACGCACCACTGATGATGGATTACGACTACGAAATATCCTCTTAACGAGCCAGCAAGGGCGCCGGCGCTATTGTGCCAGCGCCGCTTTTTGCATGACGATTAATTCGCCAATGCCGCCCTCCGCCAGAACTAACATTTGCTCTAATTCTTCACGGGTATAAGGCGCGCCCTCAGCAGTACCTTGAACTTCAATAAAACCACCGCTCTCGGTCATAATTACATTCATATCGGTCTCTGCATTGGAGTCCTCGGGGTAGTCCAAATCCAGTACTGCCATGTCTTTATAAACACCGACAGAAACCGCAGCGATCATATGTTTCAAAGGGCTAGAGGCGATCATGCCACGCTCTACCATTACGCTAAAAGCATCAACCATGGCGACACAAGCCCCCGTTATTGACGCGGTGCGAGTGCCTCCGTCGGCCTGAATCACATCGCAGTCAATGTGGATACTGTTTTCACCGAGGGCCTTCATATCGACCGCGGCGCGCAACGACCGGCCGATCAGGCGCTGTATTTCAACCGTGCGGCCGCCTTGTTTACCCCTAGCTGCCTCGCGTCCCATACGGCTGTTAGTTGATCGCGGCAACATGCCATATTCGGCGGTAACCCAGCCCTGACCCTGACCACGCAAGAAACTCGGCACACCTTTTTCAACCGTGGCGGTACAAATCACCTTGGTATTGCCGCAGGCGATTAGCACCGAGCCCTCGGCGTGGCAGGTAAAGTGCCGGGTAATGCTGATATCACGCAACTGATTGTTGTCGCGTCCACTAGGTCTTGTTGCTGTCATGGGTATTCCTATGGCTAATAAGTTATCGGTCCGGGGCGCAGGTCTCAACCCCGAGGGCATTATACACCGGTCTGTGCCACGCAGCACAGTCGACTGTAGTGAGTTTAAAGTAACCCACCGAACACCAGCCAAAGGCTGCTAACGATCTAACAACCGCCCGCGATTCGCGCTAGAATGCACTTTTACACTGAGCCTAACCCCTATGATTTACAGCATGACAGCCTTTTCTCGCCGGCAAGTGGAACACTCCTGGGGCTCACTAATATGGGAGCTTCGCTCGGTCAATCACCGCTACCTAGAACCCAGTTTCAAACTTCCAGAAGCGGCCCGGCAGCTAGAAATGCCACTCAGAGACTCGCTGCGCAGGGTAATTAAACGCGGTAAGGTTGAGTGTAGCCTGCGCCTACAACTGGCCCCGAGCAGCGAATCATCGCCCCTGAGTGTCGACAACACCCTTTTGGACAAGCTGATCGAAGCTGCTGAGGGCGTGCAGAACCGGCTGACCGGGCCGGCACCCATCGATGCGCTGCAGCTGCTGCAGTGGCCCGGTGTGGTGGTCGAAGGTGAGACCGGCAGCAGCGATAACAGCGCCGATCTTATCAGTGCCTTCAATCAAGCAGTTGAGCAATTGAACGACAACCGCCAGCGCGAAGGTGCTGCACTGGTACATATTGTCACGCAACGACTGGACAGCATCGATGCAATAACCGCCGCAGTCAGGGTGCAATTACCCACTATTTTAGCCGCACAGCGGCTCAAGATGGAGCGACGACTGGCACAATTTCGGGTCGAACTAGACCCCGAGCGGCTGGAGCAAGAGATGGTCTTACTCGCACAGAAGGCCGATGTCGATGAAGAACTGGACCGACTGGACACCCACTTGGCCGAGGTCCGCAGAATATTGACCTCCGGCGGTAGCTGTGGCCGCCAGCTGGACTTCCTGATGCAAGAGCTCAATCGAGAGGCCAATACCCTGTGCTCGAAATCCATCGTCAGTGAAACCACCCAAAGCGCGGTCGAACTCAAGGTTCTGATCGAGCAGATGCGTGAGCAGATCCAAAATATCGACTGACCGCAAACCCGCTATTGCTCGACTACAATTGCGCTTAATTTGCGCCCTGTGACTACTAAATCACTGGGGCATCTATTAAACTAGCTGCTGCCTTTGGGCTTGGCAGAAAATCCAGCGCCCTAGCATAGGTCGCGACAGTTGCCGGCCTTGCATCAACTTTTCAACCACCGCGGACTTTTTTCGATGGCAGTAACTACCCCTAGCCGAGCAAATTTATTGACCGTGTCTGCCCCCTCCGGCGCCGGTAAAACAAGCCTGGTTAAAGCGTTGGTCGATTGTAGCGAGCAACTGCAGGTTTCGGTATCACACACCACCCGGGCAATGCGCCCTGGCGAAATCGACGGCGTTAATTACCATTTTATCGACCATTCGCAATTTCAGCAGATGTTGGCAGAGGACGGATTTTTAGAACATGCCGAAGTGTTTGGCAATTATTATGGCACCTCTAAGACTTGGCTTGACCAAACGCTGGCCAGCGGTATCGACGTAATTCTCGAGATTGACTGGCAAGGTGCACAGCAGGTAGTTACTATTTTACCGGAGACCGTCTCTATTTTTATCCTGCCGCCGTCTAAGGCAGCGCTGCGAGAGCGGCTCACCGACCGCGGCCAAGATGATGAAAGTATTATCGATCAGCGTATGGCTCAGGCTAACAGTGAAATGTCACACCACAGCGAAGCGGACTTTCTTATCATCAACGATCAATTTGATGTCGCCCTGTATGATTTAAAGGCACTGCGCCGCAGCCTGCAGCTGCGTCGAGATTGCCAACAGCAGCGCCAGCATGAGCTGCTAGTAGAATTGCTGTCCTAGCGACATATTTGCCACTATCCAAAGCACTACATTTTTGCTATAGTCCGCCACCGAATTACCCTATGACATGGTTTTTTACCGATTGCCAGCGCCATACTCCTTATACTAGCGATAGGATGGCGGAGAATAAGGCATTTAGGCATAGGGCGGCCGGTTAGGTCATCCCAGTATTTGATGATCAATACTAACTTTTCACGACAGGCTCAGGGGATCTACCCCGGCACTGTATTTGCTAAAGAGAAGATACCCAATGGCTCGTATTACAGTTGAAGATTGTTTAGACAAAGTGGAAAACCGCTTTGAATTGGTGATGGTTTCCAGCAAGCGCGCCCGGGCACTTGCCACCGGCGGCAAAGAGCCACTGGTTAGCGAAGATTCCGACAAGCCAACCGTTATTGCGCTGCGTGAATTGGCTGACGGCTTGATTACCGCCCATGAAATAATGCACCCCAAAGAAGAAGAGCCAGAAGAGATGCTGCTAGATATCGACAGCTCCGACTTGGAACAGCTGCCAGGACTGCAAGACTAGTCCCATTCGCTGAGTACTGAGCGCAATGATTGCTTGATAAGATAACAGCGGCGGTGCACTGAAGCGACAGTATTGTGCGCTTAGATCACCGTCATTGTTGTTCTCTAGTAGCGCTTCAAAACATTTGTACCCTTCTTCTACCACCCCAATACACTCTTCGCTAAATTTTACCGCGCTGATACTATCGCTGCGTCACCCCTATAGCTTTTCTCCGTCATAAATTCTACTATCTGTACTGAAATAGCGGCCTCACTGCGGTCCCTATAGACTCCCGCTGTATATTAGTGCGACTATTCCGGCATCGACACACAGCCTCTCAGGATCTCGTTCCATGCAACAATTCAGCTTCTTTACGCCACACGATATTCGCAAAGAAGTGGTCTGTATCGACGCCCTAGCCGCCACCCTTGAAAGCTATCTAAACCCCGAGCAAATCAATCAAGTCAAGCGCGCCTACTATTACGCAGAGCAGGCCCACGAGGGACAGCGCCGCCGCAGCGGCGAGCCCTATGTCACCCACCCATTGGCTGTCGCAGGTATCTTGGCTGATATGCATATGGACCACCAGAGCTTGATGGCAGCTATGCTGCACGATGTGATCGAGGATACCGGTATTGCCAAGAGCGCCATTAGCACCCAATTTGGCGTCACCGTAGCGGAGCTAGTCGACGGGGTCAGCAAGTTAACGCGAATGGAAGACCAGAGTCGGGCTGAAGCCCAGGCCGAGAATTTTCAAAAGATGGCGCTGGCCATGGCTAAGGATATTCGCGTTATTCTGGTGAAACTGGCTGACCGACTGCACAATATGCGCACTCTTGGGGTGTTAAAACCGGCCAAGCGCAGCCGTATTGCTCGGGAAACACTCGACATGTACGCCCCCATAGCTCAGCGCCTGGGGATGCACAATATTCGAGTAGAATTTGAAGACCTCGGCTTTGCCACCTTGTACCCGATGCGCTCGGTGCGCATACAGGCTGCCGTGCGATCTGCGCGAGGCAATCGCACCGAACTGGTAGACCAGATTCGCCAGTCGATAGAGGCCTGCCTAGAACGGGAAAATCACCAAGCCCTAGTCAGTGGCCGCGAAAAACACTTATACAGTATTTACAAAAAGATGCGCAGCAAGAAAAAATCGTTTTCTGAAATTATGGACATCTATGCCTTTCGCATCGTAGTCGATAGTGTCGACACCTGCTACCGTGTGCTGGGTTGTATCCACAGCCTCTACAAACCGGTACCCGGTCAGTTCAAAGACTATATCGCTATCCCTAAATCTAATGGCTATCAGTCGCTGCACACTATTTTATTTGGCATGCACGGGGTGCCTATTGAAATTCAGATTCGCAGCGCCGAAATGGAAGAAATGGCCAACTACGGTATCGCCGCCCACTGGCTCTACAAAACCAGCAGTGGCGATGCCCTTAACAGCAGCCATGCCAGGGCCCGTCAATGGCTGGCCGGACTGCTGGAAATGCAGCAGCGCGCTGGCGACTCACTAGAATTTATCGAAAACGTAAAGATCGACCTATTCCCAGACGAGGTCTACGTATTCACCCCCAAGGGCAAGATTCTGGAATTATTACAGGGCGCCACCGCCATCGATTTCGCTTATGCGGTACACACCGATGTCGGTAATAAGTGTGTTGCCTGCAGGATCAACCGCCGCTTAGCACCGCTGTCAGAACAATTGGAGAGCGGCCAGACCGTAGAAATAATCACCTCTACCGGCGCCCAGCCCAGCCCGGCCTGGCTCAATTTTGTGGTCACCGGCAAAGCGCGCACTAATATCAGACACTACTTGAAGAGCCAGCGTACCACCGAGTCGATTGCCCTCGGTGAGCGGCTGCTGGAGAAAGCGCTGAACGAGCTCGATGCCAGTATCGACTCCCTCAATGACCAGCAAAAACAGCGGCTGTTGAGCGACACCGGCACAACCCAGTTCGACAAAATTCTCGAAGAGATCGGCCAGGGCAACCGTGTATCCTTTCTGACCGCCCACCAACTGCTGGCCGAGACTGACGCCGAGGGTAAAATAACTCACGCACAAAACTCTAAACACCAGCCGCTATCGATACGTGGCAGTGAAGGTTTTCAACTAAACTACGCACGCTGCTGCTTCCCGATACCCGGTGACGACATCATTGGCTTTATCAGTGCCGATCGCGGCATGGTGGTTCACACCGATCGCTGCCACAACAGCGTCGATCTGCGCAACAACCCGGAGCGCTCGGTACCGCTGCGTTGGGACGATGATGTCGAAGGCGAATTTAGCGTCGAGTTGATTATAGAACTGGAAAAAAGCCGCGGCATTATCTCAATTTTAGCCACCAAAATTAACAGCCTCGATGCCAATATAGAAAAGATCGGGGTCGAGGACGAAGGCCCCAGTATCAACTCAGTCAGTGTTGTAGTCGGCGTTCACTCGCGGGTGCATCTGGCGCGTATTATGAAACATATTCGCAGCGTTAAGGCGGTGTTAAAAGTCACCCGTGCCAAACACTAGGGCGGCACCCCCTTAGCTTAACTAATTAACCCGGCGAGTCACCCAGACCCGTTCACCCTACCCGTTTACTACAGTCATAGGATACCACCGTGAGCAGCAGAGAAATCATCAGCACCGAGCTAGCCCCCCAGGCCATTGGCCCTTATTCTCAGGCGATAAAAATTGGTAACACCGTTTACCTGTCCGGACAGATTCCGCTTGACCCACAGTCTATGACCTTGGTACCCGGCGGTATTGAAGCACAAGCCAAGCAGGTGTTTGAGAACCTCAACGCAGTGGCCAGCGCCGCCGGAGGCTGCCTAGATGACGCGGTCAAGGTGAATATATCGCTCACCGACCTGAATGATTTTGTCGTCGTCAACACTATCATGAGTCAATATTTCAGCGAACCTTATCCGGCCAGAGCCTGCGTTCAAGTAGCAGCGCTGCCAAAGCAGTCGGCGGTAGAAGTTGAAGTGATTTTGTCGCTACCCTAGGCCTTATCACCACCACCGTTGCCATTACCACTAACACCCATGAAGGAATCGCCGATCAACCAGACCCTCAATCAAGTTAGTGTCAGCACACTGAAGGGCGTCGGTCCCAAAATGCAGCAAAAACTGGCCGGGCTGGGTATTCTCAGCGTGCAGGACTTACTTTTTCACCTGCCGCTGCGCTACCAAGACCGCACCCGTGTTACCGCTATAGGCGCGCTGCAAGCCGGTGGTGACGCGGTGATCGAAGGCACAGTTAAGGTGGCTGACGTCGCCTTTGGCAAGCGCCGCAGCCTGGTGTGTCGACTGCAGGACGGCAGCGGTACCATCACTCTGCGATTTTTCCACTTTACTGCGGCGCAAAAACAACAGCTGGCAGCGGGCACCCGGCTGCGCTGTTTTGGTGAGGCCCGCCGCGGCGCCAGTGGGTTGGAACTGTATCATCCAGAATATCAGGCAATTAATGCCGACACCGAAACGCCTACAGAGACCTCGCTAACCCCTATTTATCCCAGCAGTGAAGGCCTCAGTCAGGGTGCATGGCGCAAGCTGAGCACTCAAGCATTGGCACTTATTAGTCCCGGCACGCTGCAAGAACTACTGCCACCAGATCTCGCTCACGACCCCGATCACAGCTCTTTAGAACAGACCCTACTCTACTTACATCGGCCCCCAGCCGAGGCGCCGCTGCAACTGTTGGTCGAGGGCGAACACCCTTTGCAGCTACGCCTCGCCTTCGAAGAACTGCTGGCTCATAGTCTCAGTATGCTGCGTTTGCGGCAGCAGGCGCGGCAGCAAGCAGCACCGGCGATGATGCCAGATACCGCCCTAAGCAAGCGCTTTTTACAGCGCCTCGGATTCTCTCTAACCGGCGCCCAACAGCGAGTTTGTAGTCAAATAGAAACCGACATGAAGCAGAGTCTACCGATGATGCGCCTGATTCAGGGCGACGTCGGCTCAGGTAAAACAGTGGTCGCAGCGATGGCTGCGCTGCAGGGCATTGCCAACGGTTTTCAGGTCGCTATTATGGCGCCCACTGAAATCCTCGCCGAGCAGCACTTCAACAATTTTTGTGAGTGGCTGCAACCGCTGGATATTGAGCTGGCTTGGCTCAGCGGCAAGGTCAAGGGCAAAGCCCGGGTACGGCAATTAGCCGCTATTGCCAGCGGTGATGCGGCTATGGTGGTAGGCACCCATGCACTGTTTCAAGAACAGGTGCAGTTTGCCAAATTGGGGCTGGCCATTATCGACGAACAGCACCGCTTCGGCGTGCACCAACGCTTGGCACTGCGAGAGAAAGCCAACCCGGCCTTCGGTCAGCCGCACCAACTAATAATGACCGCCACACCGATTCCACGCACCCTAGCGATGAGCGCTTACGCTGATTTAGACAGTTCGGTGATCGACGAACTACCGCCGGGACGCACCCCTATCAATACGGTAGTGGTCGACAACAACCGCCGAGCGCAAGTGATTGAGCGGGTTCGCGGTGCCTGCGCCGAGGGTCGCCAAGCCTATTGGGTCTGCACCTTGATAGAAGAGTCAGAAACGCTGAACGCGCAAGCTGCCGAAGATAGTGCTGAGGCGCTGCAACTGGCGCTGCCAGAGCTGCGTGTCGGACTTATTCACGGGCGCATGAAAAGTGATGAAAAAGTCGCCATTATGCAGGCTTTTAAGAGCCATCAATTAGACTTGTTAGTCGCCACCACTGTTATTGAGGTCGGCGTCGATGTTGCCAACGCCAGCTTGATGATTATTGAAAATGCCGAGCGCCTAGGGTTGGCTCAACTGCATCAACTGCGCGGCAGAGTGGGCCGCGGCAGCGCCGCCAGCCACTGCGTGCTGATGTATCAATCGCCACTGGGGTTGCCGGGCAAAAACCGGCTGCGCACGCTGCGCGAAAGCAGTGATGGTTTTGTTATCGCACAAAAAGATCTTGAATTAAGAGGCCCCGGCGAATTGTTGGGGACCCGTCAGACTGGCCTGTTGCAAATGCGCATCGCCAGCTTGGAACAACACGGCCATCTGCTGGAACAGGTAAAAGGTACCGCAGATCGATTGTTCAGCGAGTACCCCCAGTGCGTCGAACCGCTGATCCAGCGCTGGCTGCCACTGGGCGAGCAGTACGGACAAGTCTAATCATTAGAGTAAAGCGCGCTAGATAAACACCACGAAATACCACGAGCTCGCTTAAAGTGATGAAAACAAAGACATTATGAGTAATAACTACTAATATAGAAGCGCAGCAACAACAGAAATAAGTAGCACTGTAATAATAGAAATAACAAGGTAAAAAATCATGACAATTCCCGCCGTCATCGAACAGACACTCACTAACGCTGACACCAATTATAGCCTTGTAGTTACACTTGCGGCCGACGACGCAACGTACTTTTCAGCCTCAGCCAGAGCCATGTTACTTCAAGATAAAAGCGGTAAGGTACAAGTTATTTACAGCGCGGCCGGATTACTAAACGTTGATGCGCTGTGCAAACTGAGCGGGCGAGAACTCACTGCTACCACCGCCGACGACATTCAAGTGCTGTGTGACAAACTGCAGTTGGAGCAGCTGCCCTCAGTACCCAAGGTTTTTGGCTTCGACATGATAGTCGATGAAAATCTGCTGAACGAAGCGGGATTGCTACTTGCCAGCGGCGCGAGTAAGCAGCTAATCGATATCGACGCGGCGACATTTAAAACCCTCATCGAAGGCGCCTTAGTCGGCCCCATCACCGTCGACCTGCAAAGTTCTGCTACCTCAGGCAGCGACAGCACAGATGACGAACAGCAGATTATCAAGGCAGTCACCAATTTCACTGAGCTGCGCATTAAACAACGTCTTGAAGATACGTTCGAGATCCCACCGCTACCGGAAACTGCCCAGCGCATTATAAAATTGCGCGTAAACCCCGACGCCGACATTCAGGACTTAACCGACATAGTAGAAAGTGACCCACCGTTGGCGGCGCAGGTGGTTAGTTGGGCGGCCTCACCGTATTACGCCGCACCGGGTAAAATCAACTCGCTACACGATGCTATTGTGCGGGTATTGGGTTTCGATCTGGTATTGAATTTGTCGTTGGGGCTGGCTCTAGGAGAGACCTTAAAGATGCCCAAAGACGGTGTTAAAGGTTTCACCCCTTACTGGAAACAGTCGGTCTATGCTGCCGCTGCGGTGGAGGCATTGGTGCGGGCAATTCCACCCAAACACCGACCCACCATGGGCTTGGCCTATCTATCGGGGCTGCTGCACAACTTTGGTTACCTTATTTTATCCGAGGTGTTTCCACCGCACTTTTCCAGTATTTGTCGCTACCAAGAAGCCAACCCACACTCCTATCACGGCCAAATAGAGAATCATCTGCTGGGCGTGACCCGGGAACAAATGGGTAGCTGGTTATTGCGTATGTGGAATATGCCGGAAGAAATTTGTTTAGCTGTTCGCTACCAAAACGAATCCAGTTATGCCGGCGAGAGCAGCGCCTATGCCAACTTGATGTTTATTGCTATGCGACTGCTGCGCAAACATGGCATCGGCGACGCGCCGCTGGAAAATATTCCGGATCAGTTATTTGAACGGCTGCAGCTGGACCGGGGTAAAGCGACCGCGGCAATTGAAGCGGTTATCGAATCCTCCTCCGATCTAGATTCGATGGTCTCTAACCTGGCTGCCTAAGGGCGGCCAGAGTCGATCAGCCTTAATCTATACCGGTTGTTATCACTACTCGTTTTCACGCAGCGATC
>JBLHLU010000063.1:0-15854 GCA_047623385.1 Paraglaciecola psychrophila
GTCCCGCAGAGAATAACGACGATCTCTCCCTAGAAGACTATTTCCAGCGCTTTGTCCTAGAACACCAAGATTCGATGAGCGAAACTGAACTGGCTAGGAAGCTGGGGGTCAGCAGAAAGTGTCTATGGGAACGCCGCCAGCGACTGGGCATACCTCGCAAGAAAAACGCCAAACCTGCCTAAACTAAGCCACTGGTCTGTCGGCGGCTTAGCCTGAGCGGGTTATCGTCATCCGCTGGGTGTCCGTCTTTCCTCTGTAGTGCTAACCGCTAATTTCACCAAAATTTCCACTGTTCGGCCTTTTCCCCAACCGCCTCCCCCAACTCATTTTCTTTTGTTACCAGTATTGCCCTCTAGTAACATTGACCGAGTTGTTTGGTAACAAGAATAGCCAATAATCCGAAAACTTTTATAAAGAAAACCCCTAAGTCATTGATAAAATTAGCTTTTGTTAAGTTGGCACGCGAAATGCTGTAGTATTGTCACAATAAAAATAAGATGATCAACCAATAATAATAAGAACATACAAAGAGACCTAGGTGGGGAAGAGTAATCTTCCTTCATCAATTTTTAATTCTGTAAACTGCATACCTCTCTAGCCATTCAAACTGTTTTTATTAATGCTGCCATTGTATTTTTACCCTCTTAGCTGATGGCTTTTCTGGATTCTGATACTACCCAACCCCATTGTAGACTGTTGACTCACGCCTAACACCGGTCCACGGATTAGCACTGCGCAATGTACGTGCCCAGTCGACCCCTGATAAGATTAACAGGTGAACAATCAACGATTGCCACAGCCCAACATGGGCAGGTACTGCGGCTGTTACCCCACACAGCGTTTAGTAACGCAGCCCGGGATGATACGTAACAGATGTGCCGATATCGCGATTAGCAATTAAAACGTATTAACGTAAGTCCTTGTTATTATTATGTATTGTAACTTGGCACGATAGCTGCAGTGTCGTACTACATAACAACAATAATAAAATAATAATAAAAAAAGAAAATGAGACCTAGATGGGGGAAAACACTGTTTTCCCTGCATCGTTATTCCTACTACTGCTTTAAACTCCAACTGCACACTCCGAACCATTCGTCTCCTGCTAATGAACTGTCTCAATTTTATACAATCACGATATCTGTGGTACTATTCGCGTTTTGACTTACTCGCACATTGCATGGCTGCGAGCGCAACGGTGTAATGAAAACTATGGGTTTGTTTGGGTTCTTTAAAAAGTCCGGCGCGGGGAAAAAATCTGCCGCCAAAAAAGCTAATAAGCAGCCATCGCCAAAGGTCATTCCCCGCAGCGAGCACAGCATATCGCGCCGGAATATCAGCAAGGCAGCGCTCAATGTCATTAGCGGCTTGCACCAGGGTGGCTTTGAAGGCTTTCTAGTAGGCGGTGGTGTTCGCGATTTGTTACTGGATCAGCGGCCGAAAGATTTCGACGTCGCTACCGACGCTACTCCGGAGCAAGTTCAGAAACTGTTTCGCAACTCACGTATCATCGGCCGCCGCTTTCGCATTGTGCACGTGCGATTTGGCCGCGAAGTGATTGAGGTAACCACCTTTAGAGGTAGTCACGATGCTCCGCTGAGCGGCGGTCAGCGCAAGCCAGACAACCAACAGTCGGCCCGCTCTGATAACGGCATGTTGCTGCGCGATAATGTTTACGGCACCGTCGGTGAAGACGCTGTGCGCCGCGACTTTACTATCAACGCCTTGTATTACACTACCGCAGATTTTTCGGTACACGATTTTACCAACGGGGTGCAGGATTTAGAGCAAAAAACCATTCGTATCATCGGCGACGCCGCCACCCGCTACCGGGAAGACCCCGTTCGCATGCTGCGCGCTGTTCGTTTTGCCGCCAAACTAGACTTCAACATCGAGGCACAAACCGCGGCCCCGATCATTGAATTAGCACCCTCTTTGGGTGATATCTCACCGGCCCGTATGTTTGATGAAGCACTGAAGCTATTTATGTCCGGCCAGGGTCTTGCCACCTACCAACTGATGCGGCACTACCATTTATTTGCACCATTATTCCCCCAGACAGAGCGCTGCCTGAACGATCCCTTCAGCAACGCCTTAGTGGAACAGGCAATGATCAATACTGACTTGCGGATTCAGGCCGGCAAGCCGGTTACACCTGCCTTTATTTTTGCCGCGCTGCTATGGCCTGCCACCAGCAAACGCCAGCAGCAATTGCGCAATGACGGTATGCCGGAAATTCCGGCTATGCATCAAGCCGCCCAAGAGGTCGCCGGCGCGCAACAGCAACACACCTCGGTACCAAAACGTTTTGGTATGCCGATGCGAGAGATATGGGACCTGCAATTACGCCTACCCAAACGCAGTGGCAATCGCGCCGAACAACTTTTTGAAAATAGACGTTTCCGTGCGGCTTACGACTTTTTACTGCTGCGCGAACAGGCCGGCGAAGACACTGGCGGACTGGGCCAATGGTGGACTGATTACCAAAACTGCAGCCCCGACCAGCGCCAGCAGATGAGCGACGCGGTGAAGACACCCCAATCGCGCAAACGCCCACGAAAGTCCTCGGCCCGGCGCGGCGGCGGTGGTGAAAAACGGCCACCCGAAGGCGGCAGCGGCGAGATTTGAACGCCCTGTGAGCTTGGTATTTATCGCCCTAGGCAGCAACTTACAGCGGCCAACCCAACAACTCGAACGAGCCCTACAAGCCCTGGCGGCACTGCCTGAGTGTACTCCGCTTGGGGTCTCTCGCTGGTATCACAGTACCGCCGTCGGACCGGGGTCTCAAGCCGATTATATCAATGGCGCCGCAGCGCTGCACTGGCATGCCAGCGCCCAACAACTACTGCAGGCGCTGCAGTCAATAGAGCAGCACCAAGGCCGAACCCGCACCGTGCGCTGGGGACCGCGAACCCTGGATTTGGATATTTTGCTGTTCGGTGACGACATTATCGATACCGCAACCCTAACCGTACCGCACCCGCGTTTAGCCGAACGCAATTTTGTGCTGTTTCCGCTCAACGACCTTGCGCCGCAGTTGATACTGCCCGACCAGCGGCACCTAAAGACCCTGCTAGAGAACAGTAATCGCAATGGACTTAGCTTGGTCAGCACCTCGACATCCCCTACAATACCTATAGCCTGGGCACCGCAATAAGCTGTACGGGCACAGACCATAGACTTGAGAGACGCCCCTTTGAATCACGACACCAACAACGCAGCCATCGATTTAAAAGGCCGCACACCGCCTCGTTACATTGCCGTAGAGGGCCCTATTGGTGTCGGCAAAACCACCTTGGCAAGGCAACTTGCCAATAGCTTTAACTACCAGACCCTGCTGGAAAAGACTGAAGAAAATCCTTTCCTCGAACGCTTTTACCAAAACCAGCAAAATGCCGCTCTGGCCACGCAGTTGTTTTTCTTATTTCAACGCAGCCAACAGGTATTGGACCTGCGCCAAGGGCAGTTATTTGAACCCACTCGAGTTGCTGACTTTCTTATTGAAAAAGACCGGCTATTTGCCAAGCTGACCCTCGACCAAGATGAATACCTACTCTACGATAAGGTCTATAGCCAGCTGACCATCGAAACACCTAGGCCGGATCTGGTGATTTATTTACAAGCCTCACCTGAGGTGTTGAGCGAGCGAATCCAAAGCCGCGGCGTCGACTTTGAACAGCGTATCTCGCCTCAGTATCTCAAGTCGATTAACGAAGCCTACAGCGAATTCTTTTTATACTACGACGACGCACCGCTATTAATCGTCAATGCCGAAGAGCTAGACCTGGTCAATCGGCCCCAGGATTACCATCAGCTACTGGACTATCTACTGACCATTCACCGTGGCCGCCACTATTTTAACCCCACCATGCTGTGAACAGACTTTTCGCTAATACATGTTATAGAATGCAGCCCTCGAACGGCCCGGGGCACTGCGTTTTAGCGGCCGGTGATATTTTACCAGGGGCTTTCTCGCGCCTCGGAGAACACTATGAGTACAGGCAAAAAAACCACTCTACACACCCTTAAAGCGCACAAGGTCAGCGGCGAGAAGTTTGCCATGGTGGCAGCCTACGACGCTACCTGCGCAGCCTTGATCGAAGAGGCCGGGGTTGAGGTGATATTGGTTGGCGATTCTCTTGGTATGGTACTGCAAGGCAACGATAGCACCTTGCCGGTATCGGTAGCCGATATCGCCTACCATACTCGCTGTGTCAGCCGCGGCGCCTCGCGGGCGCTTATTATTGGCGATATGCCCTTCGGCAGTTATAGCACTCGCGAGCAGACTTTGGCCAATGCCGTCACTCTTATGCAGGCCGGCGCCCATATGGTCAAGCTGGAGGGCGGTCACTGGCTGTTAGACAGTATTGAAGCGATGTGCGAGCGCGGTATTCCAGTGTGTGCGCACCTCGGTCTGACCCCACAATCGGTCCATGCCTTTGGTGGCTTTAAAGTGCAGGGCCGCAACGCCGATGCCGCCCAAGCCATTTTGGCTGAGGCCAAGCAGGTCGAGGCCGCCGGCGCCAGTTTACTGGTACTAGAATGTATTCCCAGAGCATTGGCGGCGAGCATTACCGCTGCGCTGAGTATACCGGTAATCGGAATCGGCGCCGGTGCCGATACCGATGCCCAGGTTTTGGTATTGCACGACATGCTGGGAATGAGCCCCAGCCCGCCGCGTTTTGTACGCAACTTCCTGATCGAGAACAGTGACATTCAGGGGGCTCTGGCGGCTTTTAACCGCGCGGTAAAAGACCGCTCCTTCCCCGCCCAGGAACACGGATTCGACTGAGCGATCAGGCTATCCGCGGCCCTTTTTGTGCCGCCGAAAAAGGGTAAAAAAACGACTTTTTTGCCATTGATCCCACCAAATGATTGAGGCATACTTGCCCGCCGCGAAGTGCGGACGGCGGCGGTACGTACCGCGTCCTAACATATTCAGTTGTCCACAAGCATACGACTCGTTGACAGGTAGGTATTGGTTGCATTGAAAACATTCAGCAGAAGCAAACAACTTCGAGACATACTGACTCTAGACCGGCGCAACGGCCAGCGTATTGCCTTCGTGCCGACGATGGGTAATTTGCACGACGGCCATATCCAACTGGTGCGCAAGGCCAAGCAGATCGCCGATAAAGTGGTGGTCAGTATCTTCGTTAATCCGCTGCAGTTTGGCGCCAACGAAGACCTCTCCAGTTACCCCCGCACCTTAGCAGCAGACAAAGAAAAGTTATTGGCCGAAGGCGCCGACTACTTACTTTATCCCGATGTTGAAGAAATCTATCCCGAGGGCATGGACAAGCAAACCTTGGTAATCGTTCCCGAACTAGCTGACACGCTTTGCGGCGCCACCCGACCCGGTCACTTCTCTGGTGTGTCGACAGTGGTGGCCAAGTTATTCCATATCGTGGCGCCGGACATTGCTATTTTCGGCAAAAAAGACTTCCAACAGCTGGCCATCATTGAAAAAATGGCGAAAGATCTTTGTATGCCGATAGAAATTCTTGGCGTCGAGACGGCCCGGGATGTCGACGGGCTGGCGCTGAGCTCCCGCAATGGCTATCTCACCGAGCAGGAGCGGCTGATCGCTCCGAAGCTGCACAAGGTACTGCAGGAATGTCGCAATGCTATTGCCAGCGGTTTTGACAGTTATCATGAGCTGGAGCAATATTGTACCGGCAAGCTCAAGGCCGAAGGCTTTGATCCTGATTACTTTTCAGTGCGAGACGCCGAAACCCTTACCGATGTCACCGCCGCCACCGAACAGCTGGTTATATTAGCCGCAGCCAAGCTGGGCCGGCCCAGACTTATCGACAATGTGACTCTGACCCTCGATCCGAAAAAAGATTGGGGCATGCTCTCAGCACACTGAGTTCTCAGCCCCTCTTTGACACCAAGCGCAGTGCAGCTATTCCACCGCCTGCGCCTTTGGGCTATGCTTTGCGCTATGCCTAAAAACCTCACCCACAACAATAATGGTTATCGACCGCGCGCAATAATAGCACTCGCCGGCACAGCGGTAAGCCCCCAATACCACAGGACTCTCCTATGAACGCGAGCAAAATCTACCCGGTTCCCGCCGCGGTGCTGGCCACTACACACATTACTCAACAGCAGTACCAAACTATGTATCGGGCCTCGATCGAACAACCCGATCAGTTTTGGGCACAGCAGGCCGAGCAGTTTCTAACCTTAGACAAACCCTGGGACAAAATCAGCGAGAGCAACTTTCTCAAGGGTGAAGCGGCTTGGTTAGTCGGCGCCAAACTCAATGTCAGCAGCAATTGCATTGACCGGCACCTGCCTACTCGCGGCGAGCAGAGCGCTATTATCTGGGAGGGCGACGACCCCAGCGACAGCCAGACTATCAGCTACCGCGAGCTGCACCTACAGGTGTGTAAACTGGCCAATGTGTTGCGCGCCAGAGGGGTTAAAAAAGGCGACCGGGTCTGCATCTACATGCCGATGGTACTGGAGGCAAGTTACGCGATGTTGGCCTGTGCTCGCATCGGCGCGGTGCACTCTGTGGTCTTTGGCGGTTTCTCACCGGAGGCGCTTAAGGACCGAATTCTCAACGCCGACTGTCAGACTGTGATCACCGCCGACCAGGGCCTGCGCGGGGGTAAAAAAGTACCGCTCAAAGCCAATGTCGACCAAGCCCTGAGCCACTGCCCAGAGGTGCACACAGTGGTTACCCTGCAGCGCACCGGCGGCGATGTTGACTGGTTCCCTGAACGCGACGTTTGGTATCACCAGGCAATGAGCGAAGCCGCCAGTGACTGCGAGCCAGAATTGATGGACAGCGAAGACCCGCTATTTATTCTCTACACCTCCGGTTCAACCGGCAAACCCAAAGGGGTGCTGCATACCACCGGAGGCTATTTACTGCAGGTTGCGATGACCTTTAAATACACCTTCGACTATCAGCAGGGTGATGTGTTTTGGTGTACTGCCGACGTCGGCTGGATTACCGGGCACAGTTATTGTGTCTATGGGCCACTGGCCAACGGTGGCACTACGCTGCTTTTTGAAGGGGTTCCAACCTATCCCGACGCCTCGCGCTGCTGGCAGGTCTGTGACAAGCACCAGGTCAATATTTTTTACACCGCACCCACCGCTATTCGGGCACTAATGGCGGTAGGCGACGCCTTTGTGACTAAAACCTCGCGCAGCTCGCTAAAATTACTGGGCACCGTTGGCGAACCCATTAACCCGGAAGCTTGGCAGTGGTATTACCAAGTGGTTGGCAACAGTCGCCTACCCATTGTCGATACCTGGTGGCAGACCGAAACTGGCGGCCATATGATGACGCCGCTACCCGGCGCAACCGCATTGAAACCCGGCTCTGCCTGCCAGCCCGTCTTTGGCGTGCAACCGGTGCTACTAGACGCCGAGGGTGGTGAAATCGATGGTGTTGGCGAGGGCAATCTGGCAATCAAGGCCAGCTGGCCGGGACAGATCCGCAGTGTCTACGGTGATCATCAGCGCTGCATAGACACCTACTTTTCAACCTATCCAGGCTACTATTTTACCGGTGACGGCGCCCGCCGAGACGAAGACGGCTACTACTGGATAACCGGACGGGTCGACGATGTACTCAATGTGTCGGGGCACCGTATGGGAACCGCAGAAGTCGAGAGTGCGCTGGTATTGCACGACGCGGTAGCAGAAGCGGCGGTGGTCGGTTATCCCCACGATATTAAGGGCCAAGGTATCTATGCCTATGTCACCCTGATGGAGGGGCAGATCCCCAGTGACGCGTTGAAAAAAGAGTTAATTGCCTGCTGTGTACAGGAGATAGGACCTATTGCCAAACCCGACCTAATTCAGTGGGCCCCGGGTTTACCTAAGACTCGCTCAGCAAAAATTATGCGCCGTATTTTACGCAAAATCGCCGCTAACGATCTAGACAATATGGGTGATACCTCGACCTTGGCAGATCCCACGGTAGTAGCGCAGTTAATCGAAAACCGGCACAACCGCTAAGCCCAATAGGTTATAGCAGGCCAGGCTTAAATACCCGCAGTGACTGCCCGTTAAGTGGCTGCGGGGTTTTCAGCTGGCGCTAACGTTTTAAATGCATCGCAGCCATTTTCCGACAGCGTTAGCCCCACTGCTCATAGATGCCCGTAGACCACCGCTTTCTCGCGCCGGGCGGCGGGCGACAAAGCCCCCGCACCAACTTCAGTAGGACAGGCCAAGCGCAGAAATTCTGCCATTGGCATGCGGATAATTTCCGAGTGGGTACCGGCATTAAAAGCAATCGTTGTACTGCAGCCAAACACCGATATCATAAAAGCATCGAGGCCGTATAAGTGACCGAAGGGCGGCATGGCGCCAATCTCACAACGAGGAAAGCGGTAGCCAAATTCTTGCTCTGTGGCTAAGGTAATGTGATTGACACCCAAAGTGCAGGTCAACGCATCGAGATCGACTCGGTAGTGGGCTGGCAAAACCACCATCGCTAACTCCCCGTCAACCTTGACCATCACTACCTTGGCAAAGGTATTGCCAGCGACATGACTGTGCTGGGCTATCTCCGGCGCCGTATAGGCAACATGATGAGGCTGTAAAAGATAATCGGCGCGCCTGCGATCGAGATACTCAATTAATAGCTGACCGGACATACAAAAAGCCTCCTTCGACAGGGTATTACTCTTAGAACAACTTAATACAAGCGCGGCGGAGATGCAGCTTTTTCTTAGGATTATTTTTGCATAAGTACTACGATCAACAAGTTATCTAAGGGGCTAAGTAAAACGCTCGAAGTTTGGTCGTTTTATGCTTGATAAATATAAAGAAAATGGAAACCCAATTCCATCGAAAAGCTCTATGGTTAGGTCTGACAATAGATGTTGGCCGATATATTTCAATCCGCCATAGCTAGGCTTTGAGAATCTAACATTTGAGCAGCTCTGCTCTGAGTAGCTATGCTCTGAGTAGCTATAGATGAATAAACACTCGGTGCCTGAAGACTAACGCTAGTAAACCGGTTATATGCTATTGCCGCCTGATAAAGCCAACAAGCAGTGCGGGGGAGCTTGTAGGTAAACATCGAGGCAATTCGGCGACGTCGCCACTTAGCGCTGTATCTCCACACAACAGAGCCCAGTGCAACTGCAAGCTAAGCCCACTAGTTACAGCTAACTGACACTCAAGTCACAACCTAACCAAACAGGCCCAGCTGCTGATCGGTAATAGCCGCTAGAGAATCTTCAACAAAATACAGAATACTATCCGCCACCGGCGCCAGCTGCCGGTCGATATAATGTTGGTAGTCGAGCTGCGAATTCACCGCCATCAGTGGCTCAGCTCCACTAACAGTTATCACATAGGCAACCCAGTCACCCGATACAACACGCTGCCCCGCTGCCGCCGCTTTTCTCGCCGCTTGCACATGCGGCGGACTATTGCGCTGATAGCCGGCAAGCTTTCGACGCAGCCGTTTGCGGTAGACCAACTGCTCATCGCACTGACCGGCGCGTACTTGAGCTACTGTTTGCTTGATATAGTCGCGATAGGGCAGATGAAAGAAGATCCGCCGATACAGCTCCCGCTGAAAATCCCGCGCCAACTTGGTCCAGTCGGTGCGTACATTTTCCAGCCCCTTAAACACCAATTCTTGCTGCCCGTCCTTTACTACGACCCCGGCATAGCGCTTTTTACTGCCCTGGTCAGAGCCTCTGACTGTCGGCATCAGAAATCGCTGGTAGTGGGTCTCGAACTCTATTTCCAAAAAGCTCTCGATGTCGTATTCATCGCGCAGCCGCTGATCCCACCACCGATTGAGCTGCAGCGCTAGTTGCCGACCTTGCGCCAGCGCCTGCTCGTCGCTATCAACATCTTTCAGCCATACGAACACCGAGTCGGTGTCGCCGTAAATCACCTCACAGCTGCCAGCCAGAGTGCTGCTTTTATCAATGAATGCGGCGGTCTCCTGAATAATTTGGTGGCCGCGAAGGGTTATTGAACTGGCCAGACGAGAATCAAAAAAGCGACAGCCACCGGCGCCCATAACACCGTAAAAAGAGTTCATCAGTATTTTGATCGCCTGCGACAGGGGCGCATCATTGAGGGCTTTTGCCCGATCTCGAGACTGCCAAAGATCAGTGATGATATCCGGCAACAGGCTGTTGTTTTTAGCAAACCAGCCGCCTTTAAATCCCGGTACCAACTCACTTTGCTCGAGTTCTTTGCCGAGGCCAATAGCCATCGCTAGCGGGTCAATTTTGAAACTGCGAATAATACTCGGGTACAGACTCTTAAAATCCAAAACCAGCACGTGATCAAAAATCCCCGGTTTGGAGTTCATCACAAAACCACCGGGACTGTGCTCTATTTCCAAATCCAGATGACCGTTGGGAGCCACATAGTTGCGGCGGTGCAGCAGCGGTAGATAGCGAAAATCAAAGGCGGCGACTGATCCACCAATGCGGTCCAGCGCCAATCCGGTCAGCTGGCTACGGGCAATAGCAAAGTCGAGCAGCCCCGTTTTCTCGAAAATAGCCAACACCAACTTACAATCTTGAATATTGTAATCCACCAGTAACTGCTGGTTATGTAAAAATAAGTCGCCTATTTTTTCGTCGCGATCGCTGCCAGTCAGCAGTTTGCCGTCCCCCAGCAACACATTGGCGACATTGTTTAGCGAGAAACTTTCGAAGCGATAGGCCGCCACTTTTAGCAACTCGATACCGTCCAACACCACCCGGCCCGGCACTGTGATAGCACGGCGCTCCCGCTCTTCATCGACCACGCGCCAGTGCGCATTAGCACGGCCGCGGCCAACACGAAAAGGCAGCCGATGCTTTTCACAGCAGCGCTGTAAATACCACATATCAAAATTGACGACATTCCAGCCGATAATCACATCGGGATCGTACCGCGCTAACCAATCCAAAAAAGCGATCAGCAACTGTTTTTCATCCCGGTAGCAGTAGGCAATATCGCTCAGTTTACCGTTATTCACGCCGCCGCCATCGTCACTGACAGCGTCTGGGGCAACGATAAACACCCGCGAAAAATCGACGCCGTTAGCACTGGCACAAACCCCAATCGAATAGAGCGACAGCTCCGTCATCGCGGTCTCTATGTCCAAGGACAGCACTTTGAACTGAGGCTGGTAAGCCGCGCTTTTAACCGCAGGACCATGGATTTTTTTGTTTTCCCCCACTGCTTTCTGACGGTTAGACAGCGTAGCTTCGCCGTCGCTGGTATCGCGAAAACACAGCGAACCACGGATAAAACGCTCCATTAGAAATCGATCACAGGGGTTGATATCAGCTTCCAGCGGCGACAGACCGCCGGCCTGTAATAACTCCCTAGCCCCGCGCAGAGTGCGCTGGGCAGTGAAATAATAGGCTTCAACGGGCTGTTGCGAAAAGTCACTCAGGGCTACCGATTTTCGCTGCCAGCCGCTAATAGACTGCAGTAAGGCATCAGCCCTAACGCGTTCCTTGGTGGGCAGAAAAAACACTACCTGCTGTTGCTCAAACACCAGTTGTACCGCGCCGCCGTGTGTCGCCAACCAGAATTCAAGTTCCAGCCCAAACCGGCCATCTCGCCACTGGCGGCTGAGAATAAAGCCGAGATCATCTTGCATAATATGTCACAACACATTCCACCTGCGCCGGCTACAACCCTCGCTAAGGGCAGTTAGCTGTTGCTGAGAAACGCCTTCAATTTTGGATCTTCAAACAGCCGCAACAAGGTTGCGGATAATAGTTGGTTGACGATCTTTTCATTTTTTTTCATAGTCGGTGTGACCACGGTCGGGTGCTCACTCTCGCTTTGGTACTGTCCTTGGTAAGTGGCCGCAGCGGTACTCGCTTCTACTCGCAGCGACGCCGCTAGCAATACTTTTTTGACCAGTGAGTCCGCCGGCACATCGTAACTAAGCTTATCGATAATAATTTTAACGGTTATCGGCTGTCCATCCAGTGAATTGAGCACAAACCCCTGACTGGCAAATTGGGCGGTCGCAGCCTGAGCGATAGTCTGTTCTAGACTGTTCGCCAAGGTGATAATACTGGTCTGTTCATACACTCCACCGCGGGTGCCCAGGGTCTTATCGCTACGCTGATCCACTACCTCTATCGTCAGGGAGCGGCTATTACCGTAGCGCTCAAGTGAGCTGTTGATGGTGGGTCTAAGGGTTAGCTGTTGCGGACTGTAGGCGCAGGCCACAGTAACTAACAGTAGCACTAGACCTAGCGCGCATTGCGCACGGCTTCGCAACAGTGTTCGATTTGACATACCCTAGCTCCTAATAACGGTAATCACCAGCGCCCTAGCCCTGAGACAGTAAATCACGCAAATCAATTATGGCGGCATTGGCCCGTGAAATGTAAGAGGCCATGACCAATGAGTGATTAGTTAGCACCCCATAGCCACTGCCGTTGAGTATCACCGGGCTGTAAACGCTCTGCTGTGCGCCCTCCAGTTCGCGGATAATTTGCCGCAAACTCACCTGGGCATTTTTCTTCTCCAGCACGTCGGAAAAATCGATCTGTGCCGCCCGCAAGAATTGTGACAGCGCCCAGGCACTGCCCCGGGATTCGTAAAATACATTGTCCAGTTCATTCCAAGGAGTTTTCACCTCTAATTCCGAGGGCGCCGCGGTGGATTGTTGCGCTGAACTGTCGCCGGATAGATCCGTATTGAGCCGTGGTTTGCCGACACTGGCGCTGAGACGTTGGGACAAACTGCCCAATCGCGATTCGACGATGGCCAGCCAATAGCTTAGATTATCGGCGCGGGCGTAAAATTGCGACTGGGTACTGCTTTGGTCACCGAGTCGCCGCAAATACTCTTCTAACAATTTAACAGCCTTGCGGTACTCGGTCTCGGTGGCAGGAATTGCCCAGCTATCGCTGGAAAAATTGAGGCTGGGCTCTGCCTTGCTCAAGCTGATGTCTTCTTGAGATTGCGATTGGGAGCGGCTGAAGCTCTCTCGCAGTGCCCGGGTCAGATCACGCGACTGGATTAGTACCCCGTATTCCCAACTCGGTACATTGTCCAACCAAACCCCCGGCGGGAAAATATCATTGCTTAGGAAACCCCCTCTTTTTTCTAACAGTACCTCCAGCGTGCTGATCAAGGCGGCGGTGGTGGTGGTGCCCACTACTACTCGCTGGTCGTTGCCGGCGGAGGCTGAGCGAGCGTATTGCTCGACATCGACAGGACCCGGTAGCACCGACCAATAGGCACCGACTAGCAGTATGGCCAGCAGATACAGCGCCAGCAGCCACAGCACCAGCTTCGGCATTACCGAGGAACTCTCAGCGTCGGAATCCCGTGCAAAACGCTCTTTAATTGATTGCCAATCCATATCGTCCTCATAAAAACTGTTGGAAGTAGTAGTGCCTTTGATTATTGCAGCACCGGCTAGTAACGGTGTTCGTTCAACACGCTGCGCACCGGCAGGATAACAGTCAGCTGCTCGCCGCCCTCAAGCTGCAGTGTCAGTGGTGCACTGTCACCATCACGCAGCGGTGCCGTCAAGTTGATCAGCATAAGGTGCATTGCCCCGGGCTTTAATACCACTACCTCTCCCGCCGGTACTGCTATCGCCTCGAGATGTTCCATACTCATCATGTCGCCACTGTGACTACTGCGGTGAAATTCTGCCCGCTGGGCAGCGGGACTAGTCACGCCGATAATACGAATGCTCTGACTACTACTGTTGTGCAGCCGCATAAATGCCGCGGTGGTCTTCTGCCCCGGTGGCAGACCTCTGATATACCCTTCATCGACGGTAATAGCGGCTTGCAGTTGGCCGCACAGCAGCGCACTGAGTAACAACAATCCTATGCGTTTAACCACCAATCACCTCACTGTTAGTTTAAGAGTGTTCACTATACCGTAAAATCTCAGCTGAATAACGTAAAACAGGGACTGAAAATACTCTCAATGACCCTTTTCTAGTGTTTAATACCAACGTATTGCCCATTGCCGTCGATCCTAACTCGCCGCCAAATCGAGCAAAATGATTCGCGGCCGCGGCCCCACTTGTATATTGCCCCGCAGCCGATAGCCACCCGCCATTTGTCGCATCTGTTGGTACAGCCAGCGACCTTCGGCATCGTTGCGGGCGACGATAAGCAATCGCGAATGAGCTGCCACTAGCTTATCAGTTAGCTCTTGCAAATAGTGCAGTAGCGCCTCGTTGCGGCTGTCGAGCTGGCGTAACTGCAACAGAAATTCATTGGCGGCCAGAGCTGGAGCACGGTAGCGCAGGCGCAGCATGTCAATCTGAGCCGCCGTCGTCGCCACCCTGCCAGCCCCGGTCAACATCCGCTGAGACCGCGCGTAGTCACCGCCGCGAAAAGCCTCTTCGGCAAGCTGCAAATAACGCGCGTTGACCGCGGCTATACCGCGCTGTGCAGCTGCATTTTCCCGCTCCAGCCGCAGCACCTGCTGAAAATACTCGTAGGCGCTGTCACCCGCAGGCACCATCAGTCGATCCCGGCGCAATTGCCGGACTGCCCGGGACAATAGCTCTGCGACCTGACGGCGCCGCTCAAGCTGCTGCTCACTGACCACTGCCGGCACTTCTTCGGCGGTAGTGGGACTTCCAGTTGGTAGCCGCTGTGGGGCGCAGGACGCTAGTAACAGTGCTGCCAGCAACAGCACCCAGCGAAACGTTGCAAACGTCGATAGACTGAGAGCGACAGGCAAAGTGAATACACTCCTATAACATAGCACTATAAATGTGCCACAGCCGGCTGCGCGGCTGAACTAATGTGAAATTTCAATTTCAAATTGCGCTACACTTAGCGCCCTTTGCGAGCTAGTGTAACAAGCTGACGAGAACAAGTAACCGAGCACATGCTATGACAGCTATTCGACTATTAACCACCGCGGTATTGCTACTGTTGTGCCAGGCCCCACTGCAGGCCCAACTGAACGCTATTGACCCGCTCACTAGTACTACCGGCAACCGTGTAGGGGATAATCTTGGGGCTAGCCTTGAGAGCCGTCTTGAAAACGTTGCTGGAAACGGCACTGGAAATTCAGCCCCAAACAATCGTCAGAGCTCCCTTAACAGTCCCGAGGTCATCGCGCCAGTAGCATTTTTGGCAGTAGACCAGGCCTACATCCTCAACGTCGAAGGGCCCGCGGGCGACGGCACTGTGCGAATAAATTGGCAGATTGCCAGTGATTATTACCTCTATCGCCACAATCTCAAATTTCAGCTGCTCGATGACAACAACAATACCAGCAGCATCGAAGCGATCATTCCAGCGGGGCTGGCAAAAGAAGACGAGTATTTTGGCCAGGTAGAAGTGTATTACCACAACCTCGATGTCATGCTAAATGAGCTGCCCAGCAACGACACCCTAACACTGGCCATTACCTACCAAGGCTGTGCCGATGCGGGCCTGTGTTATCCGCCGCAGACCCGTTTCTATAAGCTGGACAGCAACGGGGCCCGAGCACTAACAGCAGGTCCAGACAGCACCCCCGCTGCCGCCATCACTCCTAGCAAACCGGCTACCAGTGTTCCATTGATGCTGCTGCTGGCACTGATTGGCGGTGCCATCCTCAATCTTATGCCCTGCGTATTTCCGGTACTGAGCCTAAAAGTGCTGTCTTTTGCCAATAACAGTGAGCAGTCCCAAGGCACTCACGGACTAGTGTATAGCGCCGGTGTTATCCTCAGCTTTGTCGCGGTAGCAGCCGTACTCATCAGTTTACAAAGTGCCGGAGAAGCCATCGGCTGGGGCTTTCAGCTACAGTCACCGTGGTTTGTTGCCGGCCTGTGCTACTTATTTTTTACCCTCGGACTAAGTTTATCGGGCCTAATAGAATTTGGCGGCCAATGGATGAACACCGGCAATAAGCTGGCCACT